>NZ_JAAMOZ010000001.1:967656-1290208 GCF_011758645.1 Brooklawnia cerclae | reverse complement strand
ACCTGGCCTGGCTGATGATCACCACCATGGGGTTCATCGTACATCGGCATCCCAGCGTCGCCGATGTCGTCCGTGCGGGCTCAGTTCCGGTCCTTGCGCTTGGCCCGGGCGCGAACCTCGATGTGCACGGGCGTGCCGATGAACCCGAACTCCTCGCGCAGGCGGCGCTCGATGAAGCGGACGTACTGAGCGTCCATCTGCCCCGAGGTGAACAGGGCGAAGGTGGGCGGGCCCACATGGGCCTGCGTCCCGAACAGGATCCTCGGCTGCTTGCCGCCGCGCACCGGGTGCGGGTGGGACGCCACCACGCGTCCGAGGAACGAGTTGAGCTGCCCTGTCGACACTCGGGTCTCCCAGCCCTCCAGCGCCGCGTCGATGGCCTTGGCCAGCTTGTCGACGTTGCGCCCCGTGAGCGCGGAGATGTTCACGTGCGGAGCCCACGCCCACACCCCGAGATCGCGCTCGATCTCACGGGTGAGGTAGCGGCGACGTTCCTCGTCGGTCAGGTCCCACTTGTTGTAGGCGATGACCAGCGCCTTGCCCGCTTCCTCCACCCCGGACAGGATCTTCAGATCCTGTTCCGAGACCGGCTCGGACGCGTCCACGACCACGACGCAGCACTCGGCGCGTTCGATGGCGGCCTGGGTACGCAGCCACGCGTAGTACTCGCTGCCGGAGGCCTCCTTGACCCGCTTGCGGATGCCTGCCGTGTCGATCAGGCGGTACGGCACCCCGCCGATCTCGACGAGTTCGTCCACGGGATCGACCGTCGTGCCCGACACGTCCGACACGACCGAACGCGTCTGGCCCGCCAGCTTGTTCAGCAACGACGACTTGCCGACGTTGGGCTTGCCCACGATCGCGACGCGCCTGGGACCGCCCGGCTCGTCGGCCTCCGCGGACCCCTCCTCGGGCAGCTTCGCGAGCAGCGCGTCGAGCATGTCGCCGGACCCCCGGCCGTGCAGCGCCGACACCGAGTAGGGCTCGCCCAGGCCGAGGCGCCACATGGCGGCGGCGTCGGCCTCGCGACGCGGGTCGTCCACCTTGTTCGCGACGAGGAGGACGGGCTTGCGGCTGCGGCGCAGCACCTGGACGACGGCCTCGTCCTCGTCCGTCACGCCGACGGTGGCGTCCACGACGAAGATCACGGCATCGGCCAGCTGGATCGCGATCTCGGCCTGCTCGGCGATCTGCGCGGCCATGCCGGTGGCGTCCGAGGCCCATCCACCGGTGTCGACCAGCACGAACTCGCGGCCGCTCCATTCGGCGTCGTAGCTCACGCGGTCCCGGGTGACCCCGGGCGTGTCCTGGACGACGGCCTCTCTGCGCCCGAGGACGCGGTTGACCAATGTGGACTTGCCCACATTCGGACGCCCGACCACCGCGACGACAGGACGCGCGACGAGGGCGGATTCGGGGACAGTGGGCTCACTCACAAGCAACAAGGCTACTCGATGGCCCCGCAGCCGCTCCGGGATCGCCCGCCTGGAGCTCGTTGCGCTCCTCGACGTGGCGGTTTCGACAGGCTCAACCACCACCCGCGAACGATCCCCACCACCACCCGCGAACGATCCCCGCCACCACCCACAAACGATCCCTGAGCCTGTCGAAGGGACGGAAGCTCGCTTCGACAAGCTCAACGAACACCCTCCCAGATGATCCCTGAGCCCGTCGAAGGGACGGAGGCTCGCTTCGACAAGCTCAACGAGCACCCTGCAAGCGGTCCCTGAGCCCGTCGAAGGGACGAAGGCTCGCTTCGACAAGCTCAACGAACACCCTGCAAGCGACCCCTGAGCCCGTCGAAGGGACGACCCGGCCCCTCGAAACCCCTACAGGGCGCGGCCGACCAGTCGTTGTGCGAACGCCAGGTGCTCGACGCAGGCCGTCTGGAGTTCGTCGCGCACCCGGGACACCTCGTCGCTCGTGCGCGGCCAAGCGGCTTCGGCATAGTGCCGAGCCCCGCCGAACACGACGTCGATCGTCGCGCGCAGCCGGGGCACGGCATTCAGGTCGGTCCCCGAGGGCTTGGTCCCCAGGATGGCGACCGGGACGACCGGAACGCCGGTCACCAACGCCAGCCAGGCCACACCGCCGCGGAACTGGGTAAAGTCGCCGCTGCCCCGGCGTCCCTCGGGAAAGATCGCCAGCTTCCGCCCCGACCGCAGCACATGGACCGCACGGCGCAGGCCGTCGACGTCCGGGAAGGTGCGTTCGAGCGGGATCTGACCGGCCACCCGCAACAGGGGGGCCACCGGCGAACTGAACAGTTCCGACTTCGCGAGGGCGAACGTGTCGGGGCTGGCCAGCACGATGAGCGGGCCGTCGATGGCAGCCGTGTGGTTGGGGGCGATGATGGCCGGGCCGTCCGGGAGGTTGTGGTGCAAATGCGTACGGATGTTCCACAGGGCGCCGAAGGCGACGCGCCCGACGCCGCGCCAGCCTCGCAGCGCACGCATGGGGAGGGCTGGCAGGTGCGCAGTGCCGGGCAGCCCGTGCACGGGACTCGACGCGGAGGCAGGACCGCGGTTCGATGGGGTGTCGGATGTCCGGTTCGGCTGGAGTGCGTCGAGGCTCATGTCGCTCCTGGTGTCGGGTTCCTCAGGTGAGGGGTCGGTCCGGTCCCGGTGATGGCACCGGGACGACGAGTTCGTGCGGGACGAGGGCCACGACCCGGTCGATCACCTCGTCGAGGGTCAGGTCCGTGGAATCGATCAGGTGAACTCCCTCGTCCGCGGGGGTCTCGAAGCGGGTGGTGGCCGAATCTGCGGCGTCGCGTCCCACCACCTGCTCGGCGACGGTCTCGTGATCGGCCGCCCCGTCCAACTGCGCTTCCCTGCGATGGATGCGCTGCTCGGGATCGGCCTGCAGCAGGACGCGCACGTCTGCACCGGGTGCGACCACCGTCGTGATGTCGCGTCCTTCGACGACGATGCGGCCACAGTCCTCGATGATCCGGCGCATCCGGACGATCAGTGCCTCACGCGCCGGCAGGACACCGGCGTAACCCGACACGATCCCCGAGACCTCCGGGGCGTGCAACTGCTCGGTGACGTCGTTGGCACCCAGCTCGACGCGGAACGACGCGGGATCGGTGCGGACCTTGATCGGGAGGTCGCGGGCCGCCCGGGCGACGGCGACGGGGTCGTCGGACGCGATGCCCCGGTGAGTGCACCACAGCGCCAGCGCCCGGTACATGGAACCTGTGTCGAGATACTCGCATCCCAGCCGGGACGCGACGGCTCGCGACGTGCTCGACTTGCCCGAACCACTCGGGCCGTCGATCGCGATCACCAGCCGGGGTTGCAACACGGTTGTCACGGTAGGAATCCAACCTTTCCAAATGGCAAACTCGACGCGTCCGGCATGCGAACCGCCGTTGTCAGGACCGCAGCCCCCAGCCGCGATCGCGAATCATGCGGCGCAGGCCGTCGACCCGGTCGGGGGCCACGTCGATCGACAGATAGCCGATCTCGCGATCCGGGTCGTGCTCGATCGACAGGTCCTCGATGTTGATGCCGTTCATCGCGATGTCGGCGAACAACCGCCCCAACGCACCGGGCGCGTCCGGGATCTGCACGACGACGGGAACCAGCTTGTCCGGACGCTTTCCCCGCTTGCCGGGCAGCGCCCGAACGCCCTTGTTGCCGCGCTTGAGCACGTCGTTGACGGCGTCGGGCTCGTCCAGCGCCGCGATCAGGCCGCTGAGATCGTCGCGCAAGGCGACCAGCTGCTCGCGGATCGGCGCCCGATTGGCCGCGACGATCTGCACCCACATGTCGGGATCGGACGCCGCGATGCGGGTGACGTCGCGCACGCCCTGGCCGGCCAGCCGCAGGTCACCCCGCGGCACATCGGCCAGCCGCGCCGCGGTCAGGCTGCTGACCAGCTGCGGGAAGTGACTCACCTCGGCCACCGCCCGGTCGTGGTCGGCCGCCGACATCTCGACGATCCGCGCTCCGCAGACCGACGCCAGAGTGCGTGCCGTCTCCACGACCCAGTCGGGGTTGTCCGGACGCGGGGTCAGCACCCAGGTGCGGTCGGCGAACAGCTCAGCGGCGGCGGTCAGCGGGCCCGACTGGTGGGAGCCCGCCATGGGATGACCCCCGATGTAGCGGGACGCGTCCTCGGTCAACGCGATCACCTCGTCGAGGATCTTGCTCTTCACCGACCCGACGTCGGTCACCACCGCGTTCGGGTACCGGGCCAGGCTGCTGGCCACCACACGCGGCACCGCGGTGGGAGGCACGGCCACGACCACGAGGCGGGCCGACGCCGGATCGACCGGTTCGACCACCCCGGCACCGCGACCCGCCGCGACGACCGCATGCGACCGGACGCGATCGCGCAGATGCACCGACAGGCCCGCAGCACTCAGCGCACAACCGACCGACGCGCCAACCAGACCAGTCCCCACGATCACCGCAGGGTCGATCACGACCTCGGGCACCTCAGTCGCCGCCCAGCAGCGACTGCAGTTCGTCACGTTCGACGGCACGGAACTTCCGGGTCTGCGTCCGCGTGCGATCGAGGACTCCCACTTCCAGGTGGGTGCGCTCTCCCAAACAGCTCGCCGCGAGGCGCACAGCGGAGGCGAGATCGGCGTCCGCGTCGAAGCCCCCGCCCAGCTTCTCGCTGAGCACCTCGGTGGCGCCGCCCACCACCGCGAAGCCCGTCTCGTCGACGATGGTCCCGTCGAAGCCGATGCGGAAGATCTGGTCACGCGCGGCGTCCTGTCCGACCTCGGCGACGACCAGCTCCACCTCGAACGGCTTCTCGGACCCCGAACTGAACACGGTGCCGAGCTGCTGCGCGTAAGCGTTCGCGAGCCCCCGCGCCGTCACGTCGCGCCGGTCGTAGGAGTAGCCGCGCAGATCTGCGTAACGGATACCGGCCATGCGCAGGTTCTCGAACTCGTTGTACCGGCCGACCGCCGCGAAGCCGATGCGGTCGTAGATCTCGCTCACCTTGTGCAGCGTGCGGCTGGGATTCTCCGCCACGAACGCGATACCGTCCCGATACCGCAGGACGAGCACCGAGCGCCCGCGCGCGATGCCCTTGCGCGCGTAGTCGGCACGGTCCTTCATCAGCTGCTCCGGGGCGACGTAGAACGGCATGCTCATCGTGCGCCCCCTGCCGGGGTCGGGGTTCGGTTCACAACATCTCCAGAACGCGGGTGGTGAGGTCGGCGACGTCCGACGTCGGAAGCTGCCGGACGCCGGCCGCGGAGGCGGTCATGACGACCGGGAAGATCGAACGGGCAAGGTCTGGCCCACCGGTGGCGGAGTCGTCGTCCGCCGCATCGTAGAGCGACCGGATCACCGACAGCACCGCGGAGGTCTCGTCGCCGCCGGGCTGGTGGGTCTTCTTCATCGACCCACGCGCGAAGGCGGCTCCCGACCCGACGGCGTGGAACCCGGTCTCCTCGTAGCGTCCGCCCGTCGCGTCGTAGCTGAAGATGCGCCCGACCCGGCGATCGACGTCCCAGCCGGCGAACATGGGGATCACCGCGAGTCCCCGCAACGCGAGCTCGAGGTTGCCACGGACGAGCGACCCCAGCCGATTGGCCTTGCCGTCGAGGCTCAGGGCGACCCCTTCGAGCTTCTCGTAGTGCTGCAACTCCACCTGGAACAGCCGGACGAGCTCCATGGCTATGCCCGCCGCGCCCGCGATGCCGACGATGCTGAACTCGTCGGCTCCGAAGACCTTCTCGATGTCACGCTGAGCGATCAGGCTACCCATCGTCGCCCGGCGGTCGCCTGCCATGACCACGCCGTCGGCATAGGATGCGGCGACGATCGTGGTTCCGTGGGGGGCGAGCTGCACGTGCTCCGCGTCCACCCGGGGCAGTGCCTCGGGTGCGACCCGGGCGACGAACTGCGAAAAGGAGCTGGACAGCTCCCCCACACCTGACATGTCCATGATCCCGACAGCCTACCCGTCAGGTGATGCCCCTTGCCCACCCGCGCCCCACGTGCCGTCGGCCCTGGGGCGGTGTCCATACGGATCAAAGTGGCATATGATTTTTCATCGAGGATATGGCCACATAGCTGTGGCGGAAACGAGGAGGTTTCACCATGACGATCCAGGATGATGCGGGACTGCTCGCGAGCACGACCATCGAACGGCTCGGGGACGAGAGCGAGCTCGCCACATGGGCCGAGGGGCCTGTGTGGATCCCGGCACGCCGAGCCGTGCGGTTCAGCGACATCCACCGCAACCGGATCCTCGAGTGGAGCGCCGACACCAACCTGGTGTCGGTCTACCGCGACGATGTCGAGTTCACCAACGGCCGCACCACCGGGCTGGACGGCGAGGTCGTCCAATGCTCCCACGGCCTTCGGCGCGTCGAGGTCGAGCGTGACGGGCAGGTCAGCGAACTCACCAGCCAGTGGCGGGGCAAGCGGTTCAACTCGCCCAACGACGTCATCGTGAAGTCCGACGGCACGGTCTGGTTCAGCGACCCGTCCTACGGCATCAAGCGCCCCATCGAGGGACACCCCGGCGACCTCGAGTACCGCGATCACTGGGTCTGGCGCTTCGACCCGGCGGACGGCAGCGTGGAGCCGGTCATCATCGACGTCGAGATGCCCAACGGCTTGGCCTTCAGCCCGGACGAATCGCTGCTGTACTCGTCCGACAACTCCATCGACTTGCCGAACCTGGAGCCCAACCCCGGTGGCACCCACGCCATCCGCGTGTACCGCGTGCTGGACGGACGCATGTGCAAGGGCGGACGCGACTTCCGGGCCATCGACGACGGGATCGCCGACGGCATCCGCGTCGACGAGCGCGGCAACGTCTGGAGCTCGGAGTTCTCGGGCGTCCACATCTACTCCCCCGAGGGCGACCAGATCGGCTACATCCCCGTCGAGGGCGGGCACGTGGGCAACATCTGCTTCGGTGGGGACGACGGCACCGACCTGTTCATCGCGTGCACCTCACGGCTGTGGCGTGTGCGCACGCACGTTCGCGATGCCTCGCACGTCCTGCGGGACCAACTGCAACCCGCCGGGGCCTGATCTGTGAACAACGTGGAAAGTTGTGGTTCGACTACGCGCCACAACTTTCCACGTTGTTGCGTCTCCAGGATGCCGGGGCCGGGCACACATGTATCGGAACGTTCGCCGAGCCCCCTCGAACGCTCGTTGAGCCTGTCGAAACGAGCACCCATCCCTTCGACAAGCTCAGGGACCGTCTGCCGAAACGCCCGTTGAGCCTGTCGAAACGAGCACCCATCCCTTCGACAAGCTCAGGGACCGTCTGCCGAAACGCCCGTTGAGCCTGTCGAAACGAGCACCCATCCCTTCGACAAGCTCAGGGACCGTCTGCCGAAACGCTCGTTGAGCCCGTCGAAACGAGCACCCATCCCTTCGACAAGCTCAGGGAGCGCAGGGGCAACGAACTCAAGGAGCGCAGGGCAACGAACTCACGGGCCCGCAAGGTAACAAACTCGCAGATCGCGGTTGCTACCCCAGCTCCTCGCTGCGACGACGGTTCGCCTCCAGGTGCTCGGCCCTGACGTTGCGCGGGATCGGCCCCTGGTAGTCGGGGCCGTAGGCGCCCGGTGCCGGACGCCGCTTGCGCAAAGGCGCCTCCACACCCGGGGCGAGACGCCGCGTGATGACCAGGAAGCCCGTGTGGGCGGTCGTCCCGTGGGCAGGCCGGATGGCCAGTCCCTCGGCATGCCAGTCGCGGATCATCGTCTCGGACAGCTTCGGCTCGGTAAACCCACCGTGTGCGCGGATGGCGTCGCTCACGCGTCCCATCTGCGTGGTCGAGGCCACGTAGCAGCACAGGATGCCGCCCGGGACGAGGACATCTCCCACGACGTCGACGCAGTCCCAGGGTGCGAGCATGTCGAGAATCGCCCGGTCGACCTGCTCGTCGGCCACCACGTCGACGAGGTCGCCGATCGTCACCGTCCACGCCGGATGCGTGCCGGTCACGAACTGCTCCACGTTCGCCAGGGCCACCTCCGCGAACTCGGGACGGCGCTCGTAGCTGTGCAGGCGCCCGGTCGGCCCGATCGCCCGCAGCAGCGCGAGACTCATGGCCCCCGAGCCCACACCGGCCTCCAGCACACGCGCGCCGGGGAAGATGTCGGCCTTCATGAGAATCTGGGCGGCATCCTTCGGGTAGATCACGGCCGCTTCACGAGGCATCGAGACCATGTACTCGTCCAGCAGCGGCCGGAAGACGAGGTACTGCAGGCCACCCGCTGTGGTCACCACGATGCCTTCGGGACGCCCGATGATGTCGTCGTGCGCGAGCCCACCCTTCGTGGTGTGGAACACCTTTCCGGCTTGCAGCAGCAGTGATTTGCGGTGACCCTTCGCGTCGGTCAGCGCCACCCACTCCCCGGCCCGCAGCGCCCCGGTGTGTACGCCGGAGTACACCGCCGGATCGTTGTCAGTCACAGACGACCTCCCGCGCCCCGGTGAACAGGCCGTCCAGTTCGGCGGGCCCCACTCCCGCCAACGACGGCAGGACGATCATCCCGGCGGTGTCGGCGAGTTCGGTCATGATCGGCACGGCGATGACGACGGCTCCCGCGGCTCGTCCCGCCTGGGTACCGAAAGCGGAATCCTCCACGACCACGCACTCCGAGGCGAGGACGCCGAGTCGTGTCGCGGCGGTCAGGTAGCCCTCCGGGTCGGGTTTGCCCTTCGTGACCTCCTGCCCGGTGACCACGGCCCCGAAGGCGCCCGTGGGCATGCGTGAGATACCCGCCTGCAGCACACCGATCGGGCTCGCCGAGACGATGGCCATCGGCGTTCCCCGGGATGCCAGTCCCTCCAGGAGTTCCCGCGCGCCCGGCAGCCACGGCAGGTCGTTGTCCGCGATGTAGGCGGCGACCCTGCTCGCCATCGCCTCGTAGACCTCCCACTCGGTCATCTCGAGATCACGGCCCTGATCTCGCGCGGCCGCGATGAGGGCCGCGGACGACACGTCCCACGGCGTGCCGCAGTATTCGGTGCCCTGTTCGTAGGTCCACCTTGCCCCGCGCGCGGCCATGATGTCGATCTCGGCCTGGATCCATGCCGGCTCGGTGTCGATGAGGGTGCCGTCGTAGTCCCACAGGACAGCGCTCGGCCGGTTCGCGATCAGTCTGTTCGGGGTTGCCATGATCAACCATTC
This sequence comes from Brooklawnia cerclae, assembly GCF_011758645.1. NCBI lineage: Bacteria > Bacillati > Actinomycetota > Actinomycetes > Propionibacteriales > Propionibacteriaceae > Brooklawnia > Brooklawnia cerclae. The sequence continues at coordinate 1,281,070 of NZ_JAAMOZ010000001.1, read as the reverse complement.
TCGCAGTTCGGCAGCCGCACTCCGAATCCGTGGGCGTCGTGATCGTTCCAGCTTGCCAGCGAGTCGTGGCCGCCTGGTCCGACATAATGAGCGGACTACACGCCACCGAACCGACCCCGATCCGGGGGAAAGGAAAGGCTCGTGAACACCCCACAGACACCGTCGTCACAACCACCCGACGGCATTCCTCCCGTCCCGGACGCACAGCCCGGCGAACCGTCGACCGCCGCCACCGGCGGGCAGACAGCCATCGGCGGACAGGCGACCATCGGCACCGCGGAGCAGCCCGCACCCCAGCTCCCACCGCCGGCCGGTGCGCCCTCGCCCGTGCCAGGAACGGTCCCACCACCGAGGCCGCCCCTGGCTGTAGCGCCCGCGAAGCCGGACAAGCCCTTCGCCCGGGGCTTCGGAGCCGGGTTCGGGGCAGCCCTGGGCGTCGGCGCCGTGCTCGTGGCCCTTGCGCTGGTGAGCACCCTCGGCATGCTCGGCGTCGCGCTGATCGGCAGCCGGAACCAGTCGGACTCGTTGACCACCACCCACGTGTGGGGCCCGGAGAACGCGAAGAACACGCTTCTGGCGCTCAACATCAACGGCACGATCGAGGGCGAGGGAAGCGGCACCTCGTTCTCGGCGGCCACCTACGGCTATGAGATCGCCGACGAGCTGGACGCCCTGGAAGCCGACGACTACGCCGGCGTCGTCCTTCTCATGGACACCCCCGGCGGCACGATCTACGGCGCCCGGGCGATCGCCGACGCCGTCGTCCGCTACCAGGAGCGCACGGGTAACAAGGTCGTGGCCTACGTGCAGTCGATGGCCGCGTCGGGTGGCATGTACGCGATGGCACCGGCCGACCTCATCATCGCCGACCACGGCACGTTCACCGGCAGCATCGGCGTCATCATGGGGCCGATCACGGTGTACCACGACGTCACCGCCACCACGGGGACGATCCTCGAATCCGGGGTCGAGACCAGCGGCGGCATCACCTCGGAGTATCTGACCCAGGGCACCGGCAAGGACTTCGGCAGCCCCTGGCGCGACATGACCGAGCAGGAACGCGCCGTCTACACCCAGGGGATGGCCGTGGAGTACCAGGCGTTCGTCGACTTCGTGAGCGAGCACCGGGACATCCCCGCGAGCACGATCGTTGACGACCTCGGTGCCTTCATGTTCGACCCGGACACCGCGGTCACCAAGGGTCTGGTCGACGAGGTGATGGGACGCAGCGAGGCCTTCCGCGAAGCCGCGTCCACCAGCGGGGTCGATCCGGACGACACCCGCATCGTCGCCCCGTCCATGCCCGGCGCGCTGGCCCAGCTGCTCGGTGCGCAGGCGCGCGTCCCGGGGCACAACGTGCCGCTCAGCACCGGCGAAGGGCTCACACCGACCAGCAGCCTGTGCACGGGCGCCCCGGCGGTGCTCGCGTTCAGTGGGGACGCATCGCAGGTCTGCGGCTGACGCCGGCCCGGCGCTCGCCTCAGGCGCTGAAGTACTTCGCCTCGGGGTGATGGACGATCAGGGCGTCGGTCGACTGTTCGGGGTTCAGCTGGAATTCCTCCGACAGCTCGACCCCGATGCGCTCGGCCTGGAGCAGGTCGCACAGCGGCGACCGGAGCTCCAGGTCGGGGCAGGCGGGGTAGCCGAAGCTGTAGCGGCTGCCCCGGTACGCCTGGTGGGCGATCTGCTCGTCCAGGCTGGGATCGTCGTCGGCCGACAGACCCAGTTCGGACCTGATCCGCTGATGGGTCAGCTCGGCCAGCGCCTCGGTGAGTTGCACCGACAATCCGTGGAGTTCCAGGTAGTCGCGGTAGGCGTCGGCCCCGAACAGCCGCCCCGTCTCCTGTGAGACGCGCGATCCCATCGTGACGAGTTGCAGGGCGAGGGTGTCGGGGCCCAGCTCGGCGGCCTCATGCTCGTCCCGGAAGAAGTCGGCGATGCACAGCCTGCGCTCGCGCACCTGCCTCGGGAAGGTGAACCGCGCGATCTCCCGCTGCTGGTCGTCCGGATCGGCGACCACCAGGTCGTTGCCCTGCGACCAGCACGGCCAGTACCCGTGGACGACGGCGAACTGCCCCAGCCCGTCGGCCTTGACCCGGTCGAGCCATGCCCGCAGGCGTGGTAGCGCCTCGGTCTCGACGATCTCGGCGTAGCCGGGGCCGCCGCGAACCGCACGAAGGCCCCATCGCCCCTTGAACAGGGCCTGCTCGTCGAGATAGCCGACGATGTCGGCGAGCTGGACGCCCTTGGTCACCCGGCTGCCCCAGAACGGCGGGGCGGGCGCCTCGATGCCCCTGGCCACGTCGGAGCGCTCGCCGGATGCGACCGGCACCGGCCCTGCCGCCCGGAGGGGGACGCGCCGCGTCCGCACCGGTGGCAGCTCGGCACCGGGCTCTCCCCTCTTCACGGCCATAATCGCGTCCATCAGCTCGAGGCCCTCGAACGCGTCCCGGGCGTAGCGGACGGTGCCGTCGTACAGACCCGCGAGGTCCTCGTCCACGAAAGGACGTGTCAGCGCCGCCCCGCCCAGCAGCACCGGGTAACGGCCGGCGAGCCCTCGGGCGTTCAGCTCGAGCAGGTTGTCCTTCATCACCAGGGTCGACTTCACCAGGAGACCCGACATGCCGATGGCATCGGCGTGATGCTCCTCAGCGGCCTCCACGATCGCCGAGACCGGTTGCTTGATCCCCAGGTTCACCACGGTGTAGCCGTTGTTCGACACGATGATGTCGACGAGGTTCTTGCCGATGTCGTGCACGTCGCCCTTGACGGTGGCCAGCACGAGCGTCCCCTTGCCCGCACCCGCGTCGGACGCGTCCAGGTGCGGTTCCAGGTGGGCCACCGCCTTCTTCATCGTCTCGGCGCTCTGCAGGACGAACGGCAACTGCATCTGACCCGACCCGAACAGCTCCCCCACGGTCCTCATGCCACCGAGCAGGTCGTCGTTGATGATCTCCAGGGCCGGTTTGGCGGCCAGCGCCTCGTCGAGGTCGGCATCCAGACCCTTGTCGTTGCCGTCGACGATGCGCCGGGCGAGACGCTCGGCCAGCGGAAGCGCAGCGAGTTCGGCCTCTCTTTGTTCACGCATCGAGGATGCCGTCACGCCCTCGAAGAGCTCGAGGAAGCGGGCGAGCGGGTCGTAGTCCGCGGTACGACGGTCGTGGATGAGGTCGAGGGCCGTGCGGTACTGCTCCTCGGGAATCCGTTCGACCGGCATGATCCGGGCGACGCTGACGATCGCGGAGTCGAGCCCGGCCTTCACGCACTCGTCCAGGAAGACGCTGTTCAGCACGACGCGGGCGGCGGGGTTGAGGCCGAAGCTGATGTTCGACACGCCCAGGGTCGTCTGGACGCGGGGGTGTGCCGTCTTGAGCGCACGGATCGCGTCGATCGTGGCGACGCCGTCGCGGCGCGTCTCCTCCTGACCGGTGGCGATCGGGAAGGTCAGGCAGTCGACGAGGATGTCACCCTCGTCCATGCCCCACCTGCCGGTGAGGGTCGCGATCAGGCGTTCGGCGACGGCGAGCTTCCACTCGGTCGTCCGCGCCTGCCCCTGCTCGTCGATCGTGAGCGCCACGACCGCGGCACCGTGCTCACGGACCATCGGCATCACGCGATTGATCCGCGAATCGGGGCCGTCCCCATCCTCGAAGTTGACCGAGTTGATGATCGACCGGCCCGGCAGGTGCTCCAGGCCCGCCCGGATGACCTCGGGCTCGGTGGAATCGAGCATGATCGGCTGCGTGACGGCACTGGCGAAGCGGGACGCCAACTCGGTCATGTCGGCCACGCCGTCGCGTCCGACGTAGTCGACGCACAGGTCGAGCACGTGCGCCCCCGACCGGGACTGCTGCCGGGCTATCTCGACGCAATCGTCCCACCGCTCGGCGATCATGGCCTCGCGGAACGCCTTCGAGCCGTTCGCGTTCGTCCGCTCGCCGATGGCCAGGTAGCTCGTGTCCTGCCTGAGCGGGGTCTCCGAGTAGAGGGACGCCACCGCGTTCACGTGGTCGGGCACGCGCTCGGCGACCGGGCGGTCGTGGCCGATCACCCCGGCGAGCGCGCGGATGTGATCGGGGGTCGTGCCGCAGCAGCCGCCGACGAGCGCCAGCCCGAAATCGGTGACGTACTCGTCCAGCGCGGACGCGAGACCCTCGGGCTGAAGCGGGTAGCGCGCGCCCTGCGGGGTCAGCTCGGGCAGGCCCGCGTTCGGCATCGCGGAGATGCCCGCCCTGGCGTGACGCGACAGGTAGCGCAGGTGTTCGGCCATCTCCGCGGGCCCGGTGGCGCAGTTGAGGCCGATGACGTCGACGTCCAGGGGTTCCAGCGTGGTCAGAGCGGCCCCGATCTCGCTGCCGAGCAGCATCGAGCCGGTCGTCTCGACGGTGATCGACACGAAGATGGGGACGTCGGCGCCCAGCGCGGTCCGCGCGCGCTTCGCACCGATGACCGCGGCTTCCGCCTGCTGGAGATCTTGGGCGGTCTCCACCTGGATCGCGTCCACCCCGCCACGGATCATCGCCTCGACCTGCTGCTGATACGCGTCGCGCAACGTCGACGCCTGTACATGGCCGAGGGTCGGCAACTTGGTACCCGGCCCCACGCTGCCGAGGACGAATCTGGGCCGCTCGGGGGTGGAGAACTCGTCGGCCACCCGCCGGGCGATGCTCGCGCCCGCCTCGGCGAGCTCACCGATGCGGTCGGCTATGCCGTACTCACCCAGCGCCGCATGATTGGCCCCGAACGTGTTGGTCTCCACACAGTCCGAGCCCGCCGCGAAGTAGGCGCGATGGATGGACGCGACCACATCGGGCCGCGTCACGTTCAGCACCTCGTTGCATCCCTCGAGGCCCTCGAAGTCGTCCAACCCCAGGTCGAAGTCCTGCAGCATCGTGCCCATCGCACCGTCGGCCACGAGCACTCGGCGGAACAGGACATCACGGATCGGAGCAGACACGCCAGCAACCATATAATCTCTGCGAAGCTCCCCGGTGGCCGTTCGCTTCCGGCGTCCCAACGATGACGCCGCGGCCCGGCGCTGGAGGCGCGGGATAGAGTGCACGCATGGTTGGACGTTCACGGTTGAGACGGCCCGTGGTGCTCGCCGCGTTCGAAGGCTGGAACGACGCGGCGGACGCGGCCACGTCCGCGATCGACCATATCGCCGAGGCCTACGACACCACGCCTGCGTTCGACATCGACTCGGACGACTTCTACGACTACCAGATCGTGCGTCCCCGGGTCGTCAACGGCGCCGAGGGCCGTGAGCTCGAATGGCCCACCACGTCGCTCAACGTCGCGCACCATCCTGATCGCGACCTCATCCTGGTCTCGGGTCCCGAGCCGAACCTGCACTGGAAGCAGTACTGCCGCACCCTCGTGACGGCGTTCCGCGGCTTCGAGCCCGAGATGGTGATCATGCTGGGGGCGATGCTCACCGACACACCGCACTCACGTCCGCTTCCCGTCTCGGGGACGACCAGCGACCACGGCTTGGCGCAGTCCCTCGGGCTCGAGGCGAACAACTACGAGGGCCCGACCGGAATCACCGGTGTGCTCGGGGACGCCTGCCGCAAGGCCGGTCTGCGCGAGGTGTCGCTCTGGGCGTCCGTGCCCCACTACGTCGCGTCCCCACCGAACCCGAAGGCGACGCTGGCGCTGATCTCGCGCGTGGAGGACCTGCTCGACCTCGCCCTCGACCTCGGTGATCTGCCTGAGCTGGCCAAGGCCTGGCAGCGCGGTGTGGACGAGCTCGCCGCCGAGGACTCCGACATCTCCGACTACATCGACTCGCTGGAGGCCCAGCAGGACGAGACCGACCTGCCCTCCGCCACCGGTGACTCCATCGCCGCCGAGTTCCAGCGCTACCTGAGGCGGCGCGAGCAGAAGGGGCGCTAGGCCCCACCGCGGGACGCTCGACGCGGACCCGCGCCACGTCCCGCTCAACGTAGGCCCGCGCGACGTCCCGCGCGCACAATGTGTTCCCGCGTACGAAATTTCGCGCACGGGAACACATTTCGGTCGCGGGAGGCTCCTCCAGGCTCAGAAGCGGGTCGGCCGACTCAGAATCGCGCCACGCTGGCAGCTGCCTTCGCCTGATCGACCTCGGACGGATCCCAACCGAGGACGTACATCTGGGTACGCGGGGTCGCGTACCGATATCTGCCGTCGGGGAGCGCGGTCAGGTGCTTGTCGACATTGCTCCGGAAGACCTGCTCACGGCCAGGGATGATCCGGCCGAACCCGGCGAGGAACTCGTACACCGCCTCGCGCGTGTTCGCCTCGTGGACCCAGCCACCGTCGGCATACGTCACCGTCGGGTTGGCGCCGAGGTCGTACAGGACGTTGAAGGCGACGTTCAGGCCGAAGACCCGAGGGATGTCGTACCGCGAGAGTTGCATCCGCTCGAGTTTCGGACCGGGTTCGGCGGGCCATTCCTCGGTCGCGCCGGCAAAGAGGGACGCCGCCACGTCCATGAACTTGAAGGGCTTGCTGAAGGAGAGCACATAGCACCTCCGCGTCGCCGCGCGGCTCAGCTTGGCCACATCCGCGGAAGCCGGCGAGATGCAGGCTACGACGACATCGTGCTGCGGAAAGTCGACGCCGGGTTCGGTGCGGTGCCAGCTGGGCACCTGGATCGTCCGGACGTTCGTCAAGCCTTCCCGCTGGGCATACGCACGGCAGTACTCCAGCATGTGCTCGCCCGAGTCCAGGCCGGTGACCGCCCGTGCACGGCGAGCAAGCGGAATCGTGAGGCGCCCGGCACCGCAGCACGCGTCGAGAACGGAGTCGGTTGGCTCGATGTCAAGGGCGTCGACCTGAGCCGCGGTGAAGTCCCGCTCGAACGCAGTGCGCCGGTCCCACTCCGCGGCCCCCGAGTCCCAGCGCTCCACCTCGGTGTCGTCGCTGTGAGCCGCCCAACCCGTCAGGGACTCGATGATCCGCCAATCCAGAAAACCTGCCATGTCTGCTGTGCCGCCTTTCGGGCCGTGGTCAGTTGATGGTGCAGACGTCACGGTGGACCTTGTCCACGTAGGCCACCGTGACATCGGCGTTGTAGACGCGGGAGAGAGACTCTTCGGTGATCGTCTCCGCCGGAGTCCCGACCAGGAGAGAACCGTCGCTGTTGAGCACGCCGACCTTCGCGTCCAGGACGATGACCTGATTGGGGTCGTGGGTCGTGAGCAGAACGGCGAAACCATCGGCTGCCAGGCGCCGGACGATGCGGAGCACCCGAGCCTGGTTGCCGAAATCGAGTGCCGAAGTGGGTTCGTCGAGGATGATGAGCCGGGGTTTCTGCACGATCGCCCGCGCGATGTCGACCTGCTGGCGTTCCCCACCGGAGAGTTCCAGATAGTTCCGCTCGGCGAGATGGCCCACTCCCAATTGCTCAAGGCCCGCGGCTGCAAGACGGTAGTCCTCCCGCGAGGGGGTCCGGTACAGGCTGACATGCGGGGCACGGCCCATCACGACGTGGTCGAGCACCCGGTACCCGAAGGCGGGAGCCGATGACTGCGTGACATAGCCGACCACCCGTGCGATACGCGAACGAGACAACCGCGACACGTCGGCGCCGTCCAGCCGTACCGTGCCCGCACTGGGAACGCGCAGACGGACGATCGCGTGCAGCAGGGTGGATTTGCCGGCCCCGTTCGGCCCTATGATGCACATCACCTCACCGGTGCCGAGCCGGAAGCTCACGTCCCGGAAGACCGTGCCGCGCTCGCCCGGGTATGCGAAACAGAGGCCGTCCACTTCCAGCAACGCACTCATCGCAGCGTGCTCCGTTGCCGGACGACCAGCCAGACGAAAAGAGGCGTGCCGACAAAGCCGATCAGGATGCTGAGCGGCAGTTCGGCGGTCGACATCGTGCGTGCGAGAGTGTCGACCGCGAGCAGAAACAACGCGCCCACGCATACCGACAGCGGAACCACGCGTGCGGTGTCCGGGCCGGTGAGAAAACGGCAGAGATGCGGCACCACCAGGCCGATCCAGCCGATCGTCCCGCTGACGCAGACCGCGCAAGCGGTCAGCACGGTGGCACACAGCACGGCGACGGCGCGCAACCGGACGACGTCGGTGCCGAGCAACGCCGCCTCCGCATCGCCCAGGGAGAGGATGCCCAGCCGCCAGCGCAGGACGATCAGGACCGCCGTACCGAGCACTATCGGGACGGCGACGAAAGTGACGTCGGTCATGCTCGTCCCGGACAAGCTGCCCAGCTGCCAGTAGGTGATCGAAGCGAGTTCGGTCTCCGGATCGGCCAGGTATTTCAGTAGTCCGAGTGCGGAGTTCATGAAGCCTGACACGATGACCCCGGCCAGCACGAGAACAAGAGAGGAGTTCTCGCGGAACACCCTGGCCAGACCCGTCGAGCATGCGACAGCGGCGAGGCCGCCGAGCAGTGCCGCCAGCGCGATAGGGGCCTGCCCGAGATGAAGCAGGATGGCCCCCGCCGCCCCGACGCAGGCTCCCGCCGACACACCCAGGAGATCGGGCGATACCAGAGGGTTGCGGAAGACACTCTGATAGGTGGCACCCGAGACGCTGAGGGCACCGCCGACCAGTATCGCGGCCAGGATGCGAGGCACCCGCACCTTGAGGATCGCGGACTCGGCAGCTCCGTTCCACGAGGATTCCACCGGGAGAACCGGCGAGGCCAGGATGCGTACGACAGTACGGACGTCGAGAGCGTAGTCCCCGACGAAGAGCGCGAGAAAGGCGACGGCCGCAAGGCCGACGATCGAGGTGGGCAGCGCGAGTCTGTGAAGCAACCGGGTGGAGGAGCCCTGCTCCCCCACCCCGCGCGTAGCGGTCGCCGTCATTCCAGCCACAACGGATCGGCGTGTATCTCGGCGTAGAGCTGCTTGTCCGCGTCGGTGAGCTCAAACATGTTGATGCCGTACCGCAGCTTGTAGAACAACGCTCGATGGTCGATCACCACCTGCGCGACGATGCCCATGAGGTTGCGGATCATCGTCTGCTGGGCGGGATACAGCCCGTCGCGATACTCCAGGACGTCGTCGAGCGTGAACATCAAGTAATACACGTCGTAGTCCACCAATGCCCAGACGGCCTTCGGCCCGGCCCACGGGTCGCAACCGCTGAGGGTCATGATCTCACCCGCCACCAGACCCGGCGTCCCGATCGGCCCGGTCGGCATACTCCACTGCCCCGGTCGCAGGAAGGACGCCCGGTGGGCCGGTGGTGTCGGTGCGGAGGGATCCCGATTCGAGCCCACGCAGAGGTAGAACCAGGTGGGGTCGTAGTCGTCCAGGATGCTCGTCCCGGCACGCACCGTCCCCAGTGGGGGTGCGATCAGCTCAAGTAGCCGTACGACATCTTCCGGATCGATGCCGGCGAACAACGGCATCGACGGGTAGAGGTCGATCCAGGCGCGGTAGTCGACGTCAGCAGTGCGATCGGTCATGCGGACGGCTCCAGGATGGCCTCGGTCTGCTCGTCGGTCAGGGCGTAGCCGTAGAACTGCTCGTAGAAGTCCTTCGTGATCTGTACGTAGTCGACGTCCGTGAACAGATCGGGCTGGATCTTGGTGGCCGCCCACAGCGTCATGGTCGCTTCTTCCGCCGACCGCACCGACCAGGTGTACGCACCACTCGGACTGGGATAGACGGCCTTGTTCTTCACGGCGGTGAGGTCGGCGTAGACGTCGTCGTCGAGGAACTGGGCGCAACTCTGAGCACTGGTACAGATGATCACCTCGGGATCCCAGGAGAAGAGTTGCTCAGCGGAGATGTCGACGAACATGCCCTCGACACCGGCGTCGGTGGCGACGTTGGTGCCGCCCGCCATCTCGATCCAGTCCGTCACGATGGATCCCTTGGCCTCGGTGTTGAGCGGCCCGGTCCCGGTGGCGTAGTAGACCCGTGTGCGCTCCGCGTCGGTGAGGGATTCCGTGCGCTGCGTCGCCTGGGCCATGTTGTCGTCGTAGTAGGCGATGAACTCCTCCGCGCGATCGGTCGCGCCGAGGATGTCTCCGATGAGGGTGATCGTCTGCTTGAGGGTGTCAGGGCTGGTCGACATGGCGACCACGGCCGGGATGCCGACCTGTTGGACGGCGTCGGCGACCTCTTGCGACCCCGCGATGACGACATCGGGGTTCACTGCGAGCAACGCCTCGGTGTCGAAGTTGCTCGACGAGTCGAAGACCACGGGCAGATCCGCGTATTCAGGCGCCAGGGTGAGCAGCAGGTCGTTCGTCGTGTTGTTCTTGTTGAGCGCGACCACCTTGTCCTGGGCACCGAGCAGCAAGAAGATCTGGTCGACCGCGGGGTAGGCGGTGACGATCCGTGTGACGGTCGTCGGGATCTCGACGACGTTGCCCAGGACATCGGTCACCGATCGCGTGGCGGCGACAGAAGGGGACGCCGACGGTTGGGAGCATCCGGTGACCAACGCTGTCACGACCAAGGTGACGAGCAGGACGAGCCGGGTGAATGAGAGCCTTCGTGGCATGTGACATCCTTTGCGGGGATACGACCCGTCGGAGTGCGCTGTCGCACTCATCGTCGGGTCCGGTTTGTGACGATTCTGTTAAGGTGCCGAAGCACCCCGAAAAATGGCATGGCAAAGCCGATGAACGGCAGTGAAATGCCTGACAATACGTGAGTCGCCGATCAGATCATTAGATGGCGCAAACGTTCTTCCGAGGTCGGCGAAAAGGCCGCAGTGCATGTCGTAATGCCTTGTCAAGGCAACTACGTCGGTTGCGGCGACGGTCGATCCAGAGATGCTGGGGGAAAGATGATCCAGAGAGAGAAAAAAGCACCCGAGAGATTAATCCTGAAACTTACCGAACTCCTTACTGCAAATCTTGACGAAATTAAGTGGGACTTAGGCTAACCATGGGTGCGTGCGGATGACGCACTGTCCGGAAAGTGAAACGCGCGACTCCGCATCTCAGGAACTGACAGGCGTGTCGGTCCGGCCGTGCGGACGTACACGCTGCCGTGATCCGCAACTGCAGAAACCGATCAGCGTTCGTCTGTTCTGCTTCCCGTGGCGTCGCCGGTCTCACCCGAGACTCGTCTCGGCAGAGTGACGCAGACCCGGAACTCGCCGCCGTCCAGGTCGGCGCCCACCGAGCCGCCGAGCTTGCGAGTGAGCAGACTCACGATCGTCAGCCCCAACCCCGTACCGAAGTCACGCTCGGAGTAGAACCGCTCGAAGACCCGCGTGACCTCCAGCCTGGAGGGATCGGCCACGTCGTTGGTCATGATCAGCCTCACGACATGGTCGTCGGCGTCGACGGACACCGTCAGGTGTCCCACGGCGTACTGCGCAGCGTTCCGCACGAGGTTCTCGACGATCCGGGTGACCTTCTGGCGATCCGATTCGATGAGAATCTGCTCCTTGTGCCGGTAGTCGACGCGAAGACCGCGGCTTTCCAGCGACTCGAGGGCCGCGACCAGGCATTCGCCCACGAGTGCCCCGAGATCGAAAAGGCCGCGGGTTGTCTGCGTATGGCTGTCGAGCAGATAGGCGTACTCGAACAGGCCGTCCACCTGCTCCGCGAGTTCGTTGGCATGCCGAGCGGCCACGGCCAGCTGCGCACGTTGCTCGGCGTCCAGATCGGTGGCAGCGAGCAGTCGCTGATAGCCGCGTATCGCCGTCAGCGGAGTACGCAGGTCATGCGAGATCTCCGCTATCAGCTCGCGGAAGCCGGCCTCGTGGCGTCTGGCGGCCAGCGCCGCGTCCTCGGCGTCGGCTATCGTCTCGTTGACCAGGGCTGCGAGCCGGTTGAGCGAAGGGCTGACCAGGTCGAGAGCCACCGGGGCGTGCGTGATCCCCTCGCGGCGACGCCCGAGCTGGGCAGTGATGGCCTCCACCTGGCGGAGCACCGCCACGAGGTATCCGGCCAGACCCACCAGCAGCAGGGCGAGTACGGCGATGATTCCGACCATGGCGGCCTCCTTCGGCCCGCGCTCACTTTATGTCGGCCCTCCGGAACACCAGCCATGCCACGACGGACATCGCTGCGATGAACACCACGCAGACGACCAGGGTCGCAGCGATGTCGCCACCGCTGGTCGTCACCGTCAGGGCCCGTTGCTCACCGAACGGCGTGAGATTCACCAGGTCACGGCCGAGATCGCTCCTGTTCGCCAGCGAGGCCAGGGCGTCGATCGCGAAGGCCCCGGTGAACCCGCCGGCCATGACGACCACGGGCTTGCGGGTGACGAAGGCCAGGGGTAGGCAGTAGGCGATGCGGGCCGCGTACACCAGGCCCGACAGCACGCCGATGAGGACGACCTTCACGACCGACCCGGCATTCACGTCGATGCCACCGGGATTGGCCGCCAGCTCGAGGGAGGTGATCGGCAGGAAGACGCTGAAGTCGCCCTGGCTGGCGAACGCGATCGCGGAACCGACGATGTAGGGGGTGAGCACGACGACGACGAGCAGGACGAAGCTGACCGTCTTGGCCGCCACGATGGTTCCCCTGCTGTTCATGAGCACGCGATCGTGGATGCTCCTGGTGCTGAAGTCGTCGGCCACCAGTATCCCGGCCGACAGGGTGCCGAGCAGGTTGACCACGATGACGTCGGACAGCCCCGAGACCGACCCCGCGATCGACAGGTCGTAGGTCCCGGCCGCGATGAGATGGGAGAAGACGAAGAATCCCGTCGCCATCGCGGTCGCGGCCAGCAAGGTCAGCCACAGGCCGCGTGCGCGTGCCAGGACGTACCAGTCGGCGCGAAGAAGATTGGTCATCGCGGACCTCCGATCACCGACAGGAAATAGCTCTCGAGGGTCTCGGTGTGAGGCGCCAGCGTCGTGGGGACGACGTCCCGGGCCACGAGCCCCCGGACGAGGGCCTCGCGATCATCACCCTGTGTGGCACGCGCGATACGCACGCTGCCGTCCGGCATGACCCGCATGCCCGTCGTCCCCATGGCCTCCAGGGCGGCGACGAGCCGGGCGGGTTCCGCAGCCTCGACGAGAAGGTACTGCTGACACCGGACGTCGAGTTCCTCAAGGCTCAAGGACTCGCACAGCCGGCCCCGGTCCACTATCAGATAGTCGGTCGCGGTCTGATACAGCTCGGGCAGGTTGTGGCTGGACACCAGCACCGTGGTCCCCCGCTCGTGGCTCAGCCGGCGGATGAGATCGCGCACCTCCACCACGCCGACAGGGTCGAGGCCGTTGATCGGCTCGTCGAGGACGAGCAGTTCGGGGTTGGCGATGAGGGCCACCGCGATGCCGAGCCGCTGTCGCATACCGAGCGAGAAGTCGCCCGCGCGTTTGCGGCCGGTGTCGTCCAGCCCGACGAGCCTCAGCAGTTCGGACTCCACGGACTCCGAGGGAATCCCGCGCAGGATCCGATGCAGATGCATGTTCTGCCGCGCCGTCATCCGCGGGTTCAGGCCAGGGCCCTCGATGAGACAGCCGAGCCTGCGCAGGTCTGCCTGTCTCATCGCCGACGACTCGTCGCCGAGCAACTCGATGCTGCCCTGGGTCGGTGTGACCAGACCGCACACCATGCGCATGAGGGTGGTCTTGCCCGCACCGTTGCGCCCGATGAGGCCGTAGACGCGGCCGCGCTCCAATGTCACCGAAAGGTCCTCGACCGCCGCGCGGTCACCGTAGCGTTTGGTGAGTCCGCGAGTGCGCAACACCACGTCGCTCATCGTCACTCCTCCCTGATCTGCCCACGACGTTAGGGACCAAGTGTGGACAAAACGTTGAGCACAGGTGGAGGAAGCGTCAATCCGCTCAGGTCGTCCGGGGGGACCGCGGCATCCGATACCCGAGCCCCCAGACGGTCTCGATGTAGGTGGTGCCGGGGTCGGCCGCCTTCAGTTTGCCGCGCAGGTGGCTCACGTGGGTCTTGATCGCGGAGTCGTCGCCGGGATAGGGCTCGTCCCACACCTCGGTGTGTATCGACGCCTTGGTGCGCACCCTGCCGGGCACGGACATGAGCGCCTCCAGGATGCGCATCTCGGTGACTGTGAGATCGATGTCCTGGTCGTCCACCGTCACCCGCATCGACTCCAGGTCGACGCTCAGGCGCCCATAGCTGAGGACGCGAGGTTGCGCCGGACGTGCACGGCGCATCACCGCTTCAAGACGGGCGGTCAGCTCGTCGAGATCGAAGGGCTTGGTGATGTAGTCGTCCGCGCCCAGCTTGAGCAGATCGACCTTCGTCCAGACGGCGTCCCTCGCCGACACGACGATGACAGGGGTCTGGCTCGATCGCCGCCACGCGGTGAGGAGCCCGGCACCGGAGGCATTGGGCAAGGTGATGTCCAGCAGCACGGCGTCGACGTCACCGGCGGCGAAACCCTCGAGGGCCCCGGGCCCGTCGAACGCCTGGCGCACGTCGTAGCCCTCGGCGCGAAGATGGCGGGCGAGCATCGCGTTCACATCGGCGTTGTCCTCCACCACGAGAACCACGCCCATGACCCAGCCCTCCGGTTCAGTGCCCGCAGGCCGCTATCGCCCTGTCGCGCAGGGCGACAACCATCTCGTCCGGATCATCGGCCCGGTACACCGCGGTTCCCGCGACGAACACGTCGGCGCCGGCGTCCGCGCAGCGCTCGACCGTCTCCAGCGACACGCCGCCGTCCACCTGGATCCAGATCTCCTGCCCGGTCGCCTTGACGAGTTCACGGGTGCGCCGGATCTTCGGCAGAACCAGGTCGAGGAACTTCTGGCCACCGAACCCGGGCTCGACGGTCATCAACAACACCATGTCGAGTTCGGTCAACATGTCGGCGTACGGCTCGATCGGAGTCGCCGGCTTCAGAGCCATGGAAGCGCGCGAGCCGAGCCGCCGAATCTCCCGGGCAGTGCGGATCGGCGCCCGGGCAGCCTCCACGTGGAACGTGACCGTGTGGACGCCGAGGTCGGCATACCGGGGCGCCCACGCGTCGGCGTCGTCGATCATGAGGTGGACGTCGATCGGCAGTTCGGTGTGCCTCTGGATCGCCTCGACGACTGGCAGGCCGAGCGTGAGATTGGGGACGAAGTGGTTGTCCATCACATCGACATGCAGCCCATCGGCGCTGGGGATCCGGGTGATCTCGCCCGCCAGGTCGGCGAGGTCCGCGTTCAGGATGCTGGGAGTGATTCGCATGGCCACCCCACGACTCTAGCGGGCGACCCTCCTTCTCCCCCGCCTGGCTCAGACTTCTCCGGCTCACACCCGCCGCAGGAGCGCGCAGAACATCGCGTCCGTGCCGTGCAGGTGCGGCCACAGTTGAATACACCGTTCGTCGAGGCGGCTCGCCGCGTCGGGTACCTCCGGCAGCAGCGCGGGAGCGTCCTCGATCTCGACGCCACTCGCCTGCCGGACGATGCCCACGGTCTCGTCCGGGTGCGGCGAACACGTGATGTACGCCACCAGGCCACCACGGGCGACCGAGGCGATCGCGGTGTCCAGTATCCTGCGCTGAAGCGCGGTGAGCTCCGCCAGGGACGCGGGATCGCGACGCCACCTGGACTCCGGGCGCCGCCGCAGTGCGCCCAGGCCGGTGCACGGCACGTCGGCCACGACCAGACCGAACGCCGAGGGACGCCACGCGGGAGCGGTCGCGTCGGCCACCAGCACCTGGTGGCCCGTCCTCGGGAAAGCACGCAACGCCTTGGCCACGAGCCCGGCCCGGTGGGGCTGTACCTCGGACGACACCAGCAGACCGGGTGCCAAGCCACGCAGGAGGGCCGACTTGCCGCCCGGGCCGGCGCACAGGTCGAGCCAGGGGCCATCCGGCGAGTTCGCCCTCGTCGCGGCCTCGATCACGAGTTGGCTGCCCTCGTCCTGCACCCCGGCACGTCCGTCGACCACCTCGGGCACCTCCGCCGGGTTCCCGGGGCGTGATGCGCCCCACGGCGACCACCGCGCCGGTACGCCCCCGGCACGCACCAGGTCGTCCACCCCGGCGAGCCCCGGACGCACGACCAGCATCGGAACCGGCGGCTCGTTGTCGGCCGCCAGCAGCCGTTCGAGTTCGTCGTCCCCGCTCACCAGGGCATCGGCGAAGGCATCGGCCACCCACGCCGGGTGCCCGTGCCGCAACGCCAGTACCTCGCGCGGCGCCAGCCCGTCGGAAAGCTCGTCGAACCATGCGCCGAGGTCGCGAGCGGCCAGCCTGCGGACGATCGCGTTGACCAGGCCGGTGACCCGCTCCCCCACGCACGCCCCGGCGAGGTCGACGCTCGACCCGACAGCCGCGTGATCGGGCACCCGCATGGCGAACAGCTGGTGGCAGGCCAAGCGGAGCACGTTGACGACCGCGGGCTGGAGTGTGGAGAGCTTTCGTCCCGCCGCCTGCTCGATCACCGCGTCGTAGCTGCCCTGCATGCGACAGGTGCCGCTGACCAGCTCGATCACGAATCCGGCGTCGCGTTTGTCGAGGCCCGCGGTGACCTCGCCCAGGACGAGGTTCGCGTAGCCCCCCTCCGCGGTGATCCGGCGCATGGCATCGAGGGCCACCCTGCGCGCCCGGTCGACGCGCCGGTCGCGTCCATGGCCGGCAGAACGCGCGGGACGGTTCCGGCCGGCGCCGCCGGCCCGCCGGTCAGGCATCGAACCGAAGCCGGTCGGGTTGGACGCCGTGAAGCCCACGTGCCCAGTCGGCACCCTGCATCTCCCTCTTGCCGGCCGCCTGCACCCGGACGAGTTCCAGGTCGCCCCCGCCCGTGCCCGCCCAGAGGTGGCGACGGTCGGCCCGGATCGCCCCCGGGAGCAGTGGCCCATCGGGAGCCTCGGCGGGCCGGGCGAGCAGCACCCGGAAGCGTCCCCGGTCGAAGAGCGTCCATGCGCCGGGGCTGGGGCTGGCCGCGCGCACCAGCCGGTCGATGTCGTCGGCGGACGACGACCAGTCGATGCGCACGTCGTCCGGGTTGATCTTGGGGGCCGGCGTGACACCCTCGACGGCCTGGGGCACGGGCTCGACGCCTCGTCCGACATCGGCCAGGGCATCCAGCAGGAGCGGTGCGCCGAGGCCGGCAAGGCGATCGAGCAACTCGCCGCTGGTCTCCGTCGGCTCGATCGGGGTCTCCAGCCGCCCGAAGACCGGGCCGGCATCCAGCGCCCTGACGATCCGGAAAGTCGTGGCGCCCGTGGTGGCGTCCCCGGCGAGGACGGCACGCTGCACCGGCGCCGCCCCACGCCAGCGTGGGAGCAACGAGAAGTGCAGGTTCACCCAGCCGCCCGGTACCAGGTCGAGCAGCCACTGGGGCAGCAGCATGCCGAAGGCGACCACCGCCGCCGCCTCGGGTGCGATCTCCTCGATCTCGGCGCGCAGCTCGTCGGCCCGATGCGGTTTGAGGACGCGCAGGCCGAGATCGCCGGCCAGGTTCGCGACCGGCGAGGGCGTGAGCTTCTTCCCCCGTCCGGCCGGCGCGTCGGGGCGCGTGATGACGGCGGCGACGTCGTGGCCGGCGTCCACGATGGCCTGCAGGCTCGGCAGGGCGACCTCGGGGGTGCCCGCGAACACGATCCTCATCGTCCATTCACCTTCCCGGCCGGGTTCTCGTCATCGTTCGGGCCGCTGTCTGCTCGCTCGCACCATCGGAGGCGCGGCAAGCGGTGTCGGCCGCTCGTTCAACATTAGTTGCTCGTCGCCGGGACGAGCCCCGGCAACGCTGGCTGAAGCGGTGAAGCCTGCGATCGTTTCGACAAGCTCAACGGGCGTTTCGACAAGCTCAACGGGCGCTTCGACAGGCTCAACGGGCGCTTCGACAAGCTCAACGAGCGCTTCGACAAGCTCAACGGGCGCTTCGACAGGCTCAACGAACGTCAGCGAACGGTCCTTGAGCCTGTCGAAAGGACCCCACCGCTCCTTGAGCCTGTCGAAAGGACCCCCACCGCTCCTTGAGCCTGTCAAGAGGCCACCACCACCAGACGCCCCGACCCGCTACAGCCTGACCGGATCCACCCGTACTCGCACGGCACCGTCGAGCTTGCGGGCCGACCGAACCGACACAGCGTTCTTGACGGCACGTACCAGTTCCGGGCCACGAGGCAGCGGCGCCCGGAGGGCGAGTCTCCACAGCGGCTCCTCCTGCCCCACCTTCGGAGGGTGCGGCAACTCGACCGGCCCGAGCCGGTCGGCGTCCGGCACATCGTCCATGAGGTCGACCAACTCGCCGAGCGCTCGCGCCGAACCCTCCACGGTGACGAATCTCACCGCGGGCGGGAACCCGGCCTCGCCCCGATCCTGCAGTTCCCGGTCGGCGTGCCCGGCGGGATCGAGCCGCACCAGAGCCTGCACCGCCCGCGCCTCGGCCGGTCCCACCACGCAGACCGTCCCGCCGGAGGCCCCCGGACGCACCAGGCTCACCGCATTGAGCCAGCGGCGCAGCGCCTCCTCGCCCGCCCGCAGGTCGGGACGGTCCAGCAGCCTGTCGGCGTCCAGCAGGACGGCTGCTGCGTATCCGTGACTCGCGGCCGGTTCGGCTCCAGGCGTCGCGACGACGAGTGCGGGCTGGTCACCCACACCGTCCAGCACACGATCACCCGAACTCTCCTGCACCCGGATCCCCGGGAACGCCCTGCCGAGTTCTTCCGAGGTTCGCTGCGACCCCACCACCGGGGCGCGCAACTCGGAGCCGCCGCACACGGGGCACCGCCAGTCGGCGATGATGCGACCGCACCAGGTGCAGTCGAGCTGACGCCCCGGCGTCGCCCGCCGCGCTGTGACCGGCCCATGGCAGACCGGGCATCGCACCGGCGTACGGCACGTTTGACAAGCCAGGACAGGCAGATAACCCGCGCGGGGAACCTGGACGAGCACCGGCCCCTGGGTCAGGCCCGTCCTGATGGTCTCGAACGCCGCGGCGGGGAGCCTGGCACTGCGCGCCAACGGATCGCGTTCCAGAGCGATGTCCGAATCACCGGCCACCCTGACCGCGGCGCTTCGGTGCCGGCGCTCGGCGGTCTGGAGACCGATGTCCCCGAGCCAGCCCCGGTTCACCCACGCCTGCACCTCTGCCGTCCGCCCGTGGTGGGCCAGCAGCAACGCGCTCGGTTCGCCGGTGACGCGGAGCGCCGCAACGTCACGGGCGTGCGGATAGGGTGCGTGCGGATCGGAGTGGAGGTCGTCGCCGTCGTCCCACAAGCACACCAGCCCCAGATCGACCATGGGTGCGTACACCGCGGGGCGGGTGCCGATCACCACACGCGCCTGGCCGCGACGGACGGCCAGATAGTTCCGATAGCGCGCAGCCGTGCCGAGTTCGGAGTGCAGTTCGGCGATCGCGCCGAGCCCGATCACGGCTGCCAACGCGTCCCGCATACGGGCGATGTCCCGCGCGTCGGGCACGACGATGATTACCCCGTGTCCCGACCGCAGCACCGCCACGGTCGCCTGCACGAGCCCGCGCGTCCAGTCGTCCACGCCGTCGTCATCGGCCCAGAACCGCGGCGTGACCTGCCATGCCCCGCGAACCGGTTCCCCTCGGGCAAGCCTGGCGAGGAACGCCTCGCCGCTCGGGTGCGCCAGCAGTCCGCCGCCCGGCATGCGCTCGACATCGGGACGCGGCCACTCCCGCTGATCGGCCGCCTCGGTGGCAGCGTGCCGCGGGGGCACCGCCAGCCGGACGACATCGGCGAACGTCCCCGCATAGTGATCGGCCACCGCGCGGACCAGCCGCACCTGGGCGTCGACGAGGACGGGCTCGGACGACGTCACCTTGCTGAGGGACGCGAGCCTTCCCTCGACCTCGGTCCGATCGGTCACCTGGACGATGAAACCGTCACGCTGCCGACCCGCGAAGCGCACGCGAACACGTACACCCGGCACGGCCTGGGCCGCCATGGCAGGCGGAATCGCGTAGTCGAAGAGGCGGTCCAGGTGCGGCAGCGGAATGTCCACCGCCACCCGCGCGATCGACGGCGCGCTCATCTCGGATTCCGGTGCGTCAACCCCGGACGCGCCGTGCCAGTTCGTCGGCCCGGTCGGTGAGCTCCCAGGTCATACCCGGCAGGTCGCGGCCGAAGTGGCCGTAGTTGGTGAAGGACGAATAGATCGGCCGCCGCAACTGCAATGCCTGGACGATGGCCGCCGGGCGCAGGTCGAAGACCTGTTGCACAGCCTCGGCGATGTCGTCGTCGGGTGCGGCACCGGTTCCGAACGTGTCGACGTACAGGCTGGTCGGACGCGCGGTGCCGATGGCATAGCTCACCTGCACCTCGCAACGCTTCGCGAGGCCGGAGGCGACGACGTTCTTGGCCACCCACCGTGTCGCGTACGAGCCTGAACGGTCGACCTTGCTCGCGTCCTTGCCACTGAAGGCCCCGCCGCCGTGGCGGGCCATGCCCCCATAGGTGTCGACGATGATCTTGCGTCCGGTCAGCCCGGCGTCCCCTGCGGGGCCACCGGTGACGAATCGTCCGGTCGGGTTGATCAGGATGCGCGGCTCACGTTCACCGAACCCGTACTCGGCGAGCACAGGGACGATGACCTTCGCCCGGAGGTCCGGTGCGAGGGTGCGCTCGACGTCCACCTCGGCACCGTGCTGGGCCGACACCACGACCGTGTCGACACCGACCGCCCGGTCTGCGTCGTCGTAGGCGATCGTGACCTGGGTCTTGCCGTCGGGGCGGAGGTAGTCCAGTTCGCCGCTGCGGCGCACCTGGGTCAGTCTCTCGGCCAGCCGATGGGCCATGCGGATCGGCAGCGGCATCAACTCGCGCGTCTCGTCGCACGCGTATCCGAACATGAGTCCCTGATCGCCGGCCCCCTGGCGGTCGAACTCGTCGACGGCCTCGCCGTGCCGCGACTCCCAGGAGCCGTCGACGCCCTGGGCGATGTCAGGCGACTGGTTGTTGAGCGTCACCATCACGCCACAGGAGGCGCCGTCGAGCCCCTTGCGCGCGGAATCGAATCCGATCTCCAGCAGCCTGTTACGGGTGAGGCTCTGGATGTCGACGTACGCCTGCGTGGTCGCCTCACCGGTCACCACGACCACACCGTTGGCGACCAGCGTCTCGACCGCGGTGCGGGACGCGGGATCCTCGGCGAGCATGGCGTCGAGGACGGCGTCCGAGATCGCGTCGGCGACCTTGTCGGGATGTCCCTCTGTCACCGACTCCGACGTGAACAGTCTGGCCACGGCGATCAGGCCGGGCCGAGATCGCCGAACGGGTCTGTCAGCGTGAAATCGGGATCACTGAATGCCTCGGCCCGGGCAGCGGCCTCGGCCTCCGGGTCGATCTCGGTGTACTGCAACAACCCGGCCTGCACCTCGCGGAGCGCGATCGACAGCGGCTTCTCCTGCGGCAGGGTCTCCACCAGGGGACCGACGCTCTCGAGCAGGCCCTCGCCCAGTTGCGCGTAGTAGGCGTTGATCTGCCGGGCGCGCTTGGCTGCGAACAGCACCAGACGGTACTTGGAGTCGACCTGCTCCAGCAGGTCGTCGACCGGCGGATTGGTGATGCCTTCAGGAATGTTGGTGCTCAAGGTTCGTTCCTCGTGGAGGTTGTCGGATCTGAGGCTCGCGGCGATAGGGCCACCGGCACACAGACAGGGAAAGTCATAGACCCATGAAGTCTACCAGTTTGGCCACCGTGTCCTCGACCGTGTCGTTGCGGATCACGACATCGAACTCCGACTCGGAGGCCAACTCCTGGCGTGCCGTCTCCAGCCGCCTGGTCATCTGCTCCTCGTTCTCCGTGCCACGACCATGAAGGCGCCGGACGAGTTCCTCCCAGCTCGGAGGTTCGATGAACACCTGTTGGGCACCCGGCAGGGTCGTACGCACCTGACGCGCACCCTGCAGGTCGATCTCGAGGATGGCAGGCCGACCGGCGGACAGGGCGTCCATCACCGGCCCGCGCGGCGTGGCGTAGCGGTACTGGTTGTGGACGAGCGCCCACTCCAGTAACTCACCGCCGGCCAGCATCCGATCGAACTCGGCGTCGTCCACGAAGTAGTAGTGCACACCGTCGACTTCACCCAGACGCGGGGGACGAGTCGTCGCCGATATCGAGACGAACACCTCCGGGTGCGCAGACTTCAGGGCGGAGACCACTGTGCCCTTGCCGACTGCAGTGGGCCCGGAGACGACGAACGCCCCAGCCCCGTCTGAATCGTTGCTCAGTGGAACTCCTCCTTGAGCCCCGCGACCTGATGGCGCCCGAGCCCACGGATGCGACGATTCGCTGCGATATCGTACTTGGCCATGATCTCGGCAGCCCGCTTCTCCCCGATCCGGGGGAGGGACTTCAGTAGATCGACGACCCTGATGTGGGCGAGCACGTCGTTCTTCTCGCACTCGTCCAAAGCGTCGGACAAGGACTTGGAACCGTCACGCACCGAGTTCTTGAGTGCGGCGCGCAACCTTCGCGCCTCAGTGGCAGCGGCACGAGCAGCTTGGAGCTGCTCGGGAGAAAGAGTCGGAATTGCCACGTTTCATATCTCCGTTTCGGTCATCTGTGAAATGCGCTCATCAGGAAGGCGCGACCCTGCCTGTGGGCACACTGCTGGACAATATAGGCTATTTAAGCGCCGGTCGGCACCCCTTTGAGCATGTCGAGCGCGGTGCGCAACGCGTTCGCGTCCGGGCCGGCCTTCATCACTTGTCGCGAAGCGCTGGGCAGTACGTGTTCGGCGGCTCTTCCGAACAGCCTACCCAGTTGGGCAACACTTCCACCCTGTGAACCTATCCCGGGTGCAAGGATCGATCCGGCGAAGCCGTCGAGGTCGAGATCGAGAGTTTCGAGCGTGGCACCGATCACCAACCCGACCGCATCCTGGCCGGACGCCTCGTTGGTCTCACGTGCCGCGTCGACGACCGCCTGGGCCACCGAGCGCCCCGATTCCTCGCGAGCCGACTGCAGCCCGGCGCCCTCGGGATTGCTCGTCCGGCACAGGACGTAGATCCCACGCCCGGTCTGATGGGCCAGTTCGATCGCAGGAGCCAGCGAACCGAACCCGAGGTAAGGGCTCACGGTGATGGCGTCGGCGGCCAGGACGGCGTCGTCGGACAGATACGCCCGGGCGTAGGCCGACATCGTCGAGCCGATGTCACCCCGTTTCACGTCGAGGAGACTCAGGGCCCCGGCCTGGGCGATGTCGCCCAGCACCCGTCCCAGGGCGGCCATACCCGCCGGCCCGTGGCATTCGAAGAACGCGGCCTGCGGCTTGAACACCGGCACCTCGGGGCCGAGAACATCCACCAGTGTTCGGGCGACTCGTTCGACCCCATCCGCGTCGAAGTCGTATCCCCAGGCCCTCACGAGGTTCTCGTGCGGGTCCACGCCCACACAGATCCGCCCTCGTCCGGCGACCAACTCTGCAAGCCTGCGGCGGTACGGGAGGCTCATGCGCGGGCCCGATCGGGATGCGTCAGGGTGTTGATGCCGCGAATGAGCGCCGGCCCGCTGTAGATGAAGCCGGTGTACAGCTGGACGAGAACCGCTCCCGCGTCGAAGAACGCCTGGGCGTCCGCCGGCGACATGATTCCGCCCGTTCCCATGATGGGAAGATCCGTGCGTTTCGCGATCTCGGTCACCGTGCGCAGTGCCTTTCGTGTGAGGGGCGCCCCGGACAGTCCACCCGCCTGGGTCGACAGATGGAGCTCGGAGGGATGCAGGAACTGGCGCCCTATCGTCGTGTTCGCCGCGACGAAACCGGAGATGCCCGTCGTCTCACAGACCTCGATGATCGCGTCCAGCTCGCCTTCCGACAGGTCGGGTGCGACCTTGACGAAGACCGGGATCGGACGGTCGGGATCGAGCTCGCGCGTCGTCTCCACCAGGGCCCCGGTCAGACTGCCCAGAGCCTCGCGCTTCTGCAGGCTGCGCAGCCCGGCCGTGTTGGGGCTGGAGACGTTGATGGCGATGTAGTCGGCATACGGTGCGATCGTCCGCAACGAGAACAGGTAGTCGTCCACCGCCTCGGCCAGCGGGGTGACCCGCGTCTTCCCGATCGAGACGCCCACCGGGTAACCCAGCGTCTCGTTGCCCCGCCGCACTCCCCATTGGTCGAGCCGCGCGGCCAGGGCTTCGACACCGGCGTTGTTGAAGCCCATGCGGTTGATGATGGCGTGGCTGTGCGGAAGCCGGAACAGCCTCGGCTGCCGGTTGCCGGGCTGGGCACGAGCGGTCACTGTGCCCAACTCTGCGAAGGCGAACCCGACGGCGCCCCACGCCCTGGCGGCAACGCCGTCCTTGTCGAGCCCGGCCGCCACGCCCACGCGGCCCGGGAAGTCGATGCCGGCGACGCGCACCGGGTTGCATCGCTCCCCCATCACCAGGGGAATCCTGTCCAGCAGGGACTCGGGCAGGTTGCCCATCATCCCCAGCGTCCGTTGGTGGATCTCCTCGGGGTCGCCATTGGCCGACGTGAACAGCACCGGGCGCACGAACGCGCGATACCCCACCAGCATCAGCCGGACGATCAGTTCATCGCTGGTGACCACATTCCGCGCCACGTACGCCGCAGTCATCGAATTCGGGATCCCTTCGCTGCCCTTCGCCGAGCGTCGTCACTCGGCGCCTCCTTATTCTGCCGTCCCCCGGGGCCCTATCCACCTAAAAACCGGGACCTTTGTCAAACGGGAATACGTGCAGTATCCCACCCGGCACGCCGATCATTCTTGCAGAGAAGCCTGGATGTCGGTGGCCCACTCCTGCAATGCCTTGACGGACACGTTGCCCCGCTGCACAGCCTCGATCCCCTGCACCGCGGCCTCCAGCCCCTGCACAGTGGTGATGGACGGAACCTCGTGCAGCACCGCCGCCGTTCGGATCTCGTACCCATCCGCACGAGGCGACCCACCCGTGGTCTCCCCACTAGGGGTGTTGAAGATCAGATCAACCTCGCCGTCGGTAATCAGATCGACGATGGTCGGCTCGCCCGCCGGTCCGCGCCCCTCCGAGTACTTGCGCACCGCGGTGGCCGCCACCCCGTGCAGGCTGAGCATCGACGCCGTGCCACGAGTCGCGAGGATGGTGAAGCCCAGATCGACCAGCCGCTTGATCGGGAAGATCACATTGCGCTTGTCGCGGTTGGCCACCGACACGAACACCGTGCCCGACGTGGGCAGGCTGCCGTACGCCGCCACCTGCGACTTCGCGAACGACATGCCGAACGAGTCGGACAAGCCCATCACCTCGCCGGTCGACCGCATCTCGGGGCCGAGCAGGGAATCGACCGACAGACCTTCCATCGTCCGGAACCGGTTGAAGGGCATGATCGCCTCCTTGATGGCGATCGGCATGCCATGCCAGGTCGTCGCGCCGTCCCCGCTCGGGCGGAGCAGCCCGGTCTCGCGCAACGAGGCTATCGTCCCGCCCATCATGATGAGGGTCGCGGCCTTCGCCAGCTGGGTGTCGGTGGCCTTGCTGACGAACGGGACCGTCCGGGACGCGCGGGGGTTCGCCTCGAGCACGTACAACGTGTCGCCGGCCAGGGCGAACTGGATGTTGATGAGCCCCTGCACCCCGACCCCGCGAGCGATCTTCTCGGTCGAGAAACGGATGCGGTCGATGACCTCGGCCCCGAGCGTCGAGGGCGGCAGCGAGCATGCGGAGTCGCCGGAGTGGATACCGGCTTCCTCGATGTGCTCCATCACGCCGCCGAGGTAGCACTCGGTGCCGTCGAACAGCGCGTCCACGTCGATCTCGATGGCGTCGTCGAGGAAGCGGTCGACCAGCACGGGCATGTCCGGGCTGATCAGCGTGGAGTTCTCGATGTAGGTCCGCAGCGCTCCGTCGTTGTAGACGATCTCCATGCCGCGTCCGCCCAGCACATAGCTCGGACGAACGAGCACCGGATAGCCGATGTCCTCGGCGATCGTCCGTGCGTGCTCGAAGCTCTCGGCCATGCCGTGCTTGGGGGACGGCAGCTGCGCCTCGGTGAGCACGCGCCCGAAGGCACCGCGTTCCTCGGCGAGGTCGATGGCTGCCGGGCTCGTCCCCACGATCCGCACCCCCGCCTCCTCCAGCGGACGCGCGAGCTTGAGCGGGGTCTGGCCGCCCAACTGGACGATCACGCCGGCGATGTCACCGGCCTGCGACTCGGCGTGGTGGATCTCCAGCACGTCCTCCAACGTCAGCGGCTCGAAGTAGAGCCGGTCGGAGGTGTCGTAGTCGGTGGAGACCGTCTCGGGATTGCAGTTGACCATGATCGACTCGTAGCCGTGCTGCGACAACACCATCGCGGCGTGGACGCACGAGTAGTCGAACTCGATGCCCTGCCCGATGCGGTTGGGCCCGCTGCCGAGGATCATGACCGCCGGGCGGTCACGGGGCACGACCTCGGTCTCCTCGTCGTAGGTCGAGTACAGGTAGGGCGTCTGGGCGGCGAACTCGGCCGCGCAGGTGTCCACCGTCTTGTAGACGGGACGCACCCCCAGCAGCCACCGCAGCTCCCGCACGACGTCGGCCGTCGTGTGCCGCAGGTCGGCGATCTGGTGATCGGACAGGCCGTGCGACTTGGCCTCGTGCAGCAGGTCGAAGTCGAGGTGCTCGGCGTCGCGGACGCGTCCGGCGACCTCGTTGATCAGCGCCAGCTGGTCGCAGAACCAGGGATCGACGCGGCTGGCCCGGCTCACGTCCTCGACGCTGGCACCCGCGCGGAACGCCTGCATCATGATCTGGATCCGGCCGTCGCGCGGTTGGTCGAGGCGGGCGAGCAGATCGTCCAGCTCGCCGGGATCGCGCGCGAAGTCGAACGGCGCCTGCGGGTTCTCCAGCGAGCGCAGCGCCTTGCCGAGTGCCTCGGTGAAGTCGCGCCCGATCGCCATCGCCTCGCCCACCGACTTCATGTGGGTGGTGAGGTTCGCGTCCGCGCTGGGGAACTTCTCGAAGGCGAACCGCGGCACCTTCACCACGACGTAGTCGAGCGTCGGCTCGAAGGACGCGGGGGTCTCGCGGGTGATGTCGTTGGGGATCTCGTCCAGGGTGTACCCGACGGCGACCTTCGCGGCGATCTTCGCGATCGGGAATCCGGTGGCCTTCGACGCCAGTGCACTCGACCGCGACACGCGGGGGTTCATCTCGATGACGATCATCCGGCCGTCGTCGGGATTGATCGCGAACTGGATGTTGCAGCCCCCGGTGTCGACCCCGACCGCGCGGATGATGGCGATGCCGACGTCGCGCATGTGCTGGTACTCGCGGTCGGTGAGCGTCATGGCCGGTGCCACGGTGATCGAGTCGCCGGTGTGGACGCCCATCGGGTCGAAGTTCTCGATCGAGCAGACGATCACCACGTTGTCGGAGCGATCGCGCATGACTTCGAGCTCGAACTCCTTCCAGCCGAGCACCGACTCCTCGACGAGCACCTCGGTCACCGGGCTGTACTCCAGGCCGATGCGTCCCAGGCGATCGAGCTCGTCCGGGTCGTGTGCGAAACCGGAGCCGACCCCACCCATGGTGTAGCTCGGGCGCAGCACCACCGGCAGTCCGAGTTCCCCGGCGGCGGCGTGGATCTCCTCGATCGTGTGGCAGATCACGCTGCGGGCGACCTGCGCCCGGCCGCCCTCGAACTCGGGCAGTCCCTCGATGACCTCCTTGAACGCCTCGCGGTTCTCACCCCGCTGGATCGCATCGATGCTCGCCCCGATCAGCTCGACGCCGTACTTGTCGAGCACGCCCCGCTCGTGCAGTGCGACCGCGGTGTTCAGCGCGGTCTGTCCGCCGAGGGTAGCCAGCAACGCGTCCGGGCGCTCCTTGGCGATGATCCGCTCGAGGAAGTCCGGGGTGATCGGCTCGAGGTAGGTGGCGTCCGCGAACTCGGGATCGGTCATGATCGTGGCCGGGTTCGAGTTCACCAGGACGACCCGGTAGCCCTCGTCCCTCAGGACGCGACAGGCCTGAGTGCCCGAGTAGTCGAACTCGGCCGCCTGGCCGATGACGATCGGACCCGACCCGATGACCAGGATCGACGAGATATCTGTGCGCCTGGGCATCAGCGGCTCCCCTCGTTGCGGCGGGCGTCCAGCAGCCCCGCGAAGCGATCGAACAGGTACTCCGCGTCGTGCGGCCCGGCAGCAGCCTCCGGGTGGTACTGGACGCTGAAGGCCACCACACGTCCGTCGCGGGACAGCTCGATGCCCTCGACAACGTCGTCGTTCAGGCACACGTGGCTCACCTCGGCGCTGCCGAACTCGGTCGCCACCTGTTGGTCCAGCGGCATGTCGACGGCGAAGCCGTGATTGTGAGCCGTGATGTCTATGCGGTTCGTCGCCCGGTCGAGCACCGGCTGGTTGATGCCACGGTGACCGTACTTCAGCTTGTAGGTGCCGAACCCCAGAGCGCGTCCGAGGATCTGGTTGCCCAGGCAGATCCCGAAGAACGGGATGTCGTCCTCCAGCGTGCCGCGCGCCACTGCGACGGCGTGATCGAGCGTGCCCGGGTCACCGGGGCCGTTGCTGAAGAACACCCCGTCCGGGCCGACCGCCCGGATGTCGTCCATCGACGCCGAGGCAGGCAGCACGTGCACCTCGATGCCACGCTCGGCCAGTTCGCGCGGGCTGTTGGACTTGATGCCGAGGTCGATCGCGGCGACCGTGTGGCGCTTCTCGCCCTTCGCCTCCACCACGTACGGATGGGGGGTCGACACCGCGTCCACCAGGTTGGCGCCCTCCATGGTGGGCTGCTGCAGCACACGGCTCAGGAGCGCCTCGGGATCGTCGGTGATCGAGCTGATACCGACCCTCATCGCCCCCTGCTCGCGCAGGTGGCGCGTGAGTGCCCGGGTGTCGATGGCGCTGATGCCCACGATTCCCTGAGCCACGAGTTCGTCGTCCAGGCTGCGAGTGGCCCGCCAGTTGCTCGGCCGGCGCGCCGGATCGCGCACGACGTAGCCGGCCACCCAGATGCGGGACGACTCGTCGTCCTCGTCGTTCCACCCCGTGTTGCCGATGTGCGGCGCCGTCGCCACGACGACCTGCCGGTAGTAGCTGGGGTCGGTCAGCGTCTCCTGATAGCCCGACATCCCGGTGGCGAACACCGCCTCGCCGAAGGTCTCGCCTATCGCGCCGTACGCGCGTCCCCGAAACGTGCGGCCGTCCTCGAGGACGAGGATGGCCCGGCGGGCTCCCTGTACGTCACGAGGCGTGTCGGTCATTCGGACTCCTTTTCCGGGCCGGTGTCGGCGGCCCGCCCTGGGACGGTGGACGCGACGGCGGTGGGACGGGACTGCGCGACGCGGCCGAGCAGCCCGTTGAGGAACGGAACCGACTCCTCGGTCGACAGCTCGTCGGCGAGTTCGAGCGCCTCACTGATCGCGGCACGCGAGTCGATGTCGGTGTGGTCGAGCTCGTAGACAGCGATGCGGGCGAGATTCCGGTCGATGCGCGGCATCCGCTCGATCGGCCAGTCGGACGCGCTCGCCCCGCTGATCCGCGCATCGATGTCGGTGCCGTGCATGCGCACGCCACGCACCAGCTCCCTGGTGAACTCGCGCACCTCGAAACCGCTCGCGCCCAGCCTGTCCTCCAGGGAATCCAGAGGGTCGCGTTGCAGGAGGTCCGCCTCGAACAGCACGTCGAGCGCCGCCTTGCGCGCCTTCGTCCGCGCGGAATGGTGGCGGTCGGCCATGTCGACCGACTCGACCTTGACGGCTCCGGGAACAGGGGGATGCTCCCCCGCGGCCAGCGGGAGAATCCGCTCCTTGTCGGGGTGCGACCCACCGGGGCCGACCCCCTGTGCCGGGGCCATCAGTTGTTGACGCGGCCGAGGTAGTCGCCGGACTCGGTGCTGACCTTGACCTTCTCACCCGTGGTGATGAACAGCGGCACCTGGATCTGCTTGCCGGTCTCGAGCGTGGCGGGCTTCGTCCCGCCCGTGGAGCGATCACCCTGCAGACCGGGCTCGGTGTAGGTGATCTCGAGCTCGACGCTGGCGGGGAGGTCGACGTACAGCGGGCTGCCCTCGTTGGTGGCCACCGTGATCGTCATGCCCTCCAGCATGTAGTCCTTCGCATCGCCGATGACGTCCTCGGGAATCACCAGCTGATCGTAGGTGGTCGTGTCCATGACCACGTAGCCCGTGCCGTCCTGGTAGAGGTACTGCATGTCGCTGCGGTCGACCTGTGCCATGTCGATCTTGGTGTCCGCGGGGAACGTGCGGTCGATCACCTTGCCGTTGACCACGTTCTTGATCTTCGTGCGCACGACCGTGTTGCCCTTGCCAGGCTTGTGATGCTGGAACCACAGCACCTGCCAGAGTTGACCGTCGAGGTCGAGGACCGTGCCGTTCTTGATGTCGTTGGTGGTAGCCACGCGTTGCCTTTCGATTCCGGGCGTCCAAGGGGCCGGCAGGACCGGCCGGAGCACAGGGCAGTGAACCCGCAATCGCCCATTCTAGCTGGACGCCTTGCCCGGCGCCCAATCAACCAATTCGACGACGCGGCGGCGGTGAGTTTCCCCTTCACCCCCTGGTCGGGTCGTCCTCCGATGCTTCAGTCGCGGCCGAGCTCGGCGTAGCACTCGGCGAGAACCCGCTCGCTGGGCGCGGCGATGATCTCGGGGTCGCCCAGATTGCGCAACCCGACAAAACGCAGGGACGAGCCCCGGGCCTTCTTGTCGCGTCCCATCAACGTGCGCAGTTCCTCCCAGGGAGCCGCCCGGTAGCCGGTCGGCAGGCCGAGCACCTCCAGCAGCTCGCGATGGGTCGCCACGGCATCGTCGGAAAGTCCCAGAAGACGGCGTGACAGGTGTGCCGCGAACATCATCCCCAGCGCCACCGCCTCACCGTGCCGGAGCTCGAAATGCTCCCATGCCTCGATCGCGTGGCCCAACGTGTGCCCGTAGTTGAGCAGCTCGCGTCCCAACCGGCCTCCCACGGGGGTCGTGGTCTCGCGCAGGTCGCCGGCGACCACATCGGCCTTGAACTGCACCCCTCGGCGGATGAGCTCGGCCAGACGGGCGCTCGTGACGTCCCTGGATCCCTCGGGGCTCTCCCGGATGAGATCGAGAATCCGGCCGTCACGCACGAACCCGGCCTTGACCACCTCGGCCAGGCCCGAGGACACCTCCCGGTCGGGCAACGTGCGCAACAGGTCGAGATCGGCGATCACGCCTTGCGGTTCGTGGAAGGCCCCCACCAGGTTCTTGCCCTCGGGCAGGTCGATGCCGGTCTTGCCGCCGACCGCCGCGTCCACCATGGCCAGGACGGTGGTCGGGACCGTGATGAAGTCGACGCCGCGCAGCCAGGACGCCGCGACGAAGCCCGCGAGATCGGTGGTCGCCCCGCCCCCGATCCCGATGATGAGGTCCGACCTGGTGAACCCCGCGTCAGCCAGTGCCCGCCAGCAGTCGGTGAGGATGGCGGGCGTCTTGGCCAGTTCGCCGTCGGGCACTCCGATGTTGAGCACGGGCGCGTTGCCACGTCCCACCAGCCGCCCGAGCTCGACGGCCGCCTCTTCGAGACGCGTGCTGGCGATGACCGCGATGCGGCTGCGGGAACCGGCCAACTCCGGGAGCTTCTCCCGGGCGCCGTAGTCGATCTCGACGGAGTAGGGATGATCGGTGGGGACGCGTACCGTGCTCATTCGGATTCTCTCCTGGTGATGATGTCGGCCAGGGCGACTGCGACCTCGGAGGGGGTCAGGCCGTCGGTGTCGAACGTGGTGGTGGCCACCTCCGCGTAGAGGGGCTCGCGCTGGGTGGCGAGCGCCAGCCACTTGCCGGCGACGTCGCCCACCAGAAGAGGACGCATCGTGGACTCCCCGGCCCGCGAGACCGCTTCGTCCACACCCACCCTCAGCCACACGACATGATGGGGACGAAGGCTCTCCCGAAGCTGGTCGTTGGTGACCGCTCCCCCGCCCAGCGCCACGACGCCCGGGCACGCGATGGCCTCCAGCGTGGTCTCCAGTTCTCGACGCCGGAAGCCCGCCTCCCCCTCCGCGGCGAAGATCCGCCGGATCGAGCGGCCCGCGTGGGCCTCGATGCGTTCGTCCACGTCGGTGAACGGCACACCCAGGTGCCGTGCCAGCAGCACCCCGACCGTCGACTTGCCCACCGCCGGTGCTCCGACGAGGACGATCGTCCGCGCCGGGTGCGGTGCCACCGCCGATGTCCCTGCCACCGACGCGCTAGACATGGACGGACAGCCCCCGCTCCGCCACCTGCCGCAGGTAGCCCTGGTAGTTGCGCCGGGACTCACCGACGGAGTCTCCGCCGAACTTCTCCAGGCATGCCTCCGCCAGGACGAGGGCGACCATGGCTTCGGCGACGACACCCGCGGCCGGAACCGCACACACGTCGGAACGCTGGTGATGGGCGTGCGTGGGCTCGCCGGTCAGCGTGTCGATCGTGCGCAGGGCCCGCGGCACGGTGGCGATCGGCTTCATCGCCGCGCGGACGCGGAGCACCTCCCCGGTGCTGATGCCGCCCTCGGTGCCGCCCGAACGCTGGGTGAGGCGCTCGATGCCCGAGCCCCCCGGCTGGATCTCGTCGTGCGCACGGCTGCCGCGCACCCGGGCGAGCTCGAACCCGTCGCCCAGTTCCACGCCCTTGATCGCCTGTATCCCCATCAGCGCACCGGCCAGCCGCGCGTCGAGCCTGCGATCTCCCTGGGTGTGCGACCCGAGGCCGGGCGGGCAGCCCCACGCCACCACCTCCACCACGCCGCCGAGCGTGTCACCCTCGACGTGACACGCCTCGATCTCGGCCTGCATGGCCGCGCTCGCGCGCGGATCGAGGCAACGCACCGGGTCGGCGTCGATCTGGGGCAGGTCGACCATGCGCGGGAAAGCGGCCAGGTCGGCCTTGATGCCGCCGATCTCCACCACGTGACTCAGCACCGTGATGCCGTACGCCTGGGCCAGGAAGTTCTGGGCGACGCGTCCGATGGCCACCCGGGCCGCGGTCTCCCGCGCGCTGGCGCGCTCCAGCACCGGCCGGGCCTCGTCGAAGTCGTACTTCTGCATGCCCGCGAGGTCGGCGTGACCGGGACGGGGGCGCGTCAGCGGGGCGTTGCGGGCGAGCCCCGCCAGCACGTCGGCGGGCACCGGATCGGGTGCCATCACCTGTTCCCACTTCGGCCATTCCGTGTTGCCGATCATGATCGTGATCGGCGATCCCAGCGTCTGCCCGTGGCGTATGCCCGACAGCAGGGTCACCTCGTCCGCCTCGAACTGCATGCGGGCCCCCCGGCCCGCACCGAGGCGACGGCGCGCCAGGGCAGCGGAGACATCCTGAGAGGTGAGGGCCACGTGCGAGGGAATCCCCTCGATCGTGGCCACCACCGCGCGTCCGTGGGATTCGCCGGCAGTCAGGTAGCGGAGCATGTCTTCCAGTATCCCAGATCGAGCCGCGACCGGGCCCCGTGTTCGGCTGCCACCCCGGGTGCGGGCAGCGCACCCCGCATCGTCGTCACCCGCAGCGGTCGGAGTTGGCCTGGCACCAAGCCTGGAACTCCGCGACGTTCGCATCGTGACCGGCGTCGTCCGAGGCGAACTTGGTCTCACCGGTATCGGGGTTGACGGCCACGAAGTACAGGTAGGAGCCCTGCGTCGGGTTGAGCGCCGAGATCAGCGCGTTCTTGCCGGGGTTGGAGATCGCCCCCGGCGGCAGGCCCGCGTACACGTAGGTGTTGTAGGGCGAGTCGAGAGCGCGCTCCTCGTCGGTCGTCGTGATCGTGCCCGACGAGTTGTTGGCGTAGATGACGGTCGAGTCGAGTTGCAACGCCATCCCCATCCGCAGCCGGTTGTAGAGAACCTGCGCGATATCGGGGCCGTAGGCGGGATCGGTCGTCTCCTTCTCGATGATGCTCGCGACGACGACCGCCTGGTAGGTCGTGATGCCCAGTGCCGCGGCCTTCTGCTCCAGCTGGACCTCCTCGGCGACGTCCGCGAACTCGGCGGTCATCTGCGACAGCACCTCGACCGCGGTCGGATCGGAGTCGAACGCATAGGTGTCGGGGAACAGGAAGCCCTCGGCGTTGCCGTTCGCGTAGCTGGGCAGGCCGATCTGGCCCGGATCGGCCAGCGCCGCCTCCAGATCGGCTTGCGCGATGCCGGTGACCTCGCTGATCTCGGCGACCACCAGCGTGTTGCGCAACCCCTCGGGGATGGTCACCTGGTTGCGCACCATCGTGTTCGGATCGAGCATCGCCGCTACGGCGTCGGACGCGCTCATCTTCGTCATGAGTTGGTAGGTGCCCGGCTGGATTCCGGCCGACGCCGTGTTCTCCTGAGCGGCCTGGACGAAAGCCCTTGAGGACGCGACGACGTCGCTCGCCACGAGGATGTCGCCCATCTGCGAGATGCTCGCCCCCTGCGGGATCTCGATCGTGACGTCCTGCTCGCCCGGCCCTGGGTAGTCGGCGACCGTGGTGAAGCTGATGTAGCCGTCGAGCAGCTTGGTGTAGACGACGTACCCGCCGCCCACGAGGATGCCCAGCGACAGGCCCACCGCCAGAAGGCTCTTCAGCGCGCGGCTCCAGCGGCGCCTGGGCACATCGGGTTCCTCGTAGTACTCCTCCTCCGGCTCGTCATCGAGCTCATCGAGGTACTCGTCGTCGTCCTCGTACCCCGTCTCCTGCTCGTACGCCACTTCCTGGTCGGGGTCGGCATCGGAATAGGAGTCGTCGTCGGCAAGGTACGGCCCGCCGTAGGAGTCGTCCGTGCGGGCATCGTCGCTCGTGTACGGACGGGCGTCCGAATAGGGGTCGTCGTCCGGGCGGACGACGGGGTGATACTGGGTGTCCTCCATCGCATCGTCCACGGGATCGTCGACCGCCTCGTACCCCGACCAGTACGGGCCCGCCGGCGCGTCCTGGGCGTATCGGTGCCCGGACACGGACCTGCCGTCGCGACGTGGGGACGCGTCGTAGTCGAAGCCCTCGGGCTCGCCCTCATCGAGGAAACGGCTCATGGCTCAGCTCCCCACCTTCCCCAGTCCAGGTCGTGCCCGCCGGTCTTCCCGTGAGACGCTCGAACTCCAGCGCCTGTTCGAGGATGTCGACGGCCGCGGCCTGGTCGATGATGTTACGCCGTTGTCTGCTGGTCCGGCCGCCCGCAGCGAGCTTGCGCGCTGCAGCAGCCGTGCTCATCCTCTCATCCACGACCCGCAATGGCACGGGCAGCCTGCCGACCAGGTCATCGGCCACCCGGCCCATCGCCTGCGCCGCGGGGCCCAGGCGTCCCCGCAGGTCGACCGGCATGCCCAGCAGCACCTCGAACGGCTCGTACTCGGCGACGATCCGGTCGAGCCTGTCCAGCACACCGGCATCGTTGGGCACCGTCTCCACAGGGTGGGCGAGCAACCCGTCGGGATCGCAGGCGGCCACACCCACCCGCGCCCGGCCCCAGTCGATCGCCAATCTCACCCCTCGACGGAACTCACCCAATGGTCTCCTCCACACAACGCAGCACGGCGGCGAGCGCACGATCGACGGCTCCCCGGTCGGTGCCGCCGCCCTGGGCCAGATCGTCCTTGCCGCCACCCTTGCCGCCGAGTTCCACGGCGGCCGCGCGTACCAGCTCACCGGCACGGATCCCCCGGTCGCGGGCCGACTGGCTCGTGGCGACGACCACCGAGGGCTTCTGCGCGGACGAGACGAGCACGACCACCGCGGGCTTCGACCCGAACCGGTCGCGGGCCTGCGTGGCCAGCGTCCGCAGGTCGCCCCCGTCGACCCCGTCGAGGACGCGGGAGGCCACGGCCACCCCGGAGACGTCGCGCGCCGTGGTCACAAGATCGGACAGGGACGCGGTCAGCTGGTCGATCCGCATCTCGGCGATCGTCTTCTGCGCCGCCTTCAGCTCGGAGACCATCGCGGCAACGCGATCGGGCAACTGCTCCGGCTGCACCTTGAGCACATCGACAAGCTGGTTGACCAGCGCCCGCTCGGCGGCCATGTGCTCGAACGCGTCGGTGCTCACCAAGGCCTCGACACGCCGGGTGCCCGAGCCGACCGACTGCTCGCCCAGCAGCGACAGCATGCCGATCTGGCTGGAGTGGCGCACATGGGTGCCGCCGCACAGCTCACGGCTCCACGGTCCGCCCATCTCGATCACGCGGACGACGGGCGGGTACTTCTCGCCGAACATCGCCATGGCCCCCAGGGCCTTGGCCTCCTCCAGCTTCATGTGCTGCTCGGTGACCGCCAGGTCGTCGCGGATCGCGGCGTTGCAGCGCTCCTCGATCTCGAGGCGCAGTTCGGGGCTGAGGCCCTTCTGGGACGAGTAGTCGAACCGCAGGTAACCGGGCTTGTTGTAGGAGCCCGCCTGTGTCGCGCTGGGCCCGACCAGTTCGCGCAGCGCCGCGTGGATCACGTGGGTGGCCGAGTGCGCCTGGCAGCTGCCGCGCCGGGCGAACGCGTCCACACTGGCGTTCACCTCGTCGCCGAGCGCCAGTTCACCCGTGAGTTCCACCTTGTGGACGACCAGCCCGGGCACGGGGCGCTGCACGTCGAGGACGTTCAACTCGCCCGCCGGGGTACGCAGGATCCCCGAATCCGAGTCCTGGCCGCCGGACTCCGCGTAGAACGGGGTCTCCGCGAGGACGACCTCGACCACCGAGCCGGGCCCCGCCGACCGGACGGACTCCCCGTCCAGCACGATGCCGCGCACGCGGGTGGTGACGTCGAGGTCGGTGTAGCCGAGGAACGGCGTCTCGCCGTCGGCCCGCAGCACCTGGTAGGCCTCGGTGCTGACCATCCCGCCCTTCTTGGCCCGGGCGTCAGCCTTGGCGCGCTGGCGCTGCTCGGTCATCAACTCGCGGAAGCGCTCCTGGTCGACCGTCAGCCCCTGCTCGGCCGCCATCTCAAGAGTGAGGTCGATCGGGAAGCCGTAGGTGTCGTGCAGCTGGAATGCCTTGTCGCCGGGCAGAACCGACGACTTGTGCTCCCGGGTGTCGGCCACCGCGAGATCGAACAGCGCCGTGCCGGAGCTGAGCGTCCTGGTGAACGTCTGCTCCTCCGCGTCGGCGATCTCGGCGATGCGCGTCCACTGCTCGTCGATCTCGGGGTACGACACGCGCATCACCTGGCGGCTGACGTCGAGCAGTTCGTTGAGGATCGGATCCTGATGGCCGAGCAGTCGCATCGACCTGATCGAGCGGCGCAGGAGGCGCCGCAGCACGTAACCCCGCGCCTCGTTGCCGGGCGCCACGCCGTCGGTCATCAGCATGAGCGAACTGCGGATGTGATCCCCGATCACCCGCAGCCGCACGTCGTCGTCCTTGTGGGCGCCGTATCGTTTGCCCGACACCTCCGCCGCCCGTGCGATGACGGGGAACACCTCGTCGGTCTCGTACATGTTGTCGACGCCCTGCATGAGGAACGCGATGCGCTCCAGGCCCGCGCCGGTGTCGATGTTGGGCTTGGCGAGTGGCCCCGCGACGTCGAAGTCGTCCTTGGCCCGTACGTTCGACAAGATCTCGGTCTCGAAGACGAGGTTCCAGATCTCGAGGAAGCGGTCCTCGTCGGCGTTGGGGCCACCGTCCGGCCCGTACGCCGGACCACGATCGATGTAGATCTCGGAACAGGGCCCACCGGGGCCGGGGATGCCCATGTGCCAGTAGTTGTCCTTCAGCCCACGCGGCTGGATGCGATCGTCGGGCACTCCGACCGAGCGCCAGATCTGGCGGGCCTGCTCGTCACCGTCCGGATAGTCGGGGTGTAGTCCCGGCCCCAGAACGGTCACCCAGACGTCCGCGGGGGCGAAGCCGAATCCACCGGAGGCCTGGTCGGTGGTCACCAACTCCCACGCCCACTCGATGGCTTCCTTCTTGAAGTAGTCCCCGAAGCTGAAGTTCCCCAGCATCTGGAAGAAGGTGCCGTGCCGTGTGGTCTTGCCCACGTCCTCGATGTCGAGGGTGCGGACGCACTTCTGCAGGCTGGTCGCGCGACGCCACGGGCTCGGCTCGGCGCCGGTGAAGTACGGCTTGAAGGGAACCATACCCGCATTGACGAACAGCAGCGTGGGGTCGTTGTAGAGCAGCGAGGCGCTCGGCACCACGGCGTGCTCACGGGCAGCGAAGTAGTCCAGGAACCGGCGTCCGATCTCGGCGGCTTTCATTGTCCATCCCTCACTTGCTGGTGCTCGCGGCCAGGTGGTCCCCGTAGCGATTGCCGCACGGCGGGCCACAAACGCTGTCCCGTGATGCGCGGCAGACACCACGGGCCGAGTAGCAACACTACCGCCCGGAGCCAGCACCGGTCACGACAGTGCTTCCCACGGCGCTTCCCACGACCCGTTCATGCGGCCCGCCTGACCTCACGCGGGCCTCCGCACCTCCCGCGGGTCACCTGATGCCCGCGGGAGTTCGCAGCACCCGCGCGAAGTACATGCGGCCCGCGTGAACGGGCGGACGAGGCCACACCGCTCCGCCCGGGCTGCCAGGGCCGCGGTAGGCACTCTCACCCTGCCGGGCTATCCCCTCCCCGCCGGCGAGCCGTACCTCACCGGCGGGCGTCCCATCCGGTCGGGCAGGTCGTACAGCGCGTTCTCCTCGTGGACGAGGCCCTGGGCGCGCAGCACCCTCTCCGACACGCCGGCTCCGGCCCTTCGCTCGACCACCTCGTCGGGGTCGGCACCCATCGCCTCGGCGAAGGCGGCGTCCAGGCACAGCCGCGCCAGCAACGAACGCTGGTCGGCGAACCATCGTCCCTGATCAACCGATGCTGGACGACGCTCTCCCGGCGTCCCCATGACCCAGGCGCCGGTTTCCTCCGCGAGATAGCCACCCCGGGCGACGTAGGCGTAGGCGCCCGCGAGCCGCTCCCCGGTCTGCAGCAGGATCGGGGTCTCCAGCCACACCCGCCGGTAGGCCGGCGACTCCGTCTCGTCGATCTCGGCCAGCTGGTCGTCGTCGAGCAACTGCACCACGGTGCCGGTCTCCGCCCCGGCCTGTGGGAACACGGTGGCCGGAACATACCCGAGCGCGGACACGAAGGCGCAGAAGCCCACGCGAACACCGCGCACCCACGCCAATACAGAAGGAACGACCAGCGGTGTGGACGACGACCCGAACTTGTGGCGAAGCTGCGCAGGAGCCGCGTTCGACCCGATCGCCAGCACCGGGACGCGCGCACCGAGACCCGCCACCTGCTCCTGCTCGAGCACCGAGGCCAGGCTCGGGAACGGGTCGGACTGCCCCGGGTACGCCGCGCCCAGAGCGACCCGGCAGTCGTCCAGCCGAAGCCCGCTCGGGCTCGGCGACCCGAGCGGATCACCGTCGCGGGCGCGGATCTGCCACACGGCGGTCCTGGTGATCAACGCCGACATGGACGGCCTCGCACCCGGGTATTCCAGCGGACGGGCGCGCGGGGAGTTCTCGGCAGCGTACGGGTCGAATCGTGCGATCTCGTCGTCACCCATGCGTCAGGACTGTAGTCACTTCAGGCATCCGCACGGCCCGGCAGCCTCCGGGCTGGCCGACTTCCCTAGCCGGATTCGTGCTCGCCGGGGTTTCCGAGCAGTCGCCGGATCATCTCCAGGCGCTCGCCGATCGCCATCTCGTTGCCGTGGTCGGTGGGCCGGTAGTAGTGCCGCCCGGTCAGTTCGTCGGGCAGGTACTGCTGGGACGCCACCCCGTGCGGGAAGTCGTGCGCGTACTTGTAGCCCACCCCGTGGCCGTAGTTGCCGGCGGACGAGTAGTGCGCATCGCGCAGGTGGGGCGGTACCTGTCCGATGCGTCCCGCCCGGACGTCGGCGATGGCCTCGTCGATCGCCAGGACGACCGCGTTCGACTTGGGTGCCGTCGCCGCGGCGATGGTCGCCTGCGCGAGATTGATC
The DNA here is from genome assembly GCF_011758645.1 of Brooklawnia cerclae. Lineage (NCBI taxonomy): Bacteria > Bacillati > Actinomycetota > Actinomycetes > Propionibacteriales > Propionibacteriaceae > Brooklawnia > Brooklawnia cerclae. The sequence continues at coordinate 1,241,399 of NZ_JAAMOZ010000001.1, read as the reverse complement.
CGGGCCTCGGGCATCCCGATCAGCTGCACGGCCTGAGCGGCGGCCACGCAGGTCTGCAGCACCCCGGGCGCGGCCATGCCGACGTCCTCGCTGGCCAGCACCACCAGACGCCGGGCGATGAACCTCGGATCCTCCCCCGCCTCGATCATCCTGGCCAGCCAGTGAAGGGCGGCATCCACGTCGGAGCCGCGCACCGATTTGATGAACGCGCTCGTCACGTCGTAGTGCTGGTCGCCGTGCGCGTCGTAGCGCACGGCCGCTCGATCGACCGACTTCTCCAGTGTGGCCAGGTCGATCGTCGTGGACGCGGTGGCGTCGGCACTGCGCGCCGCCTCCTCCAGATAGGTCAGGACGCGCCGTGCGTCCCCACCGGCCATGGCAAGCATGGCCGTGCGCGCCTCGTCCGACAACTCGTAGCGTCCCCCGAGCCCACGCTCGTCGGCCAGCGCACGCTCGACGAGCACGGTCAGGTCGTCGTCGGTCAGGGGCTTCAGGGTGAGGACGAGGGAACGGCTCAGTAGCGGCGCGATGACGCTGAAGCTCGGGTTCTCGGTCGTGGCCGCGATCAGGGTGACCAGCCGGTTCTCGACGGCGGGCAGCAGCACATCCTGCTGGGCTTTGTTGAAGCGGTGCACCTCGTCCACGAACAGCACCGTGGCCAGGCCTCGGGCCAGCTCGCGCCGTGCCGCGTCGAGTTGGGCGCGTACCTCCTTGACCCCCGCAGTGACGGCGGAGATCTCGACGAACCGGCGCTTCGTCTGATGCGACACCACCGCCGCGATCGTCGTCTTGCCGACCCCCGGAGGCCCCCACAGGAACACCGACATCGCTCCGGTACCCTCGGCGAGACGCCGCAGCGGCGAGCCGGGAGCGAGCAGGTGCTGCTGGCCGACGATCTCGTCGACGGTCCGCGGACGCATGCGCACGGCCAGCGGGAGCTGGGCGTGGCCGGCCTCCGACAGCGACCCCCCTCGGGGCGCCGGGGTGGTGTCGTCCACCATGCCGAACAGGTCCTCGCTCATCGCAACGACGCTACCCCACGTAGCGGGACGCACGCTTGTGCCGAAGCCGTTTCGACAAGCGGGTCCTGAACCTGCCGAAGGGCAACGAACGTTTCGACAAGCTCAACGAACGTTTCGACAAGCGGGTCCTGAGCTTGTCGATGGGCAACGAACGTTTCGACAAGCGGGTCCTGAGCTTGTCGAAGGGCAACGAACGTTTCGACAAGCTCAACGAGCGTTTCGACAAGCTCAACGAACGTTTCGACAAGCGGGTCCTGAGCCTGTCGATGGGCAACGAACGTTTCGACAGGCTCAACGAGCGTTCCTTGAGCCTGTCGAAAGGAACGTCAGCCGAGCAGCCGCGTCTCCAAGAGGGTCTGGTCGTCCTGCGTCCACCCGTAGCGGTCGAGCCAGCCGCCGATGCCCCCGAAGTCGGTGTCGAGGTATCCGAGGAGGCTCTCCATGACCTCGGGCGGGGTCGACTGGGCCTTGACGGCGACCTCGTGATCGGACGAGCCCGCGGTCGCCCCCTCGCCCAGCCGCTCCAGGATCGCGGGCACGCGCTCGTTGCTGGCGGCGTAGTCGGCCACCACCTGCTCACCGGGCACGCCGAGGGTCAGCAGCAGAGCCGCGCAGGTCGTCCCGGTGCGGTCCTTGCCGGCGGCACAGTTCACGACGACGGCACCGGCCGAGTGCGACACGACCCGGAGCGCGCTGATCACGTTGTCGCCGCGCACACGCAGGTAGCCGAGGTAGTGACGCGCCATTCCCTGCGCGAAGTCCACCGCCTCGTAGGGGTCGATGGTCGCCAGGTCCTCCTGCCAGGGAGGGACGAGCGAGTCCGGGTCGTCCTCGGGGTACAGGCTCAGGGCATGGACGCTGACCCGGAAGTCGACCGGGGAGGGACCCGACAGCCTGCGCTCCCGGTTGGTGCGCAGGTCGACGACGTCACTCAACTCGTAATCGTCCAGCAGCACCCGCACCGAGGAGGGCGGAAGGTCCTGAAGATTGTCGGATCGCAGGACCACACGGGACCGTACGATCCGCCCGTCGGTGGTGGTGCGCCCCCCGAGGTCGCGCATGTTCACCACTCCGTCCAACCCCACCCAGTTCGGTTCGCTCGTCATGGGGCCGACCGTAGCGTCGCCGGGTGGCCGGTTGGTGAACGGCGGGGACGCCGCCCGACCCGTGGCCCGCTCAGCCGACATGTGCGCCCTCACCGGCTCGCTCGGCGCCGTTCGCGTCGGACGGGCCGTCCTTCTTCTTCGGCTGTGGCTTGAAATCGACCCCCGACTCGCGGCGCTGCTGCACCGTGATGGTGGCCGGGGCCTGGGTCAGCGGGTCGAAACCGCCACCGGACTTCGGGAAGGCGATGACGTCGCGGATCGTGTCGAACCCGCCGAGCAGCATGACGAGCCGGTCGAGCCCCCAGGCGATGCCACCGTGCGGGGGCGCGCCGAACTGGAAGGCATCGAGCAGGAAGCCGAACTTCTCCTGCGCCTGCTCGGGCGTGATACCCATCACCGCGAACACCCGCTCCTGCACGTCGCGGCGGTGGATACGGATGGACCCGCCACCGACCTCGACGCCGTTGCACACGAAGTCGTACCCGTACGACAGGGCCGATGCCGGATCGGTGTCGAAGGTGTCCATGGACTCCGGCTTGGGCGAGGTGAACGCGTGGTGGACGGCCGTCCACTTCCCGCTGCCCACCGCGACGTCGCCCTCGGCGACCGCCGCGCTGGCGGGCTTGAACATGGGCGCGTCCACCACCCAGCAGAAGGCCCAGGAGCCCTCGGGGATCAGGTCGCAGCGCCGGGCGATCTCGAGGCGCGCCGCCCCCAGCAGTTCCTGGGACGATTCCCGCTCGCCCGCGGCGAAGAAGATGGCGTCGCCCGGCTGGGCACCGGCCTGCTCGGCGATACCGGCCTTCTCCGCGTCCGAGATGTTCTTGGCGACCGGGCCCGCGAGCGTTCCGTCGGCACCCACCGTGATGTAGGCCAGCCCCCGGGCACCGCGCTGCTTGGCCCACTCCTGCCAGGCGTCGAACTGGCGCCGGGGAAGGGACGCGCCGCCCGGCATGACCACGCAGCCGACGTAGGGAGCCTGGAAGACGCGGAACGGGGTGTCGGTGAAGAACGCCGTCACCTCGCGGATCTTGTTGCCGAAGCGAAGGTCGGGCTTGTCCGAGCCGTAGTCGTCCATCGCCTCGTGCCAGGTCAGGCGCGGCATGGGACGCGGCAGTTCCACGTCGATGAGCTTCCAGACCGCCGCCATGACGTCCTCGGCGACCGCGATCACGTCCTCCTGGTCGACGAAGCTCATCTCGACGTCGAGCTGGGTGAACTCGGGCTGGCGATCGGCGCGGAAGTCCTCGTCGCGGTAGCAGCGCGCGATCTGGTAGTAGCGCTCGAGCCCGGCGACCATCAGCAGCTGCTTGAACAGCTGGGGGCTCTGGGGAAGCGCGTACCACTTGCCCGGGTGCAAGCGGGCGGGGACGAGGAAGTCGCGCGCGCCCTCGGGCGTCGAGCGCGTCAGGGTCGGTGTCTCGATGTCGACGAAATCGTGGCTGTCCAGCGCCTGCCGGATGGTGTGGGTGACGCGCGAGCGCAGACGCAGCGCCTCGGCCTGACGCGGGCGCCGAAGGTCGAGATAGCGGTACTTCAGCCGGGCGTCCTCACCGACGTTGACCCGCTCGTCGATCGGGAACGGCAACGGGGCAGCGGCGTTCAGCACGTCGAGGGCGCCCACCACCACCTCGACCTCGCCGGTGGCCATGTTCGGGTTCACCGTGTCCTCCGAGCGGGCCTCCACCACGCCGGTGACGCTGATGCAGAACTCATTGCGCAATCTGTGCGCGCCCAGGGAATCGACGAGTTCCTCCCGCACCACGCACTGAACGATGCCCGAGGCATCGCGCAGGTCGACGAAGACGACGCCGCCGTGGTCTCGCCGAGCATCCACCCACCCGGCCAGGGTCACGGTGGTGCCGATTCCGGACGCGCGGAGCGTCCCGGCGTTGTGGGTGCGGAGCATTACTATTCCTTTCTGGCACGCGCATCGACAGTGCGCACACGTGCGGCCCAGTCTACGGGCCCACCGGCCGTACCCCCGAACCGGTGGTTCCGGACGTGCGATCGTCCGCCGGAGGCCCCGCAGCAACCCCGCGTCGACCGCCCACCTCCGAGAGCCACGTGAGGAGCGAGAACAGGCGATATCACCCGTCGTGTCGGCCTGTCACCCTGACGCCCCCTACGACTACAGTCGTACCATGCGCAAGCCATTCGGGGGTCTGCGACGCGAGCGTCCGCAGGCCGGCCCGATTCCCGAGCAGCCACCGACGCCGCCGCTGCACCAGACCCCGCTCTTCGCCAGCCTGCACCTGGAGCGGCGCTCGGCCACGCGTCCGTTCGATCTGCTCCCCGACGCCCTCGTCCAGGTCACCGCCCGCGACGTTCCCGCCGGCGAGCTGACGCTCACCGACGTGGGGCCGGTCGCGGCGCACCTCAGCGTCCGAGCAGAAGGGCTGGGTCCGCAGGCACGCTTCGGCCTGGTCGGCCCCGATGACGCGGCCCTGCTCTGCGGTGTCGAGGGCGCCCGGCTCGTCCTGCGCGCCGGGTGGGCACCCGGCTCCGCGGTGCTCGCGGACTCGCCGCTGCCCTCCGGCACCGCGACACTAACCCTGACCGGCACGACGGCGACCGTGTGGGACGGGACTCGTCCCACGGCGCAGACCCAGGTTCCCGCCGACCTCTTCGGCGATCTCCGCCGGGCCGATGTCGTCTCGACTCTGACCTACGCCTGGGCCGAGGTCGCTTCGGCGGCCGCCGGGGCCTTCGGCCACGTGGGGCTGCGCGATCCCCAGTTGGTGACCGACGCGTTCGGGGCCGCGGTGCTGCGCGAGGGACGCGTCCTGGTGACCTTCACCTGCGCCGGACCCGGCGACGTCACGTGCGCCCACTGGGGACTGTTCTCCATCGACCCGGCGAACCCGCTCGATCCTTCACCGGAGGCGGCCGTCTTCTTCGCCCGCGACGGGCTGATCGTCGGCGACCACGCCGGGCAGTTGATCGTCCAGGACGAGGGCGCCGACGCCATCGTCTCCACCTGGGGCACGTTCGATCCGGCCGATCCGCAGGTCCTCGTCCGGCGGGCCGCGCTGCCCGGTCTGCCCGGCCCCGGCGTCCAGGTGGTCGACGCCGAACCCTTCCCGCTTCCGACCGACGTCTCCTGCTGGGACCCGTCGCTCACCCGCTACGCCGGCTACGACTACGTCGGATTCACCGAATGCTGGCGCTTCGTCCCCGAGTTCGAGTTCCGGCCCGCGCTGGCCAGGCGCCGCGCCGACGACCCGCACGCCGCCTTCGACCGGATCGGGGCCGACACGATGCACCTCCAGACCGAGGGGACGCTGTTCGTCCGCGAGCGCGGGGAGCCGCTGCTGCTGGCGTCCGATGCCAAGGCGCGGGACTACCCCGTCTACCGTCTGGACATGTCCCGGATCGGACGCGTCCAGGCGCCGTACGAATCGGGTATCCCGCATCCCTGCCTGGTGCGCCTGCCCGGTCGTCCCGCGTTCATGATGACCTCCGACGACACCCCGTGGGACGCGTCGTTGCCGCCGGGGTCCCACGGCGACCTGGTGGTCTACGGCGCCTGACTGCGTTCATTCCCGGGGCTGTCCGACAGGCCCCTCCCCTGACAGATCGGTCTTAGGGAATCACTGATCAATGTGGGCAACGCTGGCTGAGCCTGTCGAAGCCCGTTGCCGGATGACAGTTCCACGACCCTTCGACAGGCTCAGGGATCGTTGATCAGCGTTTCCTTAGGTAAGTGGGCGTCAGAGGTGCGCCGTTCCATTCCCCGGAGCACGCCGGCCGTCGCCACCGCGGCCTGAGCCGCCTCGTAACCCTTGTCCTCACGGGAGTCCTCGAACCCCGCGCGGTCGAATGCCTGCGAGTCGTCGTCGCAGGTCAGAACCCCGAACCCGACCGGGACACCGGTACGCAGTGCGACCTCGGTCAGCCCCTGCGTCGCGGCCTGGCACACGTAGTCGAAGTGCGGAGTCCCCCCGCGGACGACGACACCCAGGGCGACGACGGCATCGGCACCGGACCGCGCCGCGGCCAGCGCCACGACCGGCAGTTCGAACGATCCGGGAACCCGCACGAGCCTCACGTCCTCGACACCGGTCTCCGCGAGCCCACGGCGCGCTCCTGCGATGAGACCCTCCATCACGCGCTCATGCCAACTGGCAGCCACGACGACCACGCGCAGGCCCTTCCCCTGCGCCGCGAGAACCGGCGCGCCCTGCCCGCTCATGAGGCCCTCCCCGCCGTCGGAACCTCCGCGCCCAGCCAGTGACCCATGGACGCCGCCTTCGTGCGCATGTATCCGATGTTGTCCTCCGTGATCCCCACGACCAGCGGCACCCGCTCCACCACGTCGATCCCCTCGCCGGTCATCCCCCGGACCTTGTCCGGGTTGTTCGTCAGCAGCCGGACGCGCCGAAGGCCGAGGTCGCGCAGGATGTCGGCCGCCGCGCTGTACTCGCGCAGGTCGACGGGCCAGCCGAGGTCGAGGTTCGCCTGCGCCGTGTCGCGCCCCCGGTCCTGCAATGCGTAGGCACGGACCTTCTCCGCGATCCCGATGCCTCGTCCCTCGTGGCCACCCAGCCGAATCAGCACCCCGCCCTGAGCCGCGATGAGGTCCATCGCGCGCTCCAACTGGGCGCCGCAGTCGCAGCGCAGCGAGTGGAACGCGTCACCGGTGAGGCATTCCGAATGGACGCGTACCAGCGCAGGCCGGTCGCCCGTAGCTCGCGCGGTCGTCGCAGCCGACTCGCCAGGCACCTCCGCGCCGGTGCCCTCCGCCACCAGCGCCACATGTTCCGTGCCGAGCGCATCGTCCCGGTAGGCGATCACCGTGAACAACCCGTGTCGCGTGGGCAGATGCGCCTGTGCCACGCGAGTCACCTGGCCGGATCCGGCCGAACTCTCGAACGCATCCGCCGGGACGGCCCCGTGCCCGTCCGTCCGCGCCTGACGCGCGTCGAGGTCCGTGACCAGGTCCTCCACGGTGAGCAGGACGAGGCCCGACCGCCTGGCCAGCTCCTGCGCCCCCGCCAGCCGGAGCATCGAGCCATCGTCCCTGACCAGCTCGCCGATGACCGCGACCGGTGCTCGTCCTGCCAGTCGGCACAGGTCGACGGCCGCCTCGGTGTGCCCGCCGCGCTCCCGGACCCCGCCGGGCACGGCCTGGAGCGGCAGCATATGACCCGGCCTGGTGAGATCGCCCGCGGTGGTCTCGCCGGCCGCGAGCACACGGGCGGTTCGCGCGCGATCATGGGCACTGATGCCGGTGCTCACCCCCGTCGCAGCGTCCGCGGTGACGGTGTATGCCGTGCGCAACCGGTCCTGGCTCCCCGGCACCATGAGCGGCAGCTCCAGGCGATCGGTCCGTTCCCGGGTCATGGGGACGCACAGGTATCCCGAGGTCCGGCGAACCATCCAACCGATCCAGGCGGGAGTCGCCAGGTCCGCCGCGAGGACGGCGTCGACCTCGTCCTCTCGCGACGCCGAATCCGCGACGAGGACGGGGCGGCCCCGTCGCAGCTCTGCCAGCGCTCTCTCGACGCGACGCCGGGCCTGCCCCATACGGTCACCGGCCTGCGAGACAGGGACATCGCCGGCTGCGGTCTGCTGTTCGCGGTTCACAGGTCGTCCCCTTCCGCCGGAGACTCCCCGGCCCGGGCCGGGTCCACCTCCAGCAGCCGCGCGACATAGCGCGCCAACACGTCGACCTCGATGTTGACCGGATCACCCACGGCGAGAAGCCCGAGGTTCGTGACGCGCAGCGTCTCGGGAATCAGCGCGACGCCCAGTGACGAGCCGTCGACGTGGGTCACCGTCAGTGACACCCCGTTGAGGGCCACCGAGCCCTTCTCGGCGACCAGGCCCGCGAGCGCGTCCGGGACCCGTACCTCCAGCCGGATCCATCCGTCCTCGTCCCGGCGCTCCGTGAGCTCACCGACACCGTCGACGTGGCCCTGGACGATGTGCCCGTGCAGGCGCGCGTCGGCGCGCACGGACCTTTCCAGGTTGACCCGAGATCCCACGCCGAGCGTCCCGATGGCGGTGCGCCGCAGCGTCTCCGGCATGACGTCCACGCAGAATTCGCCGTCGCCCGGCCGCTGATCGCCACGACTCCGGTCGACGACGGTGAGGCATGCCCCGCTGACGCAGATCGAGTCGCCGCGCCTGGCATCGCCGGTGACCAGCGGGCCCCGGATGGCCAGCGAGACGCCGCCGCCGTCCTCGGGGTGGACGGAGGTGATCGTGCCCAGTTCCTCGATGATTCCGGTGAACATCAATACTCCTTGTCGTTGGATGAATGCGCGGATGTGGCGACGATCAGGACGTCGTCGCCGAGACGTTCGCAGTGCCGAGTCGTGAAGCGTGCTGCCTCGGCGATGGTGCCGATGCCGACGTCGCCTATCGCCGCCGGCCCGGCGCCGAGCACCACCGGCGCGATGTAGGCGTGGATCTCGTCCACCAGGCCGGCGCGCAGGAATCCCGAGGCGAGCGTCGGCCCGCCCTCGACGACCAGTTCGTGGACGCCGCGCTCGAACAACACGGCCAGCACCCGGGCGGGATCATGCGTACGCAGGTGGAGCAGGTCGGCTCCGGGCCCGTGGACGGCGGCGTCCGGTGGGATGTCGCGCCTGCCGACGACGACCCGCAGCGGCTGATGGGCCTCCGGTTCCCCGGGGATACGCGCGCTCAGCGCGGGATCATCGCACAACACCGTCCGGATGCCGACGACGATGGCGTCCGATCGCGCACGAACGCCGTGGGCGTGCGCTCGTGCCTGCGGGCCGGTGATCCACCGGCTGGAGCCGTCCGCCGCACCGACGCGTCCGTCGAGCGTCGTGGCGGTCTTGAGGACGACCCAGGGACGCGCGAGCCGTGCGGCGTCGTACCAGTGGCCCAGCAGATCGAGTCCCTCGGCGCGCAGGACGTCGGTCACCATGTCGACACCTGCCGCGCGGAGAACCCCGGCGCCCCCACCGGCGAGCGCCGACGGATCGTCCACGCTGACCAGAACGCGGCCCACCCCGGCCTCGACGAGCGCGCGGGCGCACGGCCCCGTCCGGCCGGTATGAGCACAGGGCTCCAGGGTGACCACAGCCGTCGCGCCGCGCACGTCGATGCCGCGCTCACGAGCGCGCCGGAGGGCGGCAACCTCCGCATGAGGGGTTCCCGCCCCGCCGTGCCAGCCCTCCGCCAGAGCCTCGCCCCCGGTCGAGACGAGAACACACCCGACCCGCGGGTTCGGATCATGGAGCGGGCCCAGCCTCGCCAGCGTTAACGCGCGCCTCATCGCGCGGATCTCACCGTCGGATACGGCGGCGTGTGCCCGGCCGGCCTGACAGCCCATGTCCTCAGCCCCTGAGATCTGGCTCCGGGGATTCAGGTCGGACGGGCACGACCTGCACGCCGGGATGCCGCGGCGAAGGCCCGACGGGCCTAGCCAGGACAACCCGGCGCCACGTGTACTTCTCCCATCCGGACTCTCACCGTCGGTCCCGGAATTCCACCAGGTCAACCGTCGCCCTGCTCAGCAGGGTTCCGGGTCGCGGACTGTCACCGCCGGTTCGGACTTTCACCGACCCCGAAGCACGTGGTGTGCAACTGGCCACAGGCTAGCTCGCGCCACAACCCGTGTCCACCCTCGGCTCGTCGCGTGGGCAGGCGCGTAGCCGAGGGTCCGCGCTCAGGCGTCGAAGGCCAGCACCGAGGGACGAAGATCGCGTTCGGGTGGCTGCCACACCGTGGCGTCCGCCGCGACCTGGTCGCCCGAGCGAATGTCCTTCACCTCACCCTGGAGCCCACCGAACCAGACGTACGGGATCCCGCGGCGATCCGCCTGGCGGATCTGCTTGCCGTACTTGTCGGCCTTGGCGGCCACCTCACACGGGATTCCACGGAAGCGCAGCGCCGAGGCCACATCCATCGCCACACCCCGGGTCTGGTCGTCGTCCACCGCCACCAGCACACAGCTGGGCACCGGACGCGACGCGGCGAGTTCCCCGCGGCCCAGCATCGGGCCGAGCAGCCGGGTGAGACCCAGCGAGATGCCGACCCCTGGATAGGTGCGCTTGCCATCGGTGGCCAGCGCGTCGTAACGTCCGCCCGAGCTCACCGAACCCATGGCCTCGTGCCCGACCAACTCGGTCTCGTACACCGTGCCGGTGTAGTAGTCGAGGCCCCGAGCGATCTTCAGGTCGGCGACCATGCGCCCCGGAAGCCGGCGGTTCGCGGCCGACAGGACGCGTGCCAGCGCGTCGAGGCCCTCGTCCAGCATCTCGGAGTGCACCCCGAGCTCGCGCACCCGATCGACGAACGAGGCGTCGTCCGTGCTGATCGTCGCCAGCTCCACGCACTTGTCGGCCACGTCGCCGGACAGTCCGAGCTCGCCGGTGAGCAGTTCCTTCACGGCCTGCGGGCCGATCTTGTCGAACTTGTCGACGCGCTGGAGCACCGCCGCGGGCTCGGTGATGCCCAGGCCCCGGTAGAAGCCCTCCGACAGCTTGCGGTTGTTGACGTGCATGCGCACCGGCGGCAGCCCCAGACCGGTGTGCAGCCGCTCGAGGGCCTCCAACATGACCAGCGGCGCCTCGACGTCGTGGTGCTCGGCCAGCGTGTTCTCGCCCACGATGTCGATGTCGGCCTGCGTGAACTCGCGGTACCGGCCCTCCTGGGGACGCTCCCCGCGCCACACCTTCTGGATCTGGTAGCGGCGGAACGGGAACACCAGGTGCCCCGAGTTCTCCAGCACATAGCGGGCCAGCGGCACCGTGAGATCGAAGTGCAGCCCGAGGTCGTCGGTCTCGTCCGGCGTCGCATGCAGCCGGCGGACGACATAGACCTCCTTGGTGATCTCGCCCTTGCTGGTGAGCGCCTCCATGGGCTCCACGGCCCGGGTCTCGATGTTCGCGAAGCCGTGCAGCTCGAAGGTTTCTCGCAGCACGTCGACGACGGCCTGCTCGACCATGCGCTGGGCGGGCAGGAACTCGGGGAATCCGGACAGTGGCTTCGGACGAGCCATCAGTCGGTCGCCTCCTTGGGCATCTCGGCGGTGGCCGTGCCGGCCGACGGGGCGACCTGCACGAGGTACGGGTTGCTGGCCAGCTCACGAGCCATCGTCGTGGCCGGACCATGCCCCGGAAGGATACGCGCCACTGCCGGGATCTCCCGCACCAGCCGGCCGAGCGAGGCCATCATCGTGGGCATGGAGCCGCCCGGCAGGTCGACGCGCCCGATCGTCCCGGCGAACAGGACGTCGCCGCCGAAGACGACGGGCGCACCCGCGTCGTCGGCCAGGAACACCACGGAGCCGGGCGTGTGCCCCGGGGCATGGATCGCGCGTAGACGCAGGCCCGCGAGCTCGAGTACCTGACCGTCCGATATCTCCCTCAGATCATGAGGCTCGGGCAGGGTGGAGCGTCCCTGGAGGACGTAGCGGATCAGTGGCAGCGAATCGGCGCCCAATCCCGCCACGGGATCGGTGAGCATCACACGATCAGCCGGGTGGCAGAACAAGGGGACGGCGTGAGCATCGGCGAGATCGGCGGCATCGGCGACGTGGTCGAGGTGACCGTGGGTGCACACCACCGCGGCGAGCCACAGGCCATGACGGGCCAGGAGAACCTCGGTCTGTTCGCGTGATCCCACCCCGGGATCGATGACCACGCCCGCCCTGGAGGTTCCGGAGACCTTTTCGTCGGATGCGATCACATAGGTGTTGGTCTGCCACGGACCGACCACGAACGACTCGATGAACACAAATGCCAGCCTATCGGGCAAGATGGACCCATGAGCGAAAGTGCAGGGCCGGCCAGCTTCGGACGCGTTGAGGACGACGGCACGGTGTACGTCGTCACCTCCGCGGGCGAACGCAGGGTCGGTCAAGTCCCCGATGTCGACAAGTCCGAGGCGCTCGCGTTCTTCGTCCGTCGCTTCGAATCGCTGGAAACCGAGGTGGGCCTGCTCGTCAGCCGCGTCTCCTCGGGTTCAGTGTCGCCGGAGGAGGCCCGCAAGACCGTCAACCACCTGAGGGGTGCGATCGCCGAGGCCAACGCAGTCGGCGACCTCGAGAGTCTCACGGCGAAGCTGGAGGGGCTCGTCCCTCTATTGGCCGCCAAGCAGGAGGAGCGCAAGGCACAGCGCGCCCAGCAGAACGAGCAGACCCGCGCCGCCAAGGAGGCCATGGTTGCCGAGGCCGAGAAGCTCGCGGCAGGCAACGACTGGCGCGGTGGCGTCAACCGGTTCCGCTCCCTGCTGGATCAGTGGAAGGCACTGCCCCGAATCGACCGGGCGACCGACGACGAGCTGTGGCACCGGTTCAGCGGCGCACGCACCACCTACACGCGCCGCCGCAAGTCCCAGTTCGCCAGCGAGAACGAGCGGCGTGAGGACGCGCGGAAGGCGAAGGAACAGATCATCGAGCGGGCCAGGCAGATCGCGGACTCGACCGACTGGTCGGCGACCGCAGCCGAGTTCCGCGACCTCATGCAGAGCTGGAAGGCGGCCGGCGGCGCCAACCGCGACATCGACGACAAGCTGTGGGCCGAGTTCCGTGGGCTGCAGGACCAGTTCTTCAACGCCAGGTCGGCGGCCTTCGAGCAGGAGGAAGCCGAGTTCCGCGACAACCAGACCGCCAAGGAACAACTGCTCGGCGAGGCGGAGGGAACCATCCTCCCCGTGTCGGACGTCAAGGCCGCCCGCGAGGCGTTCCGCGACTTCCTCACCCGCTACAACGCCTACGGCAAGGTGCCGCGCGACGCGATCCGTCCCCTCGACAACCGCGTCCGGGCGATCGAGCAGGCCATCAAGGCTGCCGAGGACGACGAGTGGCGCCGCACCGATCCCGAGGCCCGCAAGCGTGCCGCCGACACGGTCGAGATGTTCACCGAGCAGATCAACAAGCTGGCGAAGCAGGCGGAAGCGGCCGAGGCCCGGGGCGACCACCGCAAGGCGGCCAAGACCCGGGAGTCGATCGAGACCTACAACGAGTGGCTCGCTCAGGCCCAGCGCGCCCTGGACGAGTTCACCGCCTGATCAAGGGCAGGCGCCCGCACTCAATGGCGAGTGCGGGCGCCTTGCTCGTGGATCTGGCTTGGGCTCGTCCTGGGGCGTCTTCTAGCCGCCCTGGCTCACCCGCGAGACGTCGTAGACGCCCGACACGTGGCGGAGTTGCGAGGTGACGTCCGCCAGATGCTTGGGATCGCTGCACTCGAAGGTCAGCCGCACCTTGGCCAGCCGATCCTTCGTCGTGCTGACGACTGCCGACGTGATGGATATCCCCTGATCGCCCAGGGCCTTGGTGACCTCCGAGAGCAGACCGGTGCGATCGAGCGCCTCGACCTGGATCGCCACCAGGTAGCCGACGCCCGGTGACGCCGCCCACTCCACCTGGACGATGCGTTCGGGCTGCGCCAGCAGGCTGGCCGCGTTCGTGCAGTCCCGCCTGTGCACCGACACGCCGTTCTCGCGCGTCACGAAGCCGAGGATCGCATCGCCGGGCAACGGCGTGCAGCACTTGGCCAGTTTCACCCACATGTCGGGCTGGCCGTCGACGATCACACCGACATCGCTGGTGGCCCCCGACTTGCGGCGCGGGGCTGTGGGGGTCTTGTCCTCCAGCCCCTCCGTGACAGCCTCTTCCAGGCCACCCTCGGTCTCGACAAGCCGCAGGACGACGCTCTGCGGCCCCACGTTGCCCTCGCCGATCGCGGCGTACAGGGCGTTCACGTCCGGGAGCCGGTAGGTGTCGGCCACAGAGGTGAGGTGCTCAAGGGTCAGCAGCCGTTGCAGCGGGAGCCCCGACCTGCGCAGTTGTTTGGCGAGCGCGTCCTTGCCCTGCTCGACCGCCTCCTCGCGGCGCTCTCGGGTGAAGTGCTGCTTGATCTTCGAGCGCGCCCGCTGGCTCACCACGAAACTCAGCCAGTCGCGGCTGGGGCCGGCGTTCTCGGCGCGGGACACGAGGATCTCGCAGATGTCCCCGTTGTTGAGCGGGGTGTCCAACGGGACGAGCCGACCGCCCACACGGGCACCGATACACCGGTCGCCCACCTGGCTGTGGATGGCGTAGGCGAGGTCGACCGGCGTGGCGCCCTTCGGGAGCGCGATGACGTCACCCTTCGGGGTGAACACGTAGACCTCGCTGGCGTTCAGCTCGAACCGCAGGGAGTCGAGGAACTCCCCCGGGTCCTCGGTCTCGCGCTGCCACTGATTCAGCTGGTACACCCACGAGAGCTGTTCGCCCTCGGGATCGAGGTGTCCCTCACCGGGCTTGCCGGCATGCTTGGCGCTCGGATCCTCCTTGTACTTCCAGTGCGCGGCGACGCCGTACTCGGCGCGCTGGTGCATCTCGTGCGTGCGGATCTGGAACTCCACCGGGCGGTTGCCGGGGCCGAGCACCGTCGTGTGCAGCGACTGGTACATGTTGTACTTCGGCAGGGCGATGTAGTCCTTGAACCTGCCGGGCAGCGGGTTCCACCGCGTGTGCAGGACGCCCAGGGCCGCGTAGCAGTCGCGGGGCGTGTCGACCAGGACACGCAGCCCGACCAGGTCGTAGATGTCGGAGAACTCGCGCCCGCGTACCACCATCTTCTGGTAGATCGAGTAGTAATGCTTCGGACGCCCGTAGACGGTCGCCTTGATGCCGGCGTCGACCAGGTCCTTCTTGGCCTGATCGATGACCTCGCGCAGTTGCCGCTCGCGCTGCGGCGCGGCCTCGGCGACGAGATGGACGATCTCGTCGTAGACCTTGGGTTGCAGCGTCGCGAACGAGAGGTCCTCCAGCTCCCACTTGATCGCGTTCATGCCCAGGCGATGGGCCAGCGGGGCGAAGATCTCCAGCGTGTCCTTGGCGATCCGCAGTTGCTTGTCGGGCCGCAGGAACGAGATCGTCCTCATGTTGTGCAGCCGGTCGGCGAGCTTGATGACGAGCACGCGTACGTCGCGCGCGGTGGCCACGACCAGTTTGCGGATCGTCTCGGCCTTCGCCGACTCCCCGTAGGTGAGCTTGTCGAGCTTGGTCACACCGTCGACCAGCGTGGCGATCTCGTCCCCGAAATCGGTCCGCAACTGCTCCAGCGTGTAGCTCGTGTCCTCCACGGTGTCGTGCAGCAGGGCCGCCGACAGCGTGGCCTCGGTCATGCCCAGTTCGGCCAGGATCGTCGCCACCGCGAGCGGATGGGTGATGTAGGGCTCGCCGCTCTTGCGGGTCTGGCCACGGTGATAGTGCTCGGCCGTGTGGTAGGCGCGCTCCAACTGCTCGAGATCGGTCTTCGGGTGATTGGCCCGTACCACCGCGAACAACGGATCGAGAACGGCTGACTGCGGCGTGCGATTGACCGCGCCGAAACGCGCGAAGCGCTGGCGCATGCGCAGACGAGGCTGCTCGGGGCCTGCCGCGACCCGCTCGAGTGTGGCCGATTGCGGTGCGCCCGGAATGCCCTCACCCGACCCGTAGGGCCCGTAGACGCTGTCTCCAGACAACTTGGTGCCCCCTTTCGCCGAGTTGCGTAACGACGAGTGTAGCCCCAACCACAACCCCGTACACCGAACGCCCGTCCGGGGACCCGTCGCGCCGCGGACGACTTCGGCTCGGTCGCCCGCCTTACGGGGTTTGTAACAACGCCAGCACCTCGTTTAGTCCGCACGTGGCGAGGTTGGCGCGTCCGCCGAGATCGGCCAGCTCGATGACCACCTGAACCTGCGCCACCTCGGCCCCCAGCCGATGGATCAGCTTGCCGGAGGCGCACAATGTGCCCCCCGTGGCGAGCAGGTCGTCGACCAGCAGCACGCGCTGGCCGGCCTGGATCCCGTCGATGTGCATGGCCAGCACACTCGAGCCGTACTCGAGGTCGAAGTGCTCCTCCACCACGGTGCCCGGCAGCTTGCCCGGCTTGCGAATCGGCACGAACCCGACCCCGAGCCGCAGAGCGAGCGGGGCTCCGAACAGGAAGCCACGGGACTCCACACCGCACACCGCGTCGATGCCCGCGGGAGCCGACTCCGCGAGGACGTCGATGACGCCCTCGAACGCACCCGAGTCCCCGAGCAGGGGCGTGATGTCCTTGAACTGGATCCCGGGCTTGGGGAAGTCGGGCACGTTGCGGATCAGGCTCGCGGCATGCTCCACACGGGGGTCGGACGTCTCGGGCTTCATGGGCTCCATCACTTCTTCCTGTTCGAACGCGAGCTCTTCCTCGGCTGGTTCCTGGACTGGGTCTCGTCCGGGTCGAGGACGTCGTCCACGACCGGGACAGGCACCTCCTCCTCGGCGAACTCCAACGTGCCCGATGCCGGGGTCGCCGCGAGCGGCATGCTCGCGGGAGAGACCTCCGCGTCCGTCACCGCCGCGCTCACCCGAGCCCGAGCCCGAGTGCGGTTCTTCTCGAGGGCCGCCCGGTGGCGGCGCATCTCGGGCTCACGTTCGCGCAGGTGGGCCAGCAGCGGGGTGGCGAGGAAGATCGAGGAATAGGCACCCGACACCATGCCGATCAGCATCGCCAGGCCGAGATCGGCCAGCGGCCCGTCGCCGCCGAGCACGACCACGCCCGCCACCAGGATGGCGATCACGGGAAGCACCGCGATGATCGTCGTGTTGATCGACCGGACGAGCACCTGGTTGATGGCCGCGTTCGCCGCCTGCGTGTAGGTGCGCTGCTGGCTCTTGATGTCGCGGGTCTTCTCCCGCACCATGTCGAAGACCACGACCGTGTCGTACAGCGAATAGCCGAGGATCGTCAGCACGGCGATCACCGTGGACGGCATCACGGAGAAGCCGACCAGCGCGTACAGGCCGACGGTCACGATGAGGTCGTGGGCCAGCGCGATCAGGGCCGACACCGACATCTTCCACTCACGGAAGTAGATCCAGATCAGCAACCCGACCAGGACAAGGAAGACGACCAGGGCACCCAGGGCCTGCTTGGTGAGTTGTTCGCCCCAGGACGGCCCGATGAGGCTGTAGGCGACGTCGTCCTGCGAGACCCCCGCCTCGTCGGCGATCGCCGCTCGTACCTCGGTGACCTCCTCGTTGGTCAGGCTCCGGGTCTGGACACGGACGGTGTCGGAGCCGACGCTGTTGACCTGGGCGTCCAGCTCGGAGACCCCCGCGTCGTCGACGGCCGCGGTGAAGCGGTCGATCGTGTCGGACTGCACCTGGGCGGGTGCCTGGAAGACCGACCCGCCGACGAACTCGATGCCCAGGTTGAGACCCCGCAGGCCGACGGCCAGGAGCGAGATCAGGATCAGCACCGCGCTGAAGGTGTACCAGGCGCGCCGATGCTTCATGAAGTCGAACTCGAAGTCACCGGTGTAGAGGCGGTGCGAGAACGACGGGGACGGCTTGTCCGTCCGGGTCATCGTGTCACTCATCGGCGGCCTCCTTGGTCGTGTTGTCCGTCGGGCCGCCGGCGGTGGTGGTCGTGCCCGAGCGTCTCGCGGACGCACCCCCGGTCGTGTCGGGACGCGTACGTCTGCGCGAGCTGGCCCGTCGTCCGAGCATGGACGCCCGGGACACCCCCAGGTGCTCGGGGTCGAACCCGGACCACTTGTGTCCCTCGCCGAAGAACCGCGTCCGGCCGAGGATGGTCATCATCGGGTGGCTGAAGAACACGACGAGGAACAGGTCGATGGCCGTGGTGATGCCCAGCGTGAACGCGAAGCCCTTGACGCTGCCGAAGGCCAGCGCGTACAGGACGACCGCCGCGAGCAGTTGCACGCCATCGGCCATGAGGATCGTGTTCCGTGCCTTGTGCCAGCCTGATTCGATCGAATGGCGCAGACTGTGCCCGTCGCGGATCTCGTCACGTATCCGTTCGAAGTAGACGATGAAGGAGTCCGCCGTCACGCCGATGGCCACGATCGCGCCGGCGATGCCCGGCAGGTTCAGGGCGAAGCCCACCGCCGACCCGAGCAACACCATGACGGCGTAGGTCACGATCGCCGCTGCGACGAGCGACCCGACCACGACCACGGTGAGGCCCCGGTAGTAGATCAGGCTGTAGGCCACGACGAGGCTCAGGCCGATGATGCCGGCGATGATGCCCGCCGTCATCTGGTTGCCGCCCAGCGTGGGCGACACGGTGTCCACCGAGCTGGTCTCCAACTCGATCGGCAGGGCGCCGTAACGCAGCGTGGAGGCCAGCGACCGGGCACTGTCCTCGGTGATGCTCCCGCCGCTGATCTGGGCCTGGCCACCTGTGATCTGCTCGCTCACCGACGGCGCCGAGACGACTTCACCGTCGAGGACGATCGCGAACTGGTTCTGCGGCGACTGGTTCGCCGAGAGTGCCTCGGTGGCGTCCGCGAAGGTCTGCGATCCCTCGTCGTCGAACGACAGCGACACCACCCAGGTCAGCTGACCCTGCGGAACTCCGGCCGTCGCGTCGGTGACCTGGTCGCCGTCGATGATGACCGGCCCGAGGAAGTACTTCGCGGTGCCGTCCTGGCTGCAGGCGATGAGCGGCTGATCGCTCACGTCGGGGAAGTCGTCACCGCACTGGAACGCGTAGAACTCCTCGGCGTCCTGCTCGGTCGGCGTGTAGCCCAGCTTCTCGTCGAGAGTCTGCTCCTCGGTCCCGGGCGTGGTCGGCCTGGGGCTGTACGGAGTCGGCGGCTCGGTCGGAAGTGCCGGCACGGGACGACGCTCGGCCGTGCTGGCCGGGGCGGATGTGGCCTCGCTGGACGAGGTGGCCGACGACGACGGGGCCGAGGTCTCCGAACTCGATGTCTCGCCCGACGACGCCGTCTCGTCCGATGATGCGGACGAGGATGACGACGCGCTCGGCGATGCGGAGGCGGTGGACGATTCGACCTGCTGCACGGCGATGACCGGCCGGAAGCTCAGCTGGGCCGTGCTGCCGACGAGCTCGACGAGCTCGTCGCTGTTGACATTGGGGACCGCGACCTCGATCTGGTTGTCGCCCTGGATCGTGACGGACGCCTCGCCCACGCCGAGGGAGTCGACTCGCTTCTGGATGATGGTCCGCGCCATCTCCAGGTTCTCCCGGGGGACGTCGCCTCCTCCGTCGGAGGCAGCCGCCGTCAGCGTGATGGTCGTACCACCCCGCAGATCGAGGCCCAGGCGTGGGGTCCAGGAGCCGACGACCGCCATCAGCGCGTACAGCAGGCAGACGATCGCCGCGAACGCCAGGAGCATGCGTCCCGGCTTGTAGTCATTGGTCGTGGCCACTCGGATGCGCCCCCGTCAGCGGGCCGGGCGGGTTTCGCTGTCGTCCGGGCCCTTGTCGCCGGACGATGCGCTTGTCTGATCGGCGATGTCCTCGGCCGTGTCGGTGTGCTCGGTGCCGACCGGCTCGGCGTCTGCCGGCGTGTAGGCCGGCTCGATGTAGGTCGGCTCGGTGTAGTTCGGCGTGTAGGCCGCATCGGCGGTGGCGGGCGCCACATCGGAGGGCTGCTCGGGATCGGTGTCGACGACCGCTGCCGGGATGTCGGTCTCCTGATCGTCGCCGACCTGGACGGCTTCGACGCCGGCGGCGTCCTCGGGGTTCAGCTGCCACAGCTGATCGTCGTCGGCCACCGACGCGTCCTCGACGTCGGCGTCCTGGTCTCCGGTGGTCACCGCGTCCGGATCCGAGTACTCGAACTCCTCCTCGTCGGCGGTCGTCGTGCGGAGGACCGCCTGCTTCACGACGGTGACCTCGACCCCTGGGGCCAACTCGACGACCATCTGCTGGTCACCGGTGACCCTGACCGTCCCGAACATGCCGGTGTTGAGCATGACCCGGGTGCCCGGCTGGATCTCGTTCAGCAGCTTCTTCTGCTGATCCGCCTTTCTCTTCTGGGGAAGCACCATCAGCACGTACATCAGGCCGATGAAGACGACCATGATGATCAGCAGTTCCATATGCAGCACCTAACTGGAGCAGAACCGTTCGGTTCGGAGATTTTCTCGGCCACGCCGCACGGACGACGCACCGCACCGATACTACCGAGTCCTCACGCCATCCCGGCATTCGAGCCCGGGAGCCACAGCCGACCCACAGGCTCGGAGCCGTCAGGCGAACAGGTCGGGCTGCGCGCCACCCGACCGATCGGGCGGAACCAACCCGATGTGGCGCCATCCTGCCGGGGTGGCGATCCGGCCGCGCGGGGTACGCATGATGAAACCCAGGCGCACCAGGAACGGTTCGGCGACCTCCTCGATGGTCTCGGTCTCCTCCCCGACGCTGATGGCCAGGGTCGACACCCCGACCGGTCCCCCGCCGAACTTGCGGCAGATGGCCTCGAGCACGGCCCGGTCGAGCCGGTCGAGCCCGAGCGGATCGACCTCGTACAGTTCCAGAGCGCCCCGGGACAACTCCAGCGTCACGGCTCCGCCGTTGTGCACCTGCGCGTAGTCGCGGACGCGCCTCAGCAGCCTGTTGGCGATCCGGGGCGTCCCACGCGACCGGCGTGCGATCTCGGCGGCGGACGCGTCGTCCACCTCGATGCCGAGCCGGGCGGCCGACCGCACGACGATGCGTTCGAGGTCGGCGGCCTCGTAGAAGTCGAGCTGGGCGGTGAACCCGAACCTGTCGCGCAGCGGTCCCGGCAGCAGCCCGGCCCTGGTCGTGGCGCCGACCAGGGTGAACGGCGGGATCTCGATCGGGATGGCCGTCGCGCCCGGTCCCTTGCCGACGACGACGTCGACGCGGAAGTCCTCCATCGCCAGATAGAGCATCTCCTCCGCGGGCCGGCTCATCCGATGGATCTCGTCGAGGAACAGCACCTCGCCCTCGGTGAGCCCCGACAGGATGGCCGCGAGGTCGCCCGCGTGCTGGATCGCCGGCCCCGAGGTGATACGCAGGGGTGCGCCCATCTCGGTGGCGATGATCATGGCCAGCGTCGTCTTGCCCAGGCCCGGCGGCCCGGACAGCAGCACATGGTCGGGGGTGTGCCCCCGGTGCCTCGCGGCCTCGAGCACCAGCCCGAGTTGGTCCACGACGCGCGGCTGGCCCTCGAACTCGCTCAGGGTGCCGGGGCGAAGGGTCGCGTCGGCCGCCCGCTCGTCCGGCGTGGGCCAGGGGTCCACCGGAGAGGTCCTGGCGGCCTCGGTCTCATCCTCGCGTGGGGTCATCGGATCACCCGCTCACACCCGGGCCAGCGATTGCAGCGCCGCCTTCATCAGCGTCGCCAGGCTCACGTCCGGGTCGTCGTCCACCAGCGCGGCGACCCGGTCGCAGGCCTGCTCCGCGTCCCGCTGCGACCAGCCGAGGCCCTGAAGACCCGCACTCACCTGTGCCCGCCAGGGCTCGTCCGCCAGGCTGGCGACCCGGGGCCGATCATCCGGCTCGGTGACCAGGGACGCGACCCGGTCGCGCAACTCCACCACGATCTTCTCCGCACCCTTGCGGCCGATGCCGGGGACCTTGGTGAGAGCGGCGAGGTCCTCGGCCTGGATCGCCCGCGCCAACTGGTCGGGGGTGAGGACGCTCAGTGCCGCCAGTGCGATCCTGGGCCCGACGCCGCTGGCCACCTGCAGGAGTTCGAACACGTCGCGCTCGGAGGCGCTCGCGAACCCGTAGAGCGTCAGCGCCTCCTGGCGGACGATCAGGGACGTCGCCAGTGTCGCCGACTCGGACGGGCGCAGTCCCGCCGCGGTGACCGGGGTGCACTGCACGCGGAACCCGACCCCTCCGACGTCGAGGACGACCCAGTTCGGGCCGAGCGCGGCGGGCTTCCCGGTGAGCTGGGCGATCATCGTGGTCCTCGCGTCCTCGCGGTCACCTGCGGACCGCCTCGTGGGCCTTCACGGCCGCGGCGTATCTGTTGACCGAACCGCCCCGCCACAGGTGACACAGGGCGAGCGCGACGGCGTCCGCGGCGTCCGCGGGCTTCGGGGGCTCCGACAGGTGGAGCACACGCGCCACCATCGTCCCGACCTGCGCCTTGTCGGCGCGGCCGGAACCGGTGATCGCGGCCTTGACCTCCGACGGCGTGTGCAGGACGACGGGTATGCCGTGCCGGGCCGCGACGAGCATCGCGATTCCGGCCGCCTGGGCGGTGCCCGCCACGGTCATGAGGTTGTGCTGGGCGAACACACGCTCCACCGCGACAGCGTCCGGACGCAGGCGCGTGGTCCATTCCTCCAACCCACGCTCGATGGCCAGCAGGCGCAACGCGTGATCGAGGTCGCTCGGTGTGCGGACGACTCCGACGTCCACCAGTCGGGGCGGGGCCCCGGCCGCGCCGTCGATGACGCCGACGCCGCAGCGGGTCAACCCGGGATCGACACCCATCACCCGCACGAACCGCACCCCCTCATCGGACCCGTCGGGCCCATCAGGCTCACCGGCTGCTCGACACGCGTCCCCGGCCAGGGACGCGTCCGCCGACCCGAACACATGTTCGGATTCTAGAGGCCGACGGTGTCCCCGATTCCCAGGCGCGCCGAGGCGGCCGGGCTCGACGGCGCCGCGCGGCCCGGGGGCTCAGTCCTCCGCCTCCAGCGCGGCCTGCACCTCGTCGCTGTAGTCGGCGTTGGTGAAGACGTTCTGGACGTCGTCGAGATCCTCCAGCGCGTCCACGATCCGATCGAGCTTCTCCGCGTCCTCGACCCGATCGATGATCTGGTCGAAGCTGGCCACGAACTGCACGTCGGCCGCGTCGTAGTCGATGCCCGCGGCCTGAACCGCCTTGCGCACCTCGACCATGTCGTTGGGGTCGCTGGTCACCTCGAAGACATCACCGACCTCTTCGATGTCCTCCGCGTTGGCCTCCAGCGTGGCTTCCAGCAGGTCGTCCTCGGTGATCGTGCGCGTCGTGGTCTTGCGTCCCTCGCCGGGTGTCTCCTGCTGGACGCCGACGGTCACGACTCCCTTGCGCGCGAACAGCCGCTGCACCGAGCCGCCGTCGGCCATCGTCCCGCCGTTGCGGGTGACGGCCACACGCACATCGGAGATCGCACGGTTGCGGTTGTCGGTGAGGCATTCGATGAGGATCGCCACGCCGGCCGGCCCGTAGGCCTCGTACATGATCGACTCGTAGTTGACCGCTTCGGAGCCCTCACCGGAGCCGCGCTTGACGGCGCGATCGATGTTGTCGTTGGGCACCGAACTCTTCTTCGCCTTCTGGATGGCGTCGTAAAGAGTCGGGTTCCCAGCAGGATCGCCACCGCCGACGCGCGCCGCGACCTCGATGTTCTTGATCAGCTTGGCGAACAGCTTGCCGCGCTTGGCATCGATGGCCGCCTTCTTGTGCTTGGTGGTGGCCCACTTGGAATGCCCACTCATGCAACTCCCCTATCCTGCTCCGAACCGTGGACAGTGTAGTCGACGCGGGTCATCGACGTGAAACACCCCTGCCGGTTCATGTCGGGGAACACGGAATCCTTCGACACGCTCGGGAGCACGATCGAGACGGCCGCCGACCTCAGTCGGAGAACGACCTGCCGAACAGCACGACCCGATCGTCGAAGGTGTAACCGAGCGTCCCGAACAGACGCTCGGCGCGGGACGGATCGTCGGTGTCGACGCCCACCCCCGCCAGGGTGCAGCCCTGTTCCACGAAAGTACGCATGGACGCCACCAGCAGGGAACGCCCCAGCCCGGCCCTCCTGTTACGCGGGCAGACGCCGAAGCGCTCCGTCCAGCCCTCACGCCAGCCCGTCTCGGAGTCATGGATCTCGCTGTTCAGCGCATACCCGACGACCTCCGGCGTCTCGGCCGTCGTGTCGACCGCGATCCACGACCACCGGGGCCGGAAGTCGGGCCTGGCCAGTGAGGCCTCCCACTGTTCCTCGCCCACGTCGTGGGCACCGCGCCGCGTACTGAAGGCGTCGTTGTGCGCGCGCCGCACCTTTTCCGACCACTCAGGATCGAAGATCCGCAACTCGATGCCGGACGGCACCGGGGCCGACGGCAGCGGCGAGTCCATCAGGGATCGGTGCGCGTCGAAGTACCAGCGCTGCGGGGCCAGGGTGCCGTTCTCACGCAGATCGTCGGCGACCCGGGACGACTCGTCCACCGCGGCACCCGCCCACAACGGCCCGATGCCCGGATGGGCCTGGCGGATGTGCCGGTACCACACGCGGGCACGATCGATCGCCCACTCGACCAGGCGGAGCCCGATCTTGTGGTAACGCCAGGCGGGATGGACGCCGAACTCCATCCACACGTGGGGCAGCGGGCTGTTCGACGGGCTGATGTGGTTCCAGGCGTAGGCGACGATCGTCCCGCCCCCGTCGCGGCCCACCACCGCGTGCACATCGGCGTGGGCATGGGGCATGTCGTAGTCGCGCAACAGGTCGGCAAGATCTCTCGGCTGCGCCGGATCGTCGATGTAGGCGATCGCGGCGCACAGCTCGGCGATCTCGTAGAGGTCGTCGCGCTTCAGGAACGACCAGTCGAGGCTTCCCTCGACGATGGCCTCACTCCAGGACGGCTGCTCGCTCATGGCGGCTCACAGACTACCGAGCGGGCTATCGACCGGCGTCGGGCTGGAGGCTCCCAGCCTCGGCCAGGGCCTCCCCGAGCGTGAAGTTGCCCACGTAGAGAGCGGTGCCGATGATGGCGCCCTCCACCCCGATCGGCACGAGGCCGCGGAGCATGCGGATGTCCTCCAGGGACGAGATGCCACCGCTGGCGACCACCCGGGCCGTCGTCCGCGCGCACACGGCGCCCAGGAGCTCGAAGTTCGGGCCGGTCAACATGCCGTCGGAGGCCACGTCGGTGACGACGAACCGCTCGCAGCCGGCATCCGTCATGCGCTTGACCGTCTCGAAGACATCGCCACCCGACTCGGTCCAGCCCCGTGCCGCTAGCTTCTGGCCACGCACGTCGAGGCCGATGGCGATGCGATCACCGTACGAGGCGATGATGCGCTCACACCATTCCGGATTCTCGAGTGCGGCCGTGCCCACGTTCACGCGGCGGGCCCCGGTCGCCAGGGCTCGTTCGAGGGACGCGTCGTCCCGGATGCCACCCGACAGCTCGACATTGATGTGCATGGTGGAGACCACCTCGGCGATCGCCTCGGCGTTGCTCCCCCGCCCGAAGGCGGCATCCAGGTCGACGAGATGGAGCCACTCCGCACCCTCGTCCTGCCAACGGGTGGCCGCCTCCAGGGGCTCCCCGAACACCCGTTCGGTGCCAGCCTCGCCCTGCACCAGCTGAACTGCCTTGCCAGCCTGCACATCCACAGCGGGGAGCAGGAGCAGGTGGGCACCGCCGGCGGGCGCATCCTCATGGATTGTCGTTGCCACGTAATGACCCTAACCCATCAGCCAAGCCCGGAGCAGACAGGCCCCTGCGGCCCCCGACTTCTCCGGGTGGAACTGTGTGCTGGTCACCCCGTGCCACTGGACGGCTGCCACGAAACGGTCTCCCTCGTGCTCCGTCACGGCGACGTGGGCGTCGGAGGGCAGGCAGGCGACGCCCTGAGCGTCGTGTTCGTGTGCCGCGTACGAGTGGACGAAGTAGAACCGCTGGTCCGCGACGCCGTCGAAGACCCCGTCGTACCCGCCGGTGTCCACGAGGTTCCAGCCCATGTGCGGCAGGCGCGGCGAGGCGAGCCTTTCCACCGTGCCGGGAAAGGTCCCGATGCCCTCGGCGCTGACGCCGTGCTCGACCCCGTGTGCGAACAGCACCTGGTGGCCGACGCAGATCCCGAGGAGGTCGCGTTCCGATGCCACCCACTCGCGCACCAGGTCGTCGCCTCCCACGGCGACCAACTGCCGCATGCAGGCCTCGAACGCGCCCACCCCGGGGACGACGAGTGCGTCCAGGGGCCGCAGTTCGGCGGCTCGTGAGCTGAGCACGACACTGGCGCCCGCGGCCTCGAGTGCCCGGCAGGCCGAATGCAGGTTGCCCGAGCCGTAGTCGAGCACACCGACGCGCTTGGCGTTCACAACGCACCCTTCGTGCTCGGGATGCCGGTCACCCGCGGATCGGGCTCGATCGCCCGGCGCAACGCCCGGGCGAACGCCTTGAACTGGGCTTCGACGATGTGGTGGGGTTCCCGTCCCGCGAGCAGCGTCAGGTGGACGCACAGGCCCGCGTTCAGGGCCAGTGACTCGAAGACGTGCCGGGTCATCGATCCGGCGTACAGCGGCTGGGTGCCGCCGATCCGGGCGTACACCTGCGCCTCTGGCTCACCGGTGACCACGGCATACGGGCGCCCGGCCACGTCGACGACGCACTGGGCGAGCGCCTCGTCCAGCGGGACGATCGCGTCCCCGAACCTCGCGATGCCGCGCTTGTCGCCCAGCGCACTGGCCAGCCCCTGGCCGATCGCGATGGCCGTGTCCTCGATACTGTGGTGCCCGTCCACTTCCACGTCGCCGATGGTCGTGACCTCCAGGTCGACCAGCGAGTGCTTGCTCAGCGCGGTCAGCATGTGGTCGTAGAAGCCGATGCCCGTGCTGATCTCGGACGCACCCGTGCCGTCCAGATCGAGCCGAACGGTGACGTCCGACTCGCTCGTGACGCGGTGCACCTCGGCGACGCGGTTGGTGCTCATCAGGGAACCTCCTGTTTGAGTGACGGATGGGCGGAGGCGAGCCTCAGGCGGGGATCGGTTCGCCGAACGCGGCCACGGGGTGATCGGGCCGGATGGCGGTCAGGGCGTCGCGGAAGGCTGCCATCTCGGCGGGAGTCCCGGCCGACACACGCAGGAACCCGGCCGGCCCCACCTCGCGGATGAGGACGCCGCGGTCGAGCAACGCCTGCCACGCGGCGTGTCGGTCGAGGAACCGGCCGAACAGACAGAAGTTCGACTGGCTGGGCACGACCTCGAACCCGTGCGCCTTCAGCCACACCTGTACCTGCTGGCACTGGTCGCGCAGCTTGTCGACCTGGGCGAGCATCTCCCGCGAGTGGGCCAGGGCGACCCGCGCCATGGCCTGCGTCTGCGCCGACAGATGATAGGGCAGCCGGACGATGCGGCACGCGTCCACGATCGCGGGAGCCGCGGCCAGGTAGCCGACCCGCCCGCCGGCCAGAGCGAACGCCTTGCTCATCGTCCGCGAGACGACGAGCTTCCCGAACCGCGGCAGGAGCGCCAGCGCCGAGTCCTCCGGCACCTCGGCGAACTCCTGATAGGCCTCGTCCACCACCACCAGGCAGTCGACGCGCTCGCAGACCTCCGCGATGACGCTCACCGGGGTGCGGGTGCCGGTCGGGTTGTTCGGCGTGCAGATGAGCACGATGTCGGGCCGGTGCTCGGCGACCGCGCCGACGATGAGATCCGCGTCGAGGGTGAAGTCGTCGCGGCGCGGCACGGTCACGTAACCGGTGTGGGTGTTGCGGGCGTACTCGGGGTACATCGAGTACGTGGGGGTGAAAGCCAGGAGCAGGCGACCCGGGCCGCCGAATGCCTGCAGCAGGTGCGTCATGACCTCGTTGCTGCCGTTGGCCGCCCAGACGTTGTCGGCGCTCAGCCCGAAGCCCAGGTAGGACGCGAGGTCGCCGCGCAGCCCCAACGCCTCCCGATCGGGGTACCGGTTGACCGTGCGCGCGACCTCGAGCATCGCCTCGGCCATCTGCAGGCGAATCCTCGTACTCGGCGGGTAGGGGTTCTCGTTGACGTTCAGCGCCACCGGCACCTGGAGTTGCGGAGCACCGTACGGCTCCTCCCCCACGAGTTCGGGACGAAGCGGCAACTGGGCGAGCGTGATCCTGCGGCCGGGGTCGACAGCTGCCGGGCGCGTGTCCGCACCGGGACGATCGCCGGTCATCGGGCCTCCTCCGTCCTGATCGTGATAGCCCGGGCGTGGCCCGGGAGCCGTTCGGCATGAGCGAAGTCGACCACATGCGGGCCGATCTCGGCCAGCGCGGCCGCGTCGTAGTCGATCACGTGGATCGACCGTTTGAAGCTGCGCACCGTCAGCCCGGACGAGTACCGCGCCGCCCCACCGGTCGGGAGCACGTGGGTCGACCCGGCGCTGTAATCCCCCAGCGGCACCGGCGACCACGATCCGACGAAGATGGCGCCCGCGTTGTGCACGCGTTCGGCGACCGAGGCGGCGTCCCGCGTCTGGATCTCGAGGTGCTCGGCGGCGTAGGCGTCCACCACCGCCAGGCCCTGGTCGAGGTCGGCGACGAGCACGATCCCCGATTGATCCCCTGTCAACGCGACCTTCAGTCGCTCCGCGGTTGCCAGCAGGTCCACCTGTCGAGCGACCTCGATCCGCACGGCGTCCGCGAGTTCGCGGCTGGTCGTCACCAGCACCGATCCGGCCATCGGGTCGTGCTCGGCCTGGCTGATCAGGTCGGCGGCCACGTAGGCCGGGTCGGCGGAATCGTCCGCGAGGACCGCGATCTCGGTCGGGCCCGCCTCGGCGTCGATACCCACCACACCGCGCAGCAAGCGCTTGGCGGCGACGACGTAGATGTTCCCGGGGCCGGTCACCATGTCGACACGTCGGCACAGCTCGGGGACCCCGTGGGCGAACATCGCGATGGCCTGGGCACCCCCGACCGCGTACACCTCGTCCACGCCGAGCAGCGCGCACACCGCGAGCGTCACCGGGTGCGGCAGCCCGCCGAACTCGGCCTGCGGAGGCGTGGCCACCGCCAGGGAAGGAACGCCCGCGACCTGGGCGGGCACCACGTTCATGACCACGCTCGACGCCAACGGCGCCAGGCCACCCGGCACGTAGAGACCTACCCGGCCGACCGGCACCACCCGGTTGCCGACCACGGCGCCGGGGACGATCTCGATGCTGCGCCAGGCGTCCTCGCTCTCGATCGCCTCACACACGGCCCGCCGGCGGGCGATCGATATCTCGATCGCCTCACGCACAGCGGGATCGAGCCCGTCGAGTGCCGCGGCCAGCGCCTCGGCCGGGACGCGAAGCCGCTCGGGGACGACATGGTCGAACTGCTCGCTGAAGCGCCTCAGTGCCGCCTCACCCTCGGTGCGCACCGCGTCGCAGATGGGACGCACGGTCTCGACCGCATGCTCGACGTCGAACTTCCCCCGCGGGAGCACGGAGGAGTAATCGTCGAGACGCTGCGAGGACAGATCGATGAGACTGAGCACCCGTCAATTCTAGTGACCGCCCGCCGCGAGGCGCCACGCGACCATCGCAGCGGCCCGGCAACTCGACACGTCCGGCCGCCAGGTGATGGGATGACGCGTGTGACCACCCAGATCATAGGCCTCGGCACCATCGTCAACGTGATCGCCGTGCTGGCCGGATCGGGGCTCGGTATGCTCTTCGGCGACCGGTTGAGCGCCCGCATACGCACCACCGTGACCGATGCACTGGGGCTGTTGACCCTGGTCATCGCCGGCACGTCCATCGTCCCACTCGCCGGCGACGATCTCGGGGACGCGGTCGGCAGCGCGGCCACGATCGTCATCATGATCGGGCTCCTGCTCGGGACGATCGCCGGATCCGCGCTCAAGCTGGAGGACCGCATCGCGGGTCTCGGGGCGTTCCTCCGCCGCCGTCTGGTCCGCGGGCGCGACGAGATCGACGCCCACAAGGCCGAGGCCCGCTTCGTCGACGGATTCGTCACGGCATCCCTGATCTTCTGCGTCGGCCCGCTCACGTTCCTCGGAGCGATCAACGACGGGCTCGGACGCGGACCCGACCAACTCCTGGTCAAGTCGTGCCTCGACTTCTTCGCGGCCATGGCCTTCGCGGCGTCCCTGGGCGG
Source organism: Brooklawnia cerclae (assembly GCF_011758645.1). Classification (NCBI taxonomy): domain Bacteria; kingdom Bacillati; phylum Actinomycetota; class Actinomycetes; order Propionibacteriales; family Propionibacteriaceae; genus Brooklawnia; species Brooklawnia cerclae. Next base: position 1,211,711 of record NZ_JAAMOZ010000001.1, on the reverse strand, counting down.
GGGTGTGATGGCCTCGGTCATCACGGTCGCGGTGCTGCAGGGCGCGCTGACCGTCGTCGGCTGGGCGCTCGGGGACGTGCTGCCCCTGGCACAGATCGACGCCCTCACCGTGGCGGGAGGCGTCATCCTGGGCGGACTGGGGCTCCGACTGCTCGACATCAAGAACGTGCGCGTGGCCGACATGCTCCCCGGCCTGATCGTGACACCGGTGGCCGTCTGGCTCGCGAGTATGGTGCTGTGACATGGCACGTCACGCCTCGGCCGGCACGCCGGCCACCCTTGCCCTGACCCGCGCGCACGTCCGGTTCACCGCCCACGAGTACGAGCACGACCCGCTCGACCATCACTTCGGCGAGGAGACGGTGGAGCAACTCGGCACCGATCCCGAACGCACGTTCAAGACGCTGGTGGCCGAACTCACCGGCGGCGGCGATCCCCTGGTGTGCGCGGTCGTGCCGGTGAGCGGCCACCTCGACCTCAAGGCACTCGCGCACGCAGCCGGGGCGAAGAAGGCAGCCATGGCCGACCCCGCCGATGCGGAGCGGGTCACCGGTTACGTGGTGGGCGGTATCTCGCCCATCGGTCAGAAACGGCGCATGCCGGTGATCGTGGACGCGTCCGCCCGCTCGCATGCGACGATCCTCGTGTCCGGCGGCCGCCGCGGGCTGTCGATCGAGCTGGCCCCGGACGACCTGGTCGGGTTGCTGAAGGCTCGCTACGCCGAGATCGGCCGCGACTGAGCAGCGAGTCGACCGCGGTCCGACGGCCGGTGATCCCGCCGGGTTGCGTCACCGGCGGTCAGGGACGCTGCGTCTCCGCGGGTTCCCCGTCGCGTGCCGCGACCGCACGCCGGGAGTGGGACCACACCGGATCGTCCTCGCGGGTGAGGTTCGCGTAGAGCATCACCGGGACGATCGCCCCCAGTGCCCAGACGAAAACCGCCGAGGGGGTGTGGAGCTCGAAGTCGACGGGTATCGACTGCCCCGGGAGCGCGACGGCCACGCGCTGCGCGAAATCCTGCGGACCCTGGAGCACTCCCACACCCCAACAGATGAGGGCCGCCGCCAGGCCGCCGCCGACCGCGATCACTCCGACCGGCCATCCCAGCGACTTGAACGCCTGCCAGGCGATGAAACCCAGGGCGACCCCGGCCAGCAGGCCGATGATGATGAACAGGGCGTCGGTGGCGAAGATCTGGCTCTGTGCGCGCTCGGTGATCTTGACCGTCCCGTCCTCGCTGGCCGAGTACACCGGCAACGTGACGTACGCGTGCCATACCAGCCCGCCGAGAACCCCGACGAGGACGACGACCCCGGCGAAGATCAGGGCACGGCGCCACGTCGGCCCCGCGAAGGCGGCCGCCCATGCCTTGAGTGCGCGGGCGCGTCCGAGGACGCGCCCGGCCCTACCGCCTGCCATCACCATGGTTCGCCATCAACGCTCCCGATCCGCCGATTTCGCGACAACTCTAGACGGCGAGGCAGGACGGACCCAACAGCGCCTTGAGGTCGGCGATCAGAGGCTGCGACGGTGTCACCCGCCATTCGTCGCCCACCTTGAGGGTGGTGGTCTTCTCGCGGCTCACGAGACGCAGGCGCACCTCCGTGGCCCCGGAATGCGCACCGAGAACTCCCCTCAACCGCTCGACGACCGCCGGAGTGCAGCGATTCGCACGTAGCTGGATCACGACCGGGCGCGACTCGTCCGAGCTGAGGTCGAGCCCCACCACGCTGTCGGCGTGCATCTCGATCGTCTCGTCCCGCACGCTGAGCCGTCCCTTGACCCGGACGATCGAGTCGGGCACCAGGGCCGATGCCACCTGGTCGTAGACGTTCGGGAACACCGACACGTTGACCGCGGCGTCCAAGTCCTCCACCGCGATCGTCGCCCACATGCGCCCCTGCCGCGTCTGACGGCGCTGCACCTGGGTGATCATCCCGCAGATCGTGTGGGTGGAGCCCGCCTCGCCGCGCTCGCTGAGCCCGGCGATCGTCGTGCTGCGCTCCGTGGCGATGACGTGCTCGAGACCATTGAGCGGATGATCCGACACATACAGCCCGAGCATCTCGCGCTCGAAGGCCAGGCGGGTGCGCTTGTCCCAGTCCTCCACGTCGGGGATCGGGGTGTGGATCACCGCGGAGGTGGGCTCGTCGGTCCCGAAGCTGCCCAGGAGGCTGTCCTGGCCGTGCTCCTCGTTGCGCTTGAGTTCGACCACCTGATCGATCGCTTCCTCGTAGATCTCCATGAGGCCACGCCGCGAGTGCTCCAGAGAGTCGAACGCGCCGGCCTTGATCAACGACTCGATCACTCGCTTGTTGCACACCACCAGCGGCATGTTGTCGAGGAAACCATGGAAGCTCGTCGCCCGTCCGTGCTCGATGCGGGCGCTCTCGATGGCGTCCACGACGTTCGAGCCGACGTTGCGGATGGCCGTCAGGCCGAAACGGATGTCCTCGCCGACGGCGGTGAACATGCCCTCGGAGTCGTTGACGTCGGGCGACAGCACGCGGATGCCCATACGCCGGCACTCGGCGAGGTACTCGGCCGACTTGTCCTTGTCGTTGCGCACCGACTGCAGCAACGCCGCCATGTACTCGGTCGGGTAGTTGGCCTTCAGCCATGCCGTCTGGTAGCTGACCAGGCCGTAGGCCGCCGAGTGCGACTTGTTGAACGCGTAGTCGCTGAACGGGACGAGGATGTCCCAGACCGTCTGGAAGGCGTTCTCGGAGTAGCCCCGCTCGAGCATGCCGTCCTTGAACCGGTCGTACTGGGCGTCCAGCTCCTTCTTCTTCTTCTTGCCCATCACGCGACGGAGCAGGTCTGCGGCGCCCAGCGTGTAGCCGGCCAGGCGCTGCGCGATCGCCATGACCTGCTCCTGGTAGACGATCAGGCCGTAGGTCTCGTCCAGGATGTCGGCGAGTGGCTCGGCGAGCTCCGGGTGGATCGGGGTCACCGGCTCGCGGCCGGTCTTGCGCCGCGCGTACTTGTTGTGGGAGTCGGCGCCCATCGGCCCGGGCCGGTAGAGAGCGCCGACTGCGGAGATGTCCTCGAACTTGTCGGGACGCATGGACCGCAGCAATGCCCGCATGGGCCCGCCGTCCAGCTGGAAGACGCCGAGGGTGTCGCCCCTCTGGAGCAGCTCGAAGGTGGCCGGGTCGTCCAGCGGGATCGTCTCCAGCGCGACCTCGACGCCCTGGTTGCGCTTGATGTTGTGCAGGGCGTCGCCGATGACCGTGAGGTTCCGCAACCCGAGGAAGTCCATCTTGACCAGGCCCAGCGACTCCGCACTGGGGTAGTCGAACTGGGTGATGATCGCGCCGTCCTGCTCACGTTTCATCACCGGGATCACGTCGGTCAGCGGAACCGACCCCATGATGACACCGCAGGCGTGCACACCCCACTGACGCTTCAGTCCCTCGATGCCCTGAGCGGTGGTGACCACCTCCTGCACCTCGGGATCGGCCTCGTACAGCTCCCGGAACTCTCCGCCCTCGGCGTAGCGGGGATGCTCGGAGTTGAAGATCTGCTTGAGCGGCACGTCCTTGCCCATCACCGCCGCCGGCATGGCCTTGGTGATGCGCTCGCCGACCGAGAAGGGCTTGTCGAGGACGCGCGCCGAATCCTTCACCGCCTGCTTCGCCTTGATCGTGCCGTAGGTGACGATCTGGGCCACGTGGTCGCGTCCGTAACGCTGGCTGACGTACTCGATCACCTCGTCGCGCCGACGCTCGTCGAAGTCGACGTCGAAGTCGGGCAACGACGGTCGCTCCGGGTTGAGGAACCGCTCGAACAGCAGGCCGTACGGCAACGGGTCGAGATCGGTGATGCCCATGGCGTAGGCGATGATCGAGCCTGCACCCGAGCCTCGGCCGGGCCCGACGCGGATGCCGTGGCGCTTCGCCCAGCCGATGTAGTCGGCGACCACCAGGTAGTAGCCCGGGTAGCCCTTCTGCAGGATGATGCCCATCTCGTAGTCGGCACGCTCGCGGATGTGCGTGGGCAGCGGGTCGCCGTAGCGCCGGACGAGTCCTTCCTCGGCCTCGTGACGGAACCAGCTCTCTTCCGTCTGGCCCTCGGGCACGGGGAACTGCGGCATGAACGTGCCGTTTCCCTCGTCGAAATGCGTCTCGCAGCGCTCGGCGATGGCCAGGGTGCTGTCACAGGCCTCGGGGTAGTTGCTGAACAGCGTGCGCATCTCGTCGGCCGACCGCAGGTAGTAGCCCGTCCCGTCGAACTTGAAGCGGTTGGGCTCCGACAGCCGCGACCCGGAGGAGACACAGAGCAGGATGTCCTGGGCCTGCGCGTCCTCGGCGCGTACGTAGTGCAGGTCGTTGGTGGCCACCAGCGGTGCACCGATCTGGCGCGCGAGGCGGACCAGGTCCTCCCTGACCCTGCGCTCGATGGACAGGCCGTGGTCCATCAACTCGACGAAGAAGTTCTCGCGCCCGAAGATCGACTGGAACTCCGCGGCCGAGGCGACGGCCTTGTCGTACATACCCAGGCGCAAGTAGGTCTGTACCTCGCCCGACGGGCAGCCGCTGGTGGCGATCAACCCTTCGTGGTACTCGGACAGGAGTTCGCGGTCGGCACGCGGCTTGTAGAAGTAGCCCTCCAGGCTGGAGCGGCTCGACAGCTTGAACAGGTTGTGCATTCCGGCGCGGTTCTCGCTCCAGATGGTCATGTGGGTGTAGGCGCCCTTGGCCGCGACGTCGTCGCCGGTACCGTCACCGAACTGGACCCGTTTGCGTTCCCAGCGCGGCGTGCCAGGAGTGAGATAGGCCTCCAGGCCGATGATCGGATTGATCTCGTACTTCTTGGCCGTCTTGTAGAACTCGTAGGCCCCGAACATGTTGCCGTGATCGGTGATGGCCAGCGCGGGCATGCCCTGCCGTTTCGCCTCGGCCATCAGGTCATCCACGCGGGCCGCACCATCCAGCATCGAGAAATCGGTGTGGTTGTGCAAGTGAACGAAACCGGTCGCCATGCCTCAGCCTTCCCCTTCGTCCGAACCTGCAACACCCTACCCGCGCCGCACGACAAATCGGTGGTGCGCCACGACCGCGACGCCGAAGTTACGTCAACCAGCATTGACACCCTCCCATGATGTCAACTACGGTTGACGCCATGGATGAGACGATCGCCCAGCTTCACGGGCAGAGCCCCGACATCGGCGAAGGACTCCGCGCCGCCGTGGCCCTCCGGCATCTCGCGGACTCCCTGGAAGCCCGCGAAGTCGCCCGGGCCCGCGCCTCCGGATGGTCGTGGCAGCTCATCGCCACACATCTCGACGTGACCAAGCAGGCAGTGCACAAGAAATACGCCCACATCGACCGCTGAGGAGCCCAGATGTTCAACCGATTCGCCAACGGCGCCCGCGAGGCCGTGACGGCTGCCGTCGCCCAGGCGCACGACATGGGGCATACGACGCTCGGCGCCGGTCACCTGTTGATCGGCGCCTGCACCGCCGACGATCAGGTCACGGCCGTGCTGGGCCGTCACGGCGTCGACGCTGCCGCACTCCGGCGAGGCATGTCGGGCGAGGGCTTCGCCGGCCTGTCGATCACCGAGGTCGACGCCCTGGAGAGCATCGGCATCGACGTGCCGCAACTCGTGCGGGAGATCGGGCCGCTGCCTTCGTCGCGCAAGCCGTGGTCCTCACGGCGGAGTGGGACGAGAGGAGGCGGGGCGATGGAGTTCTCCCCCGGCGCGAAGAAGGCCCTCGAAGCGGCGGTGGTACACGTCAAGGGCACGCGGGGCCGTCCCGTCACCCCGGCGGTCGTGGCCGCGTGCTGCCTGGACGACCCCAGAGTGCACGCACTCGTGGAGAAGCTGGGGGCGGCCCCGGCCCGGATCAGGGGCGACCTGCTGGCCCAGGACGCCGACCCCGGCAGTGGGCCCCGGTCGGCCGTCTGACCGGGCAGGCACACCACCGGAGCGTCGTTCGACCGGAGCGGTCGCGTGACAGAACTGACCCGATTCGCACTGCCTTGTCCCCCATACGAGCATTCGGCGTAGCCGGAGGATCTCGCGCACGCAGTTGAGGAAGTCGTGTCACGACTCCACCGCCAGACGGAGTCCCCTTCACCCCCGGACGACCCGTTCCATCACTTGCACAATTTCTTTGCAAAGGTATTGTGCATTCCATGGAACCGACGGAATCCCAGAAGGACACGACCATCCATCTGGACGCGGCCGGCGTGAAAGCACTCGCCCACCCGCTGCGGTCACGGCTCGTCAGCGCGCTGCGCACAGGAGGCCCCGACACCGCTACCGGGTTGGCCCGCAGACTGGGAACCAACTCCGGCGCGACCAGCTATCACCTCCGCCGTCTCGCCGAGGTGGGCCTGGTGGTCGAGACCGACGAGGGCACCGCGCGCGAACGCGTGTGGAAAGCGGCCACCCGCGGGCACTCCTGGCGGCGCAGCGAACTGGACGCCGACGAGGACGCGCGCGTCGCCATGGACTGGCTCGAAAGCCACTACCTGCGGCTGCTCGTGGAGCGCCAAGAGGCCTACCGCGATCACGAGCTCGACTGGCCGGTCCGCTGGCGCGACGTCCTCGGGTACGGCGACGACTCCCTGGTCGTGACCGCCGAGCAACTCCGCCGGTTCAGCGACGAGTTCGAGGCACTGCTCGCGCGCTACCGGCATGCCGGTCAGGCCGATCCCGAGGCGACCAGAATCGTCTTCCACTACGTAGCCGCACCGTACGACCCGGCCGCTCCCCCACCGGATGCCGGCGGCTCCCCCGAGCCCGCCGACGAGTCGGACTGAACCCATGCCGAGCATCCGGCACGTCGAGCGTGTCTTCTGGGCCCTCACCTTCGCGCGCTGGTTCCCGATCGGACTGGTTGCGGGTGTATACACCCTGCTGGCGACCGAGCGAGGGCTCACCGTCGCCCAGATCGGCGTCTACTCGGCGGTCCAGGGAGCGATCATCCTTCTCCTGGAGCTGCCGACCTCCGGATTCGCCGACGCGCTGGGACGAAAGCCCGTGCTGGTGGTGGCGGGCGCTTTCGGCGTCCTCAGCGGCCTCGCCTACCTGCTCGCGCACGATTTCGCTGCGTTCGTGCTCGCCTCGGCGCTCATGGGTGTCTTCCGGGCGCTCGACTCGGGCCCGCTGGAGGCATGGTTCGTCGACGCCGTGCGCGCGATCGAGCCGGGACGTCCGGTGGGAACGGCACTGGCGCGTTCGCATGCGCTGCTGGGGATCGGCATCGCCTCCGGTTCGTTGCTGAGCGGGGGGCTCATCGCCTGGCATCCTTTCCGGGACGCGTCCGCGCTCGACCTGCCCGTCGTGCTGCTCGTCATCGGCCAGGCGGTCGATCTGGCGATGATCATCGGCCTCATGTCCGAGCCGCGTACCACCTCCGGGCGGTCCGGCGCGTCCACCGACGATCGCCGCGCGCAGGTTCTGGCGTCCGTGCGTGCGACCCCTGGGGTGATCGCGAGCGGGCTGCGTCTCCTGCGATCCAGCGGGGTGCTGCGCGGTTTGCTCGTGGCCGAGACACTCTGGGTCGTGGCGATGTTCGCCCAGGAGAACCTCATGCCCCTGCGCCTGGCCGATTTCCTCGGCAGCGAGGCCCGCGCGGGCGTCTGGCTCGGGCCGCTGGTGGCCGTGGGCTGGCTGGGATTCGCACTGGCGTCCTGGCTGGCCGGACGCTTCGGGCGCATCCTGGGATTCGCTCGCACGGCTCTGGTCTCCCGGCTGGCCCACGGCATTGCCGCCGCCCTCATGGGGGTGATGCCCGGTGCGGCGTCACTGGCCGGGGCCTACCTGGTCACCTATTCCTTGCACGGCGCCAACGGCACGGCGCACGCGACCCTGCTGCACGACCAGGCGGACGCGTCAAACCGTGCAACCGTGCTCTCGGTCGACTCGATGGCCACATCCATCGGCGTCCTGGTCTTCTATCCCCTTCTGGGAGCCTTCGCCGAGCGCTGGGGCAACGGTCCCGCCATGGTCTGTGCGGGACTCGTCGGCGCCGCGGGACTCGTCGGCTACCTGCCCGCCGTCCTCGTCGAGCGGCGCGGGCTCCGCGAGGGCCGGGACGCGTAGCACAGCGGATCGACCCCGGAAGACCCGGGGCACGACCTCGATGTGGATGCGCGGGCCGCGCGGCAAGCCGATCTCGGCGTCGAGCCTCATGCGCATCGCCAGCCAGGCCACGCCGCACACGGCGGCGATCACGGCAGCCACCGCCCCGACGAGCACCGACGACCGCGGCCCGAACACGTCGGCGATCCAGCCCATGATCGGCGCGCCGATCGGGGTACCGCCGGTGAGCACCGCCATGTAGACGGCCATGACCCGACCCCGCATCTCGGGATTGGTCGACAGCTGAACATATCCGTTGGCCGAGGCCGTCATCAGTTGCATGCACATCCCGCCCAGCGGCAGGGCGAGCGCGAACGCCCACGCGACCGGCATGGCCGAGCCCACCGCCAACGCCAGTCCCATGCCGGCACATGCGACGACGATCACACGCAACCGCGGACGGTCATGCCGCGCGGCCAGCAGTGCCCCCGCCACCGAGCCGAGGGCCAGTGCGGAGTTGAACAGGCCGAAGTGCTCCGCGCCCAGATGGAACACCACCGTGCACATCGCGGCGATGAACACGGGGAAGTTCAGGCTGAACGTCTCGGCGATCAGGATGAGGATCATGACCGCCATCAGGTCGGTCCGGCGCCTGACGTAGCGGAACCCTTCCAGCAGGGCGCCTTTGGCACGCTCGGCCCGCTCAGGGTGCAGCAACTCCCCGTCACGGATCCACCACAGGGAGGCGAGGACCGCGGCGAAGGTCATCCCGTTGATCAGGAACGCCCACCCCGCCCCGAGCCAGGCGACCAGAAGACCGGCCACGGCCGGGCCGACCATGCGGCCCAGGTTGAACGACGCGGAGTTCAACGACACCGCGTTGCCGATGAGGCGCTCGTCCACCAGTTCGGAGACGAAGACCTGGCGGGGCGGGGAATCGAGCGCGCTCACGATGCCGAGCAGCAGCGCGAACAGATACACCAGCGGGAGTGTCGCGTGGCCGGTGACCACCACGGCCCCCAGACCGAAGGCGAGGACCGCCTGGAGGGCCTGGGTGAGCATCAGCAGCTTGCGGGTGTCGAAATGGTCGGCCATGAACCCCGACACCGGGATGAACAGCACCTGCGGGCCGAACTGGAGGGCCATGGTGAAGCCGACCGCAACGGCGTCGTTGTCGGTGAGGTCGTTGATGACGATCCAGTCCTGGGCCGTCCGCTGGAGCCACGTGCCGATGTTGGAGACCAGCGCCCCGGCGAACCAGATCCGGTAGTTACGGACGGCGAACGATCGCAGCGCCTCGCTCATCGTCCCTGCCCGCCCGGCTCCCCCGATTCGGCGAGCGCGCGGAGGATCGGAGCCGCGTCGGCGACCAGCAGCCGCTGCTCGTCGGTCAACCCGTCCAGGGCACCGGCGAGCCACTCGGAGCGCCGGCGATGCACGTCACTGACGAACTCCTCGCCCGTCCCGGTCGCCGCCAGGCGGAAGACCCGGGCGTCGGACTCGTCCCGTTCACGCTGGGCCAGCCCGAGCCCGACCAGACGGTCCGCGGTCCGCGTGATGGACGGCGGGCTCACCTGGACGAACTCGGCCATCTCGGTGAAGGTACGCGGACCTGTCCGCACGAGGAAGGCGAGCACCGAGTACTGCAACTCGTTCAGTTGCCCGGACCCGCGTTCGCTGCGGATCCTCCGCCAGAGCTTGCCGACCGCGGCACGCAGGTCGTCGCTCAAGGAATCGAGCTGGGCCGCCGTCGTCGGGGCGACCGGATCGTCCACGGTGGCGGGTGGTGAACCGGCTTGATCATTCTCTAACTTTCCGGAACTAACCACCTGCCTATCGTAGCGGGTCACGCCGGGACGGGCGGCGTGGGACAATTCTGTGGACCACCCGTGCAACCCTGCACCTGTGAGTCACCCGGTCGGCCCATCACCCCGGCCGGCCCATCACAAGGAGCGACCATGCGAACCCTGCTCAACGTCATCTGGTTCCTGCTGGCGGGCCTGGAGCTCTTCATCGCCTACGTCTTCTTCGGGATCATCGCCTGCATCTTCGTCGTCACGATCCCGGCCGGCGTCGCATGCTTCCGGATGGCCAGCTACGTCGTATGGCCGTTCGGCCGTGAAGTCGTCCCCAAGCCAGGCGCCGGTGCCGGCTCGGCGCTCATGAACATCGTCTGGTTCCTCGTGGCCGGGCTCTGGCTCGCCATCGGCCACATCACCACCGCGGCGGCACAGGCCGTCACCATCATCGGCATCCCGCTGGCCATCGCGAACATCAAGCTCATCCCCGTGACGTGCTTCCCGTTCGGCAAGCAGATCGTCGAGTCGCCCGGCGCGCGCCTGTTCTAGCCCGTGCGGGCGGGGCCGGACGCGCGGTTTCCCCGGCGTCCCGACGTGTAGCGTTTGGGCCATGCTAGCTGTCCAGGCCACCAGCCTGTCCCCCTCCGACCCGCTGCAGGGTCTGACCATCGGCGAGCACCCCGACCCGCAGCCCCGCGACGGGTGGGTCGTCGTCACCCCGAAGGTCACCAGCCTCAACCACCACGACCTCTGGTCGTTGCGCGGCGTGGGCCTGTCCGCCGACCAGTTGCCGCGCATCCTGGGATGCGACGCCGCCGGCCTCGACCCGGACGGCAACGAGGTCGTCGTCCACCCCATCGTGACCAGCACCGGATGGCAGGGCCCCGAGCCCCTCGACCCACGCCGGACCCTCCTGTCGGAGGGCGTGGACGGCACGTTCGCCGAGCGCCTCCTGGTGCCCGCGAGCAACCTCGTCCCGAAACCGGCCGACCTGCCCTGGGAGGTCGCGGCGGTCGCCCCGGTGGCATGGCTCACCGCCTATCGCATGCTGTTCACCCAGGCGGGCGTGCGTCCCGGCGATCTCGTGCTCGTGCAGGGCAGTGGCGGTGGAGTGAACTCCGCAGCCATCCAGCTGGCCAGTGCCGCGGGTATCCGGGTCTTCGCCACCAGCCGGGACGCGGCCAGACGTGACCGTGCGCTGGCGCTGGGAGCCGAGCGGGTGTTCGAGGCCGGCGCCCGCCTGCCCGAGAAGGTGGACGCGGTCATCGACAACGTCGGCGCCGCGACCTGGAGCCATTCGATCAACGTGCTGCGGCCCGGCGGCACCCTGGTCACCTGCGGAGCCACCAGCGGGGACGCTCCCACGCGGGCGGAACTGACGAAGGTCTTCTTCCGGGAACTCCGCGTCCAGGGATCGACGGCCGGCACCCGTGAGGAGCTGACGGACCTGCTCCGTTTTATGGCCCACCACCGCATCGAGCCCGTCATCGACACCGTGCTTCCGCTGTCGCAGGCCCGCACCGGGTTCGCCCGGCTCTTGGCCGGCGAGGCGTTCGGCAAGATCGTTTTCACCCACTGACACGACCGACCAACCAAGGAGTTCATCCGTGCCAACAATCACCTCGTTCGAGGTCGCCGACGTCCGATTCCCCACGTCCCTGCAAGCCGACGGCTCGGACGCGATGAACAAGGACGGCGACTACTCGGCCACCTACGTGACCCTCCACACCGACGGCACAGACGCCGCTGGCAAGGAGCTTCGCGGGTACGGCATCACCTTCACCATCGGACGCGGCAACGACATCGTGTGCATGGCCGCGCGCGAACTCGCCCAGCGGCTGGTCGGACGCGACGTCAACGCCATGGTGAACGACATGGGCGGCACCTACCTGTCGTTCAGCGAGGACTCGCAGATGCGCTGGCTCGGGCCCGAGAAGGGTGTCGTCCACCTTGCTCTGTCGGCCGTGATGAACGCCGCGTGGGACCTCGCCGGGCGCCTCGCGGGCAAGCCGGTGTGGCGCCTGCTGGCCGAGATGCCGCCCGAGCAGCTCGTCGACATCGCCGACCTGCGCTACCTGTCCGACGTGCTCCCGCGCGAACGCGCGCTCGAGATCCTGCAGGACGCGGCTCCGACCCGCGGCGAGCGCATCGCGCAGCTCGAGGCGCAGGGCTACCCCGCCTACACCACCGCCGCCGGGTGGCTCGGCTACTCGGACGAGAAGATGGTGCGCATCATCGGTGAGCAGGAGAAGCTCGGCTTCACCGCGGTGAAACTCAAGGTCGGCGGCAGCATCGACGACGACATCCGCCGTTGTCGACTGGCCCGCGAGACCATCGGCCCCGACCGACCCCTCATGATCGACGCCAACCAGGTGTGGGACGTTCCCACGGCGATCGACTGGGTCGGGCACCTGGCGCAGTTCGACCTCAAGTGGATCGAGGAGCCCACCAGCCCCGACGACATCCTCGGCCACAAGAAGATCCGGGACGCGGTAGCCCCCATCGGCGTGGCCACGGGCGAGCACTGCCACAACCGGGTGATGTTCAAGCAATTCCTCGAGTCGGGCGCCATGGACTACTGCCAGGTGGACGCGGGCCGCCTCGCCTCGCTCAACGAGATCCTCGCGGTGCTGCTGCTCGCCAAGCACTTCGACGTGCCGGTGTGCCCGCACGCGGGCGGGGTCGGGCTGTGCGAGATGGTGCACCACGCATCGATGCTCGACTACGTGGCTGTCTCGGGCTCGTGGGACCGCAACATCACCGAGTACGTCGACAACCTGCACGAGCACTTCGTCAACCCGGTCAAGGTCGCGAACGGCCGCTACCAGGTGACCGGCGACCCCGGCTACAACACCGAGATGTTCACCGAGTCGATCGCCGAGTTCAGCTTCCCCGACGGCACCTACTGGGCCGGGACGCGGAACTGATCGTCCGGTCGTTGCGTCCGGCGGACGCTTTGGCGGGTGCCGTGCGTTTCCGGCGGGCCGCCTGACTTCGCGCGGGTGCTGTGTGCTCCGGCGGGCGGTATACGGCCTGCGGGAAGCCACGGCGCCCGCGCGAATTTCACGCGGGCCGCGTGACCGCGCAGGACGCGTCCACGCTGGCTGGTTCGCTAACGCCAGCGAGTTCGCTCTCTTCGCCAAAGGTCTACTGGTGGGGGCTTACCCGACTGCGGCAGCATCCCTCCTGTGGACCACACTTACGCTCGTCGGCTGGCATTCCTGGGCCTCGCCGTCCTCATTGCGCTCGTCACCCTCGCTCATCCGTTCGTGACATATGAATCCCAACTCACTGCCCTTCGCTTGTGGCATTCCCGTCCGGATGCCAGTCGCACTGAACTCACCGTAGGCATAGCCAGATCACCGGTCGCTGCCGCGTCGGACACGGACCTCTGCACGTGGTTCCCCTGGCTCCCCGGGTGCAAGCCCAACGAACCAGCAAGCCTGCCGTCGCAGGCCATCGTTGGGGGTGCCCATCCGTCCATCAGGTCTGGGACCCGCCTCGCCCGGCTTGATGTGCCTCCTCCGAAAGTCCACTAGCGCGCGACCATCTGGCGGCGGAGGATCTTGTCGTGCGGTTGTTTCTCGAGCTTCACCGCACGGGAGAGATCTCCAGCCCCATCCATCGTCGAGTCATTTCAGTTTGTTGAGCCCTGCCGTGCTTGGTCAACAAGGGCTCTGTTCAGAAGGTCCCCGTGTCACCCCCCATTCGATCGATAGGTGAAAGATGACCAGTCAGACGCACCACACAACCAACACCAGGAAGCGGGTCGCGGGTGCCGCGATCTGCGCACTTCTCGCCATCCCGCTCGTATCGGTAACGACCAGCCAAGTGGCGCACGCGAGTTGCACAGACTCGTCGTTCTCGTTCTCTTGGCCCATCATCAGCGACACCCAGTACACGCCGGCCAGATACAAGGACAACACGTCGTATGTGTATCTGAATGCCCAGTACAACGAGGCGGGCAGGACCTACGTCGCATGGGCCTCGGCGTACTCCAACGGCTCATACATCGACGTGAGCGACGGCCACAGCTACGAGATCCGGCAGGGCAACACGTACACGCTGACGAACTACGTGCGCGAGTGGGGATACACCCAGGCGTCAATCGGCGCCAGGAAGATCGGACCCATCGGGCTCAAGGCCAACGGCCTGTGGAGCCCGGACTACTGCTGACGCCGATCGGGCCGGACTCGGACGCCGGGGTGCTGCCCACATCGCACCAGGCAGCACACCCCGGTGTCCGCTAGGCTCGCAGCGCCACGTTGCTGCCCACTACCTCAAGGAGGCTGGAGTGAACGGAGGCCAACGCCCCGCTATGAGAATCAACCTGAGTCATGTCACCAAGGTCATCAAGGGTGCTGTCGTCCTCGACGACATGAGCATGACCCTAGCGGGCGGTCGCATCTACGGGCTTCGAGGCCCCAACGGGTCGGGAAAGACCATGCTCATGCGTGCGATCTGCGGGCTGATCCGGCCGACCAGCGGCGAGATCGCGATCGACGATCGCCTGCTGGGTAAGGGTTTGGCCTTCCCTGACAGCACGGGCGCCCTGATCGAGAACCCCGCGTTCCTCCCCCAGTACACAGCCCTGCAGAACCTTCGGCTGCTTGCCATGATTCGTGGCGTCGCTACTGAGGCGAGCCTGCGCCAGACTCTGACCGACGTCGGATTGAGGGCCGACGACCAGCGCGTCTTCCGTAAGTTCTCCCTCGGCATGAAGCAGCGCCTCGGCATCGCCGCCGCGCTCATGGAGAGACCGCGCCTCATCGTTGTGGACGAGCCGACCAACGGCCTCGACCGCGATGGGGTGGCGCAATTGCGTGGTCTGCTCACACGCCACCGCGACGAGGGCGCGCTCGTGGTTCTCGCCTCGCACGACCGCGCGGAGCTTGAGTTTCTGTCGGACGAGGTCTTCGAGATCTCCGAGGGGCGTCTCGCCGCGCATCACGGCCGCACCGAGGAGCCCACGGAATCGACTGGAGGGCGGCAATAGTGCGAGGAAAACTGCCGATCCGCTGGCTTCTTGCCGCCGTGTTGGTCGCCACCCTCGGAGTTTGCGTCACGTGGCGGATCGCCGATGTCAACGCCAGGTGGCCGCAGCCTGAGACTCACACGGCACTGCCCAGCGAACCCCTCACCATCAACGGCTTGACGATCACCCTTACCGGTGCACGCCTCATCGACGGCTCGCAGATTCCGGAAGTCCTCAACGGCTATACGCCGACCAGTGAAGACCGTATTGGCACCGTGAAGCTGATGCTGGTCGACATCACGCTCCGCAACGAGACGACCGAACCGATGGGTTCTGAAACACTCGATTCGATACTGTTCTTCAGCTTGTGGTCCGGGCCCTGGTACAACGGAGTCGATCTCGGAGGTATACAGGCAGCGAATCCCGCTGGAAGGCCGTCGAATATCCCTGCCGGAGAGGAAGCCCGCTTGAGCTTGCCTTACAACCTCTATGATCATCAGTTCGAGCAGGCCGAATGGGACACGGTGGACGAGCGGTCCTTCACACTGAGCCTGATGACATACCCAGACAAGTACGAACTGCGTCTGCCTGACGTGGGCAGGTGAACGGACGACCATGTCAGGAAGACTGCTGATGATCGAACTCAAGCGGGCCTTCACCGGCCGCTCCATGCTGCTGGCGTTGGCTGCTGGGCTCGCGGTGGTGACTCTGCACATGACACAGGTGATCCCGCTGTCGCAGATGAGCGTCGAGCGAAAGTCCGCGCTCTCCCCTTCCTACCCGCACTCCCTGTACCGGTTCTGGCTGGGCTACGACATGAGCGAGATGGCCGGCCTCCTGTTTCTGTTTCTGCTCCCACTGCTCGCGGCCCTGCCGTTCGGGGCCTCGCTCTTCGACGACCGGCGCTCGGGCTACGACATCAATGTGGTCACGCGCGCGCCGCGCGGCCGGTATTACCGAGCGAAAGCCGTGGCCGTCTTCGTGTCGGCAGGCGTGGCGGTGGCCTTCCCTTTGCTGCTGGATCTGTGCCTGACGGCGATGTTCCTGCCCGCGATACGCCCCGAGGCAACTGTGTTCGGCATCCCCGAGACAGGCATGTGGAGCGGTCTGTTCTACGAGCACCCGCTGGTATATGTGCTGGCATACGTCCTGGTGAACTTCTTGTGGGCTGGATCGATCGGGCTGATGTCTGTGGTAGCGGGCTACATCGTGGCAAATCGGATTCTGGTCGTGGCGACCCCGTTCATCATCCTTTGGGTCGCCGAGTTCGCCCTTGCTGCGATCCCCGAGGGTGCAGGATCCAGATTCTCCCCGATGGAACTCGTGAACGCCCACCAGACAACTGTCGGCATCGGATTCGGAGCAATGGCTGTCGAGTGGCTCGTGGTGACGGCCCTTGCGGCCGGATTCGTGGCCCTAAGGTCAAGGGTCGATGAGTCGCTCTGACCACGGCCGTGCCCGCCGGCTTTTCGCAGCCTTCGCGCACGATCTGCAGGTAGGCGTTCGCTCGAATATCTTGAACTACCTGGTCGCAGCCGCCGTGTTCGCCCTGCTGTGCGATCAGGCCCGACGCACCGGTGACGTATCCCTCCCGGATCAGACCCCCGCGTGGATCGACTACGCCCTGCACGCACTCAACGGTGTGCCTACCCCTGCCGCGGACCACGACGGCCTCGTGCTGCCCATCACATGGCTGTTGCCGCAGGTTCTGCTGGCGCTGCTCGTTGCCTCGTATCCGGCCAAAGGCCTGAGCGGCTACTCCGTCCACACGCTCCACTGTGTGGGAAGCCGCACGGATTGGTGGGTGGCCAAATGGCTGTGGCTGGTGTTCACCGTGCTCACGTTCTACGCAGTCGCCGCGCTGGTATGGCTGGTATTCAGTCTCGTATTCGACGGGATGACCGCAGCGCCCCGCCCCGACGTGGGAGCGGTCATCAACGGGCTGGACATGTCGCAGGTCACCACGGCCGAGGCCTACGGTCTGCTCGCGGTGCCGGTGCTGCTCTCATTGGCCATGTCGACCGTTCAGATGGTCCTTGCCCTTACCCTGCGGCCTATGCTTGCCTTCCTGCTGGTGGTCAGCTACCTCGCGGTCTCGTCGTTGAGCCGCTCCAAGCTTCTCGTCGGCGATTTCGCGATGGTGGCACGCAACGGTGCCTTCGACACCCAAGGCGTGAAAACCGCACCCATGTGCGCGATCCTGGCGGCGGTCATTCTCGTGACGATCGGTGTGGGCCTGTGGTCCTTCAACCGACGAGACCTCTTGCCGCAGTGACGAACCATTCAGGTGGTTCGGAGGCTGTCGACACCCCGGCTATGTGATGTAGCCATTCTCGATCGCCCACCTGACCAACTGCGTCCGCGACTTGGCCCCGCTCTTTCGTAGCCCCGATGCGATATGTGCTTTCACTGTAGATTCGCCGATGCCCAGCCTGCGGCCGATCTGCTGGCTTGTCAGTCCCTCCGCCGCAAGTACTACCACCTCGCACTCACGACCGGTCAGGACGGAACGCTCACCGGTGCCCAGTAGCGCCGCTTCAATCTCGTCAATGGACGCGGACTTCGACACGAATGCGTCCGCCATCGATGCCCGTGCCTGGTTCTGGGTGGTGCCTGAATCATAGGACGAGAAGAGCACCACACGAAGCTCCGGATGACGAGTCTTGAGATCGGCCGAGGCCGAAAGCCCATCCAAGCCCGGCATCCGGGCATCCATCAAGACAGCATCCACCTTGTTGCCATCGCAATACGCGATCACCTCGAAGCCATCGCCGAGGGTGTCCACGATTTCCACCGCACCACGCCGTGCGAGCATACGTGCCACGGCATCGCGGACGATGGGATCGTCGTCAACAACCAGAGCCCGCTTGGCCCGCTCAGGCATCATCGTCTCCCACAGGAATGCTGAACTCCACTATCCACCGCCCATCTCGCGTCCCAGTGGATATCATGCCACCCAGTGCGCGCACTTCATCGGCCATGATCACCAGCCCAAGGCCGGTCGAGATCGCCCTTCCCCCTGGGACGTCCACCGGATTACTGAAGGCACCCCGCACCACACCAGCGGCTCGATCCCAGCGAATCGAGCACTCGTATTCGCCCTGCTCCCCGCCGTGTTTCACCATGTTCCTGGTCGCCTCCACGGCCACGGCTGAGAGCCCCGAGATCACCTCAGCCGAAGCCTGTGGGGGAAGATCACATTCCCACACGACAACGCGACCGCTCCGGCCCAGCTGACGGGCTTGGGATTCGAGAACACATCGCACCTGTTCCGCATGGTCGGCGCTGGACGACATGATGTCTCGCCCCTGTTGCAAGGAGGCCATCATCTCCCGGGTTTGGTCGACGACTCTTTCGCAGGCATTCTCAGCAACAAGAAGCGCCTCATGCGACGACCCATCATCAAGTTCCTGACGGGCCTCCCGGGTGAGCCATAGAGCCTGGGCAGCAGACTGCGCGATGGAATCATGCATGGCCCGCGCCGCGGATTGCAGTGTTCGGCGTACCTTTTGCGCTTCCCTGACGCTCCTGGCCCGGCGGCGCTGACGGGAGACACCGACTACCTCACCAACGATCGTGAAGACCACGGCCAACAAGACGAAGTTGCCCATCAAGTCCCTCCACGTGTGCCACGTTGTGGCGCTGACGGTCTGGTGCATCCCCATCAGGATCAGGTAGACCGCCGACCACAGCAGGGCGAACAGCCTTCGCCGATCAGCCAGCGCGGCCACGAGAATCACATAGCCACCCAGTGCCGAGAAAGTGATGTCCGTACTGGGTCTCGCGACATACGCCAGAAGCAACAGAGTGCCGGTCCCCGTCGCCGAGACGGCCAAGCGACAGCCTGAGAAAGCCACCGCCACCAGGATCCCGATCTGCATCGCAGCCGCCAGCCAGTCGCTCTCGCGAGGCAGCCCCGAACTGACATACATGCCCCCGAGAATCACGGCCGCCACGATCGTCCAACGTTGGTCGGGTGTTGTCCCAACCGAGCCGCGAACCGTCTCCCCCGGCCGATGGGAATCGGCAACCTCCGGCCATGTCTCGATCATGACGTCATCGTGTCACAGATGGCACACAGGCATCTCAGACGGCCCGTGGCCCTTCTGGCCAGCTTCCACCAGCACCCGCGATGCCGGTTCTGGCCCGACTCCGTCTCCTACTCCCACATCGATCTCGACCGGGTCCGGGCTCACCGGCAGGTGACCGATGCCTATCTGGTCGGCCTGGCTGCCCATCACGACGCGAAAGTGGCCACATTCGACGCAGACCTGGCCGCCGAACACCCGGAACGCACTGTCCTGCTGTCCTCGTGACCTCAGCGGCAGATCACCCGCACCGCGTGGGCAAAGCCACTACTTTATGATCCCTTCCACCACTTCTATCATTTCGGCGTCGTAATAGGACATTATGACGGCCGCAGCGACCTGCATAACCAGAAGCGCGACCACAAATATCCACTTTCGCTTGAACCCGACCAAGACGACTCCGCCCAAGAAGAGAAGCGCTCCTGATAGCCATATCCTTCCGATCATGCCGTTGAGATAGCCCAGTCGTATGCCCTCTTCTGTCACGTTGACTATCACGTGTTTGCCGACAGCCATCGACGCATTCAGATATCCGATGGATGCAGCGAACCCGATGACGAGACCTGTGAGAATGTAGATCACCAGGGGCAGAACTCTGCCAGTCCTTCCACGAGACTCTCCACCTTTGCGATCGTCACCACTCATGGGATACCCCCTTGTGGGTCGACTGTGAGGGCTCGCCGCCCGACGGCACAGCGCGGGTCGGCAGCGCATGGCCGGTCCCCGAGCACGATGTCACTATGTCACACGGCTGCGTCATCGGTGATGTCGCCAATTGATCGAGGTGCACACTGTAGCTACACTTGTGGCCATGTCGGTCGACCCGCAGATGGCTTTGAGAGACGCCAAGAACCATCTCTCGGAGTTGGTGGACCAGGTGGAGCGTGAACACCACCGAGTGGTGATCACCAAGCACGGCAGGCCCGCGGCCGTCGTGGTGAGCATCGACGACCTGGAGTCGCTGGAAGAGACACTCGACATCCTGGCCCGTCCGGCGCTGCTCGCAGAGATCCGCGACAGCCTCGACGAGCTCACGAACGAGTCGGCCGAGGTTCTGGACAAGGACGCAGCGCTCCGGTTGATCAGCCGTGACTGACGAACCACATCCGATCGCCTGGTCCCCGCGAGCCAAGCGCGCACTCCAGCGGCTACCCGAACGAGTGAGTCTCGCGGTGATCGAGTTCGTCTACGGCCCGCTGGCCGACAACCCGCGCCGCGTGGGCAAAGCACCGCGCCTCGACATGGAGGGCCTGCACAGCGCTCGCCGCGGTGACTACCGCGTCATCTACCGCATCGACGACGGCCGCGTCACGATTGTCGCCATCGATCACCGTTCTGACATCTACCGTCCGCGCTGAACCAGACTGACCGCCCGCCTCAGGCCATCAACTGCCGGTCGGACGGGTTGATCGGGCGCGGAAGCGCACTGGTCTCGCCGGTCAGGAACGCGTCCACGCCGTTGGCGCAGCTTCTGCCCTCGGCTATCGCCCAGACGATCAACGACTGGCCGCGTCCGGCGTCGCCGCAGGCGAAAACCCCGGGGATCGCGGTCTGATAGTTGTGGTCGCGCACGATGTTCCCGCGCTCGTCCAGATCCACCCCCAGCTGGGAGACGACGCCATCGGCCTCCGGGCCGAGGAAGCCCATCGCCAGCAGCACGAGCTGGGCCGGGATCACGCGCTCGGTGCCCTCGATGGGCGCGAACCTGGTCTGCGGTCCCCCGACCTCGACGATGCGCAGCCCGCTGACCGCGCCGTTCTCGCCGAGGAACTCCGCGGTGTTCACGCTGTAGAGACGCTCGCCGCCCTCCTCGTTCGCCGAAGCCACCCGGTAGATCATCGGATAGGTCGGCCACGGCTGCGAGTCGGGACGATCGGCCGGCGGATGAGGCATGATCTCCAGCTGCGTCACCGACCGGGCGCCCTGCCGCAGCGCGGTGCCGAGGCAGTCGTTGGAGGTGTCGCCGCCGCCGATAACGACGACGTCCTTGCCCTCCGCGGTGATCTGGTCGGGCACCTCACGGGTGAGAGCCTTGGTCGCCTGCGGCAGGTACTCCATCGCCTGGTGGATGCCGGCCAGCTCGCGGCCCGGCGCCTTGAGATCACGCGGGCGGGTGGAGCCGATCGCGAGGACGACGGCGTCGAACCGTTCCAGGAGCTGCTCGCCGGTGATGTCGATGCCGATGTTGGTCGACGGCTTGAAGGTGGTGCCCTCCAGCGTCATCTGCTTGAGCCGGCGATCGAGCACCGACTTCTCCATCTTGAAGTTCGGGATGCCGTAGCGCATAAGGCCGCCGATCGCGTCCGCCCGCTCGTACACGACGACCGTGTGCCCGGCCCTCGTGAGCTGCTGAGCCACGGCGAGCCCGGAGGGACCCGACCCGACGACCGCGACTGTCTTCAGGGTGTGCCAGTCGGCCAGTTGCGGAGTGACGCGGCGGTCGGCCCATCCCTTGTCGATGATCGAGACCTCGATGTTCTTGATGGTCACGGGGTCACGGTTGATGCCCTCGACACAGGCGGTCTCACACGGTGCCGGGCACAGGCGCCCGGTGAACTCCGGGAAGTTGTTCGTCGCGTGCAACCGGTCGAGCGCGTCCTGCCACTCGTCGCGCCACAGCAGGTCGTTCCACTCCGGGATCAGGTTACCCAGCGGACAGCCGTTATGACAGAACGGGATGCCGCAGTCCATGCAGCGTCCGGCCTGCTTGCTGATGATCGGCAGCAGCGCGAGCCCGGGTGTGCCGGGGTAGACCTCGTCCCAGTCGCCGACACGCTCGTCGGTCGGGCGCCGCCCCGCGACCTCGCGCGGAGTCGTCATGAAACCAGTCGGGTCAGCCACGAGTGGCCTCCAATCGTCTCGTCGTCACGTCACGCACGGGACGCCTCCATCAACACCTGGGTGAGTTCCTCGTCGTGCAGGCCCAACTCGACCGCCTGCTCCCGCACGCGGATGATCCGCGCGTAGTCACGCGGCAAGATCTTGGTGAACCGCCTGGCCACGCCGTCCGGGCCGAGGCTCAGCAGTTCCTCGGCCCGCTTCGAACCGGTTTCGGTGGCATGGCGCGCCAGCAGCTCCATCACGCGCTCCACGTCGTCGGCAGTCAGGTCGACGGCATCGACGTACTCGGTGTTCAGCCTGTCAGGACGAAGATCGAGCACCCACGCGACGCCACCCGACATGCCGGCCGCGAAGTTGCGGCCGGTCGTACCGAGCACGAGGGCCTCACCGCCGGTCATGTACTCACAGCCGTGGTCACCCACGCCTTCCACGACCGCCGTGGCACCCGAGTTGCGGACGCAGAAGCGCTCGCCCACCCGGCCGCTCAGGAAGATCTCGCCCGACGTCGCACCGTAGGCCACGACGTTGCCGCCGATGATCTGATCGGCCGCGACGAAGGTGGACGCCGGGTTCGGGCGCACGATGATGCGGCCCCCCGACAGCCCCTTGGCGAGGTAGTCGTTCGCGTCGCCGATCAGGCGCAAGGTGATGCCGGCCGGCACGAACGCGCCGAAGCTCTGCCCCGCGGTCCCGGTCAGCTCGAACTCGATGGTGTCCTCCGGCAGGCCGGCGCCCTCGGTCGCCTTCGTCACGACGTGGCCGAGCATCGTCCCGACGGTGCGGTTGACGTTGCGGATCGGCACGGACGCGCGCACATGCTCGCCACGTTCGATGGCAGGGGCGGCGAGCTCGATGAGCCGGACGTCGAGCGAACGATCCAGCTCGTGGTCCTGTGTCACGCGCTGGAAGCGCGCCGTGCCCTCGGGCAGCTCCACCTCGTGAAGCACCGGGGTCAGGTCCAGCCCCCGAGCCTTGTAGTGATCGACGGCCTGGCGCGTCTCCAGACGATCGGCGCGTCCCACGGCCTCCCCGAGCGTCCGGAACCCGAGCTGGGCGAGGTACTCGCGCACCTCCTGGGCGATGAACTGCATGAAGTTGATGACGTACTCGGGCTTGCCGGCGTACTTCTTGCGCAACTCGGGGTTCTGCGTCGCCACACCGACCGGGCAGGTGTCCAGGTGGCACTTGCGCATGATGATGCAGCCGGTGGTCACCAGTGCCGTGGTGGCGAACCCGAACTCCTCGGCGCCCAGCAGAGCGGCGATGACGACGTCGCGGCCGGTCTTCAACTGCCCGTCGCACTGGACGACGATACGGTCGCGCAGCCGGTTCAACACCAACGTCTGCTGGGTCTCGGCCAGGCCGAGCTCCCAGGGCGCACCCGCGTGCTTGATCGACGTCAGGGGCGCGGCGCCCGTGCCGCCGTCATGGCCGGAGATCAGCACGACATCCGCCTTGGCCTTCGCGACGCCCGCGGCGACCGTGCCCACACCGACCTCGCTGACCAGCTTCACATGGACGCGGGCCTCGGGGTTGGCGCACTTCAGGTCGTGGATGAGTTGCTTCAGGTCCTCGATGGAGTAGATGTCGTGGTGCGGCGGCGGGCTGATGAGGGCCACACCCGGAGTCGAATGCCGCGTCCGCGCGATCCACGGGTAGACCTTCGGGCCGGGCAGCTGCCCGCCCTCACCAGGCTTGGCGCCCTGGGCCATCTTGATCTGCAGGTCGCGGGCGTAGGTGAGGTATTCGGAGGTCACACCGAAGCGGCCGGAGGCCACCTGCTTGATCGCTGAGCACCGCTCCGGGTCGTGCAGCCGCTCCGGATCCTCGCCGCCCTCGCCGGTGTTCGACCTGGCACCCAGACGGTTCATGGCGATGGCCAGGGTCTCGTGAGCCTCCTGGCTGATCGACCCGTAGCTCATGGCGCCGGTGGAGAACCGCTTGACGATCTCGCTGACCGGCTCGACCTCCTCGATGGGGATCGGCTCGCCGGCGGGCTTGAGTTCCAGCAGCGAACGCAGCGTCATGAGGCGTGACGACCGCTCGTCGATGCGCGCTGTGTAACGCTTGAAGACGTCGTAGCGCCCGGTCTTGGTCGCGTACTGCAGGCGGAAGACACTCTCGGGATCGAACAGGTGCTGCTCGCCCTCACGGCGCCACTGGTACTGGCCGCCGACCTCCAGCGTCCGGTGCGGAAGCGAGTTCGTCGCCGGGTAGGCGTGGGCGTGATGGCTCGCGATGTCGGCGTGCAACTCCTCCAGGCCGATGCCGTCGATGCGCGATGACGTGCCTGGGAAGAACTCCGCCATGAACCGGCGGCTCAGGCCGACGGCTTCGAAGACCTCGGCGCCCTGGTAGGAGGCCATCGTCGAGATGCCCATCTTGCTCATGACCTTCAGCAGGCCGTGCTCGATGGCGCTCACCACGTTGCGAATGGCCGTCTCGGGGTCGACGGTCACGAGCAGTTCGCGGCGCGACATGTCCTCGGCGCTCTCGAAGAGCAGGTACGGGTTGACCGCCGCCGCGCCGTAGCCCATCAGCAGGGCCAGATGATGCACCTCACGCACGTCACCGGCCTCGACGATCATGCCGATCTGGGCACGCTTGCGCAGCTGCACCAGATGGTGGTGCATGTTCGCCGTGCTCAGCAGCGACGGGATGGGTGCCCGCTCGGGGTTGGAATGCCGATCGGACAAGACGATGTACAAGGCACCCTCGTCGATGGCCTGCGTGGCCTCCTCGCGCATCTCGGCCAGCCGCGCGCGCAACGCGTCCGGCCCCTCCTGCACGTTGTACAGGCAGCTGATCACCTTGGTGATGCCGTGCGGTTGATCGGCCCGCTCACCGTAGTGGACGATCTTGGCCAGTTGCTCGGAGTCGATGACCGGGGACGACAGCACCAACTGCTCCGCCGAGGCCGGCGAGGGCTCCAGCAGGTTGGGCTGCCGCCCGCTGCGCACCTCGAGCGAGGTCACGAGCTCTTCGCGGATGGCGTCCAGTGGCGGGTTGGTGACCTGCGCGAACAGCTGGCTGAAGTAGTCGAACAGCGAACGCGGCTTGTCGGAGAGCACCGCCAGCGGAGTGTCGCTGCCCATCGAGCCGATCGCCTCCGCGCCGGTGTTGGCCATCGGGGCGACCAGCAGGCGAAGATCCTCATGCGAGTAGCCGAAGACCTGCTGGCGGCGTGCCACCGAACTCGATCCGTGGACGATGTGGGTGCGCTCCGGGAGGTCGTCGAGGAAGACGCGGCCGGCGGCCAGCCACTCGCCGTAGGGGTGCTCGGCGGCCAGCGCGTCCTTGATCTCGCGATCGTCGATCAGGCGATGCTGGTCGAGGTCGACGATCAGCATGCGCCCGGGTTGCAGGCGCCCCTTCTGCCGCACCTCGGCGGGGTCGACGTCCAGCACACCCGCCTCGGAGGCGAAGATGACCCGGTCGCCGGTCACCCAGAAACGAGCCGGACGCAGGCCGTTGCGGTCGAGGGTCGCGCCGATCATCGATCCGTCGGTGAACGCTATGCACGCCGGGCCGTCCCACGGCTCCATCAGACAGGCGTGGTAGTCGAAGAAGTCCCGATGTGCCTGGGGCATGTCCGCGTTGTGCTGCCAGGCCTCGGGGATCATCATCATCACCGCGTGCGGCAG
Source organism: Brooklawnia cerclae (assembly GCF_011758645.1). Lineage (NCBI taxonomy): Bacteria > Bacillati > Actinomycetota > Actinomycetes > Propionibacteriales > Propionibacteriaceae > Brooklawnia > Brooklawnia cerclae. The sequence continues at coordinate 1,186,327 of NZ_JAAMOZ010000001.1, read as the reverse complement.
GCTGCGACCACCCAGGTGGAGCAGTTCGAGCACCTGGTCGAACGCCGCGGAGTCGGAGTCGCCGGGCACGCAGATCGGGAAGAGCCGCGACATGTCGCCGGGGATGAGGTCGGACGCCAGCAGCGACTCGCGCGCCCGCATCCAGTTGCGGTTTCCCTTGACCGTGTTGATCTCGCCGTTGTGGGCGATGAGGCGGTAGGGGTGCGCCAGCGGCCACGAGGGGAACGTGTTCGTCGAGAACCGGGAGTGCACCAGCGCCAGCGCCGAGGCGAACCTCTCGTCGGACAGGTCGGGGTACACCTCGGTGAGCTGGCTGGTGGTGAGCATGCCCTTGTAGACCGTCGTCCGCGCCGACAGGGACGCGAAGTAGGTGCCGGCCTCGAAACGAGCGCGCCTGCGGAGCGCGAAGACGAGCCGGTCGAGGTCGATGCCCGACGCGTGATGCCGATCGCTGACGAACAGCTGGGCCATGTAGGGCATCGCGTCGCGCGAGATCGGGCTGAGCGTGTCGCTGCGCACCGGCACCTCACGCCAGCCGAGCACCTTGAGACGCTCCTCCAGCGCGATCTTCTCGATGGAGATCATCGCCATGTCGCGTTCCGCCTCGTCGATCGGCAGGAACGCCATGCCGACGGCGTACTCACCGACCGGCGGGAGCATGAAGTCGACGTCCGCGCGGAAGAACGCGTCGGGTATCTGCACGAGAATGCCGGCACCGTCGCCGGCGGCCTCGTCGGCACCCGTGGCCCCCCGGTGATCGAGGTTCGCCAGAGCGGTGAGACCCTGTTCCACCAACTCGTGCGTGGCAATCCCGTCGAGCTTGGCGACGAACGCCACGCCACAAGCGTCATGCTCGTAGCGCGGGTCGTACAAGCCCTGCTGGACGGGTGCTGAAGCCGCCTGTCGAGCCATCTGTCCTCCCATTCCTCGCCCCGTCGGGGCATGAAACGAACCGAGCGTAGGCAGGCGCGGTTACGGGGTCGTTACTTGGCCGCAATGTGGACCAGTGTTTTAGTCGGTGGCCGCGCGCTCTGGGCGAGGTCGGGCCGGTACCAGTGATCCCTGGGGCACGGCGAAGCCGAACGGCCAGAGCCGCACGCCAGGGACACGACGCAGCTGCCACACCAGCGTAGCGACTGCCGCGACGAACACAATCACCGAGACATAGTTGTTCAGCCGGAAGGCCCCGACGTGGTTGACGGGGTCGATGCGGAGTGCCTCGATGAAGAACCGCCCGAACGTGTACCAGGCCACGTAGGCGGTGAACAGTTTGCCTCGCCCCAACTTGAACCGGCGCTCGACCCACAGCAGGACGAAGCCCCCGGCCGTGTCCCAGACCAGCTCGTAGAGGAACGTGGGGTGGAACGTGTCGTACTGCTCGTAACCGTCCGGCCGGTACTGAGGATCGATGTGCAGGCCCCACGGCAACGTGGTGGGACGCCCGAAGAGCTCCTGGTTGAACCAGTTGCCCAGCCGCCCGATCGCCTGCGCGAACAGCACGCCCGGGGCCAGCACGTCGGCGAACGACCCGAAGTCGAGGCGATACCGGCGGCACATGAACCACAGTGCGACCGCTCCGAGGGCCACCCCACCCCAGATGCCCAGGCCACCCGCCCGGATGTTGAACGCCTGCCAAGGGTTGCGTCCCGGCCCGAAGTACAGCTGGTAGTCGGTGATCACGTGGTACAGCCGCGCCCCGACGATGCCGACCAGCACGGTGACCAGCACCGACGCGTCGAACTTCTCGCTGCTGCCGCCGCGCGCCACGAACCGCTTGCTGCCGAGCCAGGCCGCGAGGAAGATGCCCGCGAGGATGAACAGCGCGTAGTAGCGGATCTCGAAGGGCCCGATGAAGAACCCCCGCGACGGCGGGCTCGGAATCTCCAGGAGGATCATCTGCTCACCCCCCGCGCACGGTCGCGTCGTCCGGCACGACCGGACGACGTACCCCGGCGGCCAGGTCGGCGACGCGCTCGCGCAACCGAACCAGATCGGCGCTGCCCGCGTCCTCCGCGTCGATCAGGCACTTGACCAGCGCGGAGCCGACGATCACGGCATCGGCGTAAGACCCGACGACAGAAGCCTGATCGCCGTTGGACACCCCGAGCCCGACCCCGACGGGAAGGCTCGGGTCGGCTGCGCGGGCACGATCGACGATCACCGGCGCCGCGGACGAGGTCTGCGTCCGCACCCCGGTGACCCCCATCACCGAGGTCGCGTACACCCAGCCCCGGCAGTTCGCCATCGTCATCGCGATCCGCTCGTCGGTCGAACTCGGCGCGATCAGGAAGACCCGGTCGAGTCCCTGGGCGTCGGAGGCGTCGAGCCACGGCCCTGCCTCGTCGGGCGTCAGGTCGGGGGTGATGAGACCCGCGCCGCCCGCCGCTGCCAGGTCGCGGGCGAAGGCCTCCACCCCGTACTGCTCGACGAGGTTCCAGTAGATCATCACCAGCGGCACGGCCCCGGCCACGGCCACCGCCTCGACGGCCCGGAACACATCATGGGTGCGTACCCCGCGCTCCAGCGCCCGGGTGGTGGCGTGCTGGATCGCCAGCCCGTCCATCATCGGATCGGAGTACGGCATGCCGATCTCGACCATGTCGACGCCGATCCCGTCGGTTCCCTGCGCCAGCGCGCGCATGGCCTCGATCGAGTGGTCGACGTCGGGATAGCCGACGGGGAGGTAACCGACCAGGGCGGCGCGTCCGGCAGCCTTCGCGTCCCGCAGCACATGCCCGCTGATGCCGAGCCGGGGGTCGACCGTGGTGCTCATCACAACGCTCCTGTCGAATGGTCCGCCTCGCCACGGACGCCGAAATACGCCATGGCCGTGTCCACGTCCTTGTCTCCACGCCCCGAGATGTTGATGAGGATCAACGGGCGGGCGTCCGGATCCTGTTCGGCGATACGCAGGCCCAGGCGCCGCGCCCCGGCCACGGCGTGGGCCGACTCGATCGCCGGCATGATTCCCTCCGTGCGGCTGAGGAGCAGGAACGCGTCCATGGCCTCCGCGTCGGTGATGGTCTCGTAGGTCGCCCGGCCGGTTCGCGCCAGCCACGAGTGCTCCGGGCCGACGCCCGGATAGTCCAGTCCTGCCGAGATCGAGTGCGACTCGATCGTCTGTCCGTCGGCGTCCTGCAGCACGTAGGTGCGGGTGCCGTGCAGAACCCCGACGCTGCCGCCGTTGATCGCCGCGGCATGCAGGCCGGTCTCGATCCCCGATCCCCCGGCCTCGAAGCCGTAGAGCGCCACACCTTCGTCCTCGATGAAGTCGGCGAAGATCCCCATGGCGTTGGATCCGCCGCCGACACAGGCGCAGACCGCGTCGGGCAACTGCCCGAACCGCTCGCGCACCTGGACGCGCGCCTCGGCACCGATCACCCGCTGGAACTCGCGAACGATCATCGGGAACGGATGAGGGCCGCTGACCGACCCGATGAGGTAATGGGTGGTATCGACGTTGGTCACCCAGTCGCGCATCGCCTCGTTCATCGCGTCCTTCAGGGTGCGGCTGCCGGCCTCGACCGCCACGACCTCGGCGCCGAGCAACTGCATCCGGGCGACGTTGAGCGCCTGGCGCTCGGTGTCGACCTTGCCCATGTAGACCCGGCACTCGAAACCCATCAGGGCGGCCACGGTGGCTGTCGCCACACCGTGCTGGCCCGCACCCGTCTCGGCGATCACGCGGGTCTTGCCCATGCGCCGGGTCAGCAGGCCCTGGCCGAGCACGTTGTTGATCTTGTGCGAGCCGGTGTGGTTGAGATCCTCGCGCTTGAGCACCACCCGGGCGTTCCCGCAGTACTGGCTGAACCGCTTGGCCTCGGTGATCGGACTGGGCCGACCGGTGTAGTTCGCCTGCAGATCGGCGAGCTCCGCCGCGAACTCCGGATCGGTGCGCGAGTCCTCGAAGGCGCGGATCAACTCGTCGAGCGCCGCGTGCAACGCCTCCGGCACGAAGGTGCCGCCGAACTCACCGAAGTGTCCTCGGGCGTCGGGCAGCCCACCCGGGCTCGCGTCACCGGTTCCTGGTCGTCCCTGGTCAATCGTCATGGTCGGCATCACCTGGTTCCAGCGTCGGCGGCGGCGATCAACTCGGCGATCGCCACTCGGGGGTTGTCATGGGTCACGAGTGCCTCACCGACGAGGATCACGTCGGCGCCGGCGGAGCGGACGCGTGCGGCGTCACCCGCGGTGAGGATCCCGGACTCGGCCACCTTCACCGCGCCTGCGGGCACCAGCGGGACGATCCGCTCGAACATGCCGAGGTCGACGGTCAGTGTCTTGAGGTTGCGGTTGTTGATGCCGATCAGTGCGGCACCCAGCCCGGCGGCTCGCCGTGCCTCGTCCGGCGTGTGCACCTCGACGAGCGGGGTCAGGCCCAGTTCCAGCGACAGCGTGTACAGCCGCTCCAGCGTGGCGTCGTCGAGGGCCGCGACGATGAGCAGGACGAGGTCGGCGCCGTGGGCCCGAGCCTCGTAGATCTGGTACGGCTCGACGGTGAAATCCTTGCGCAGGATCGGCCGATCGACCCGGGAGCGGATGCGCACGAGATCATCGAGGCTCCCCCCGAAACGGCGGCGCTCGGTCAGCACCGAGATCGCAGCGGCGCCACCGGCCGCATAGGCCAAGGCGAGCTCCTCCGGATCGGGGATGTCGGCCAGCGCACCCTTCGACGGGCTGGAACGCTTGACCTCGGCTATCACCGACAGGCCGGGTGCACGAAACCCGGGCAAGGGATCACGGGGCTCCGGCGCAGCGAACGCGCGGTCGACCAGCTCGTCCAGCCCGATCGCCGCCTCGCGCACGGCCATGTCCGCGCGCACACCGACGATGATGTCGTCCAGGACGCTCACCTTTCCCCCTCTCGCCTGCCGTCGAGGCTACCGGGTCGAGGTGACAACTCGACGGTGCCGTTCGCCCGGGCGACAGCCCCCAGCACGGCCGCCGCCTTGTTGCGGCACTCGGCGTCCTCACGCTCGGGGACCGAGTCGGCCACGATCCCGGCACCGGCCTGGACGTAGGCCACCCCGTCCTTGACCAGCGCGGTGCGGATCGCGATGGCCGCGTCCGAGTCGCCCGCGAAGTCGAGATAGCCGACGACCCCGCCGTAGGGACCACGCCGAGTGGACTCCAGGCCGTCGATGATCGTCATGGCGCTGACCTTGGGGGCCCCCGACAGCGTGCCCGCCGGGAAGCAGGCCATGGTCACGTCGAGGGCGCTGCGCCCGGACTGGACGCGCCCGGTGACACTCGCCTCCAGGTGCATCACATGGCTGTAGCGGTGCACCGACATGAACTCGGTCACCTCGACCGTACCCGGATCGCACACACGGCCCAGGTCGTTGCGGCCCAGGTCGACGAGCATCACGTGCTCGGCGCGCTCCTTCTCGTCGGCCAGCAGCTCGTGCTCGAGTGCCAGGTCGTCGGCCGGGTTCGCCCCCCTGGGGCGGGTGCCCGCGATCGGCCGGGTGGTGGCCAGCCCGTCCTTGACCGTCACCAGCGCCTCCGGGCTCGACCCCACGAGCGCGAACCGCTCACCGTCGTCCTCGAGCCGCAGCAGATAGAGGTAGGGGCTCGGGTTGGTGACCCGCAGCTCCCGGTAGATCGCGAACGGGTCGGCATCGGTGTCGACCTCGAAGCGCTGGCTGGGTACCACCTGGAAGATGTCACCGGCGAAGATCCGTTCGCGAGCGGCCTCGACCATGGCGTGGAACTGTTCGGGGGTGCGCTGCCGCCTGACTTCGGGCTCGGTCCGGGACGCCCGCACGGCCAGAAGGCTCGGACGAGGCTCGGCCAGCCGCTCAGCCATCGTCCGCACGCGGTCACAGGCGTCGTTCCAGGCCTGGTCGACGCGCTCGGGCGAGGCGTCGAAGTTGATGGCGTTGGCAACCAGCCAGACCTCGCCGCGATGATGGTCGAGGACCGCCATGTCGGAGGCCAGCATCATCACCATGTCGGGGACGCCCAGGTCGTCGTCCACGGTGTCGGGGATGGCCTCCATCTCCCGTACCAGGTCGTATCCGAGATAACCGACCATGCCCGAGGTCAGGGGAGGCAGCTCGGGGTCGCGCGGAGTGTGGAGGGCACCGAGCGTGGCGTCGAGCATCTGGAGCGGGCTGCCGGAGACGGGCAGGCCGGTGATCGGGCGACCTGTCCAGTGCGCCTCGCCCTTCCTGCCGATCAGGGTGGCCCCGGCGTTCACGCCGATGAACGACCAGCGCGACCACGTGCCCTGCTCGGCAGACTCGAAGAGGAAGGTGCCGGGGCGATCGCCGCACAACGCCTGGTAGCAGCCGACCGGTGTCAGATCGTCGGCGATCAGCCGTGCGTGGACGCTGATCACCCGCCGGTGCGCGGCCTGCTCGCGGAACTCGTCCAGGGTCGGGCTGATCCGGAGAGAATCGATCACCGCTCCCCCTCGTCAGGGGCAGATGGTTCATCAGCCAGCAGCACCCCGCCGGCATCGAAGCAACTCGTCGTGCCCGTGTGGCACGCCGGGCCGATCTGGTCGACACGCAGCAGCAGCGTGTCGCCGTCGCAGTCGATGCTGACCTCGCGGACGTGCTGGGTGTGCCCGCTGGTGGCGCCCTTGCGCCACAACTCCTGCCGGCTGCGCGACCAGTAGGTGGCCTGGCGCGTCGCGAGGGTGACGGCGAGCGACTCGTCCGACATCCAGGCCATCATGAGGACGCGCCCGCTGGTGGCGTCCTGCACCACGGCCGGGACGAGCCCGTCGGCTGTGCGCTTGAGCCGCCCGGCGATGTCGGCGGGCAGCGGCTGGGCCAAAGGCATGGTCAATTCTCCTGCATGATCAAGGACCCCTCCGACGGCGATCGGTTCGCGGACGCCGCCCTCAGGCCCGGAAACATCTGCGGCACTCCTGGTCAGGCCAGCTTCTCGAGGACGAGCTCTCGCACCCGGGCCGCGTCGGCCTTCCCCCTCATGGCCTTCATGACGGCACCGATCAGGGCGCCGGCGGCCTGCACCTTGCCGTCGCGGATCTTCTGCGCGACATCGGGATGAGCCGCGATCGCCTCGTCCACGGCCTTCGACAGCGCCCCCTCGTCGGAGACGACCGCCAGCCCGCGAGCCGCGACCACCTCGGCCGGGTCGCCCTCACCGGCGAGCACACCCTCGATCACCACGCGCGCGAGCTTGTCGGTGAGCGTGCCGTCGTCCACGAGTGCCTGCAGCGCAGTCACCTGGGCCGGGGTCATGGGCACCTCGTCCAGCGCGATGCCGGCCTCGTTCGCGTGCCTGGCGAGCTCGGTCAGCCACCACTTGCGCGCGGCAGCGGGGCCGGCGCCCGCGGCGACCGTCTGCTCGACGAGATCGAGCGCGCCCTCGTTTCCGAGCACGTCACGCATCTCGAGATCGGTGAACCCCCACTCCGCCTGCAGCCGGGCGCGGCGCGCGGCCGGTGGCTCGGGAAGCGTGGCGCGCAGTTCCTCGACCCACTCGCGGCTCGGCGCGACCGGCACGAGGTCGGGCTCCGGGAAGTAACGGTAGTCCTCCGCGGTCTCCTTGGACCGGCCGGCGGTGGTGAAACCCTCCTCGTGCCACATCCGCGTCTCCTGACGCACCCTGGCGCCCGACGACAGCACCGCGCCCTGACGGCAGATCTCGTAGCGCAGAGCGGCCTCGACCGATCTCAGGGAGTTCACGTTCTTCGTCTCGGTGCGGATGCCCAGCTCCGTGGCGCCCTTGGGCATGAGCGACACGTTGGCGTCGCATCGCATGTTCCCGCGTTCCATGCGTGCCTCCGACACCCCGAGCGCCCGCATGAGATCGCGCAGGAACGCCATGTACTCGCGCGCCACCTCGGGCCCCCTGGTCCCCGTGCCGAAGATCGGCCGGGTGACGATCTCCATCAACGGGACGCCCGCCCGGTTGTAGTCGACCAGCGAGTAGTCCGCGCCCTGGATGCGGCCCGCGCCACCCACGTGGACGAGCTTGCCCGCGTCCTCCTCCATGTGCACGCGCTCGATCGGGATCCGGTACGACTCCCCGTCGAACTCGATGTCGACGCCCCCGTCGAAGCACAGCGGCTCGTCGTACTGGCTGACCTGATAGTCCTTGGGCATGTCGGGATAGAAGTAGTTCTTGCGCGCGAACCTGCACCACTCCGCGATCCCGCAGTCGAGCGCCAGCCCGATGCGGATCGCCGACTCCACGGCCTTGCCGTTGACGACCGGCAGCGAACCGGGCAGGCCCAGGCAGACGGGGCAGGTGTGGGTGTTGGGCGCCCCGCCGTAGGTGGTGGCGCAACCGCACCACATCTTGGACGCGGTGTTCAGCTCGACGTGCACCTCCAGGCCCATGACGACGTCGAAGCGCTCCAGCACCTCGTCGTAGTCCATCAGCTCGTCGGCTGCGAACACGCTCATCGGGACACCTCCATCGCCGCCAGGTCGGGAACACGATCCAACAGCGGCCCGCCCCACCGGTCGGCGAGCGCGCGCTCCAGTGCCGCGCCCACCAGATAGCAGCGATCGTCGGCCAGCGCGGGAGCCATGACCTGGAAGCCGGTCGGCAGGCCGTCCTCGTCGGCGACCCCGTTCGGGAACGACGCCGCCGCGATGCCGGCCAGGTTGGCGGGGATCGTGCACAGGTCGGACTTGTACATCGCCAGCGGGTCGGCCGTACGCTCGCCCAGGCGGAACGCCGTGGTGGGGCTGGACGGCGAGACGAGCACGTCGCACTGGGCGAAGGCCGCCCGGAAGTCACGAGCGATCAGCGTCCGCACCTTCTGGGCCGATCCGTAGTAGGCGTCGTAGTAGCCCGCCGACAACGCGTAGGTGCCGATGATGATCCGGCGCTTGGCCTCGTCCCCGAAGCCCGCGGCACGCGAGGCGCGCATGACCTGTTCGGTGCTGGCCGTCCCGTCGTCACCGACGCGCAGACCGTAACGCATGCCGTCGTAGCGAGCCAGGTTGCTGGACACCTCGGCAGGCATGATCAGGTAGTACGCGGCCAGCGCGTCGTCGAAGTGCGGACAGCTCACCTCGACGATCTCGGCACCCAGCGACGCCAACAGGTCGACGGTCTCGGTGAAACGCCGCTCGACTCCCGACGCATATCCCTCGCCCCCGAGCTCGGTGACCACACCGATCCGCAGGCCCGTGACATCGGCCTTCCGGGCCGCGGCCACCACGTCGGGCAACGGCGCCGGGATCGACGTCGAGTCGCGCGGATCGTGACCGCCCATCGTGCGATGCAGCAGGGCCGCGTCCAGCACGGTGCGAGCGCACGGCCCCGGCACGTCGAGCGAGGAAGCCATCGCGATGACGCCGTAGCGCGAGACGCTGCCATAGGTGGGCTTCGTGCCCACGGTGCCGGTCACGGCGGCCGGCTGGCGGATCGAACCGCCCGTGTCGGTGCCGATGGCCAGCGGCGTCTCGAAGGCCGCGAGGGCCGCGGCCGAGCCACCACCCGAGCCACCGGGGATCCGGTCGAGGTCCCACGGGTTGTGGGTCGGCCCGAACGCCGAGGTCTCGGTGGACGAACCCATCGCGAACTCGTCCAGGTTCGTCTTGCCGAGGACGACCAGACCCGAGGCCACCAGCCGCTCGACGACGGTCGCATCGTAGGGGGGCTTCCACCCCTCCAGGATGCGTGAACCCGCCGTGGTGGGAAGGCACTGGTAGCAGAAGAGGTCTTTCACCGCGACCGGGACGCCGGCCAACGGGCCGACGCGCTCCCCGGCGACGACCTTCGCGTCCACGGCGCGCGCCTGGCCGAGCGCCCGATCGGCGTCCACCGCGAGGAAGGCATGGACGAGCCCGTCAACCGCCGAGATGCGGTCGAGGTGCATGCGTGTGATCTCCTCGGCGCTCTGCTCCCCCGCCGCGATCCGACGCGCGAGCTCACTGGCCGGCGCGCTCAGCGTGTCGTCGGTCACGAGGCCTCCTCGTCCAGTACGCGAGGCACCCGGAAGCGCTCGTCCTCCACCGCGGGTGCGCCGGCCAGCACGGCGGTGGCCGGCCAGCTCGGGCGCACCTCGTCGTCGCGGAAGACGTTGCTCAACTCGATGGCGTGCGAGGTGGGCGGCACGTCGAGGTCGGCCACCCGGCCGACACTCGCGACCGCGTCGAGGATGACGTCCAACTGGGGTGCCAGCCGGACGAGCTCGTCGTCGGACAGCTCGATCCGGGCGAGGTCGGCCAGCCGCGCCACGTCCTGGGCAGTAAGAGCCACTGCGAAACTCCTGGGTAATGAATCACGATGCCGGCCATGGTTCACGCCATGACAACAGCCCATCCTAGACCGTGCGCCGGTAGGCGCCGATCCGCGCACGACGCACCCCGCCCGGCTGTCGCGCTGCGGTGGGGCGACCCGCGTGCGATCCTCACGGGTGCCGGAGATTCCGGTGTGCCACATACGGCCCGCCGGAAAACTCATCGTCCCCGCGAGGCCGAGCGCTCAGCATCACCGCCGCACCGAGCATCGTGAGAGTCCCGATCTGCCCCCGACAGCGCATTGCAACCTGACCGTAACCGCAACGTTATGCACCGGGAAGCACGTGCTGTCACTATTCGACCATGCTCATGTTGCGCGTGGAACTGCCCGACCGTCCGGGAGCACTCGGACAAGTGGCATCGGCCATCGGCGCGGTAGGGGCCGACATCTACACGATCGAGATCGTGGAACGCGGTGACGGCCACGCCGTCGACGACTTCATGGTCGACCTGCCGAGGGGCTCGCTGCCCGACACGCTGGTCTCGGCGTGCACCGAGATCGAGGGCACCCGCGTGCTGTGGTTGTCGCGGCACCCCGACCAGTGGGCCATCGAGAGCGACCTCGAGATCGCCCAGGAGATGGACCTTCACCGGGCCCGCGCCCTGGAACTGCTCGTCGAGCACGCGCCGCGCCTGTTCCACTCGCGCTGGGCCCTGGTGGTCGGCCTGGAGGAACGCCGCGTCCTCGCCCGCACCGAGGACGCCCCCGATCTCACCGAGGGGCAGATCGCCGCCCTCGCGCCGCTCGACGAGGCCCACGCCCTCGACATGCCCGACTGGCTTCAGGGATGGGGGGACGTCTCAGTCGCGCTCGCGCCCACCGGCACGGGCCTGATCGTCCTCGTGGGACGCCAGGGTGGCCCGCAGTTCCTCGATTCCGAGCTCCACCGCCTGCACAGGCTCGTCCGTCTCGCCCACTGAGGCCGCCCCGCCGCGGCACCGGACGTGATAGGGGCGTCTGACACACTTGGTCTCGTGACCGACGGGTTCTGGTGGCAACTGCTCGTCGCCCTCGCCTACGCGACACTCGGTTCGGTCATCCCGGTGCTCAACAGCGAGGCGTTCATCGTGGCGAGCCTCGCCACCGGCCTCATCGACCCATGGTCCCTCGGCCTGGGCCTCGGGGTCGGCCAGGGAGCGGGCAAGATGATCCTCTTCCTGGCCGTGCGCCAGGGACGCAGGCTGCCGTGGCTGCGATCGTCCGCGGGGATCGCGCGGCCCACCCCTGAGCCCGGGACGCTGCGAGCCCGCTGGCGCGCGCTGGTCCGGCGGTTGGACGCAGTGGTCGAGCATCCCCGCTGGGGACCGCTGGGACTGTTCATGTCGGGGTCGGTCAGCCTGCCCCCGAACTACGCCACCACCCTGCTCGCCGCCACGACACGCATCCGGTTCCCGGTGTTCGCCGCGAGCATGTCGCTCGGCCTGATCGCCCGCTCACTGGTCATCTCACTCGCGCTGGCGGGCGTCTTCGATCACTGGTTCTGAGCCGCGGCCGCCTCAGGAGATACCCATCAGCAGCTTGTAGAAGAAGTTCCCCAGCAGGAAGAGCGCTGTCACGGCGCCGCAGAACGCACCGGCGACCCACAGGCGCGCCCGCTTCTTCTGGGTGGTGCTGGGCACGCGCCTCGGGCCCCACTCCCCGAGCCGCGGCTGGACGCGGACCGGCGTGTCGCCGTTGAGGTTCAGGTTGCTGAAGAGCTGCCGCATGACACCCAACTGTAGACGCGCCCCGGCCCTCACCGGTGCAGTCGCTCGGCGACCAGTGGTGCGGCCGACCCCAGCCGTTCCAGCACCGCGCGGGCCGCGTCCGCCGGCCAGGTGCCCAGGCCGCACGCGGGTGTGAGGACGACTCCCGCGTCCAACAGATCAGGATCGAGCCCGAGCGGGCGCAGCAGGCCCGCAGCGGCATCGACCAGTCCGTCCACCGGCGGGACGATCACCTGGTCGGTGCGCGCGACGCCGAGCGCGAGCGTGCGCCCCGACTCCAGCCAGCCGCCCACGTCGTCCAGGCTGCGATCGGTCAGGTGGCGGGCGTCGAGGGCCGCTCCGGTGAACCCGGTCCGCTCGATGGCCCCGAGATCGAGACCGGGGGCGCAACAGTGCATCCAGACGCCCTCCACCGCGGGCATTCCGCCCACGGCCTCGACCACCAGGCGCCAGGCCCCCTCCACCTCGTCCCGCCCCGGAGTTCGGTACCGGTGGAGCCCCGAGAACGTCGGCAGGGTGCCGCCCAGCACGGCCGGGGCGGCAGGCTCGTCCAGTTGGACGAGCACAGGACGGCCGAGCCGGGACGAGATCGTCGCGACCCGGTCCGCGACGCCCTCGGCGAGGGCCTGCGCCACGTCACGGCACGCGCCCTCGTCGGCGATCACGTGGTCCATGGTCGGATGGGCCAGCCTCACGGAGGCGGCCAGCGTCCACGGCCCCGCGAAAGCCACCTTGACCGGCGCTGAGGCGTCGAGGGTCAGCTCCTCGATGTCGTCCAGGTCGCTGTGCCACCATCGTTCGGACCGGACCTGGGGAGCACTGACGGCACTCGCGAGGCGCCACCCGTCGGCGTCGAGGACGCACGGCTGGCCGAGCAGGCCGAGCGTCCGCCCGATCATGCCGGACGCAGGGCCGCGCCCCGGCAGCTCGGGCCAGGCGAAGATGTCGGGCAACAGGTCGCGCACGACGCGCACCGTCTCGCGCATGTCATCACCGGGCATCGACCCCAGACCCGTGACCCTCACGCGCGGGCCCCAGCGTTCAGCGCGCGATCGGTGGCGGAGATGACGGCGCTCCCCACCACTCGGTCCGCCTCGTAGCAGATCACGTACTGACCGGGTGCGACGCCACGGCAGGGCTCGTCCAGCTCGATCGAGACCCCGTCGGCGACGGCCTCGATGCTGGCGGGCATGGCCCGGCCGTGTGCTCGTACCTGCACCAGACCGCGCCAGACCCCGTCGGGACGCCCGCCGGTCCATGTGGGACGGATGCCGCGCAGGCGGCCCACCTCGAGTGCCTCCGCCCCGCCGACGACGACCTTCCCCGAGTCGGGATCGAGGTCGACGACATAGCGGGGACGTCCGTCGACCGCCGGGATCCCCAGGTTCAGCCCCCTGCGCTGGCCGATCGTGTACCGGAAGGTCCCCTGGTGGACGCCGAGGTCGGTGCCGTTCTCGTCGACGATCCGCCCTGGCCGCGTCCCCAGCTTCTCGGTGAGGAAGCCCGCGGTGTCGCCGTCGGGGATGAAGCAGATGTCCGTGGAGTCGGGCTTGTCGGCCACGGCCAGACCCAGTGCAGCGGCCTCCGCGCGCACGTCGGCCTTCACCGAGTCGCCCAGGGGGAACAGGCTGTGCGCCAGTTGCTGCTGGTCGAGGACTCCCAGCACATACGACTGATCCTTGGCAGCATCGGCAGCCCTCCACAGCTCCACACCGTCGGCACCGCGCACCAGCCGGGCGTAGTGGCCCGTCGCCACCGCGTCGAAGCCCAGAGCCAAGCCGCGCTCGAGCAGGGCGGCGAACTTGATGCGCTCGTTGCAGCGCAGGCAGGGGTTGGGAGTACGCCCGGACGCGTACTCGTCCAGGAAGTCGTCGATCACGTCAGTGGCGAAACGCTCGGAGAAATCCCAGACGTAGAAGTCGATGCCCAGCCGGTCCGCCACCCGGCGCGCATCGTGGACGTCGGCGAGCGAACAACAGCCCCGTGAGCCCGCACGCTGGGCGAGCGGGGTGCGCGACAGCGCCAGGTGGACGCCCGTCACCTCGTGACCCGCCGCGATCAACCTGGCCGTCGCGACCGACGAGTCGACGCCACCCGACATGGCCGACAAGACTCTCATGCTCCCCCTTCCACCGATGACTCCTCATCGATTGTAGGAAGCCCGACCACCCGACGGCTCGTCCCCGGCCGGTCGTCGCCGCAGACCCGGCCGTCGGGCACCGGCGGGCTAGAAGGAAAACCCTTGTCGACACGATGGTGACGGAGTCGTGAACCCTCGTACAACAATCCCCCAAACCAATGGCGCACCCTGCCAGGACGGTGGTTGCATCTGTTCGGGTTCACACGAGTTGGTCACAGGGAAAGGCCGAATGAGCAATACACCACCGGTCGCAGCACAGGGTTACTGGACGGCGCGAAAGCGGCGGGAGGCCTTGTTGTTCCTCGCCTTCGCCGCGCCGAACATCCTCTTGATCGCGATCTTCACGTACAGGCCGCTGCTGGCCAACCTCAACTACTCCACCCTCGACTGGACGCTCGGCGCGGAGGAAGCCACACGGGTCGGGTTCAGGAACTACGCCGAGTTCTTCACCTCCGGCGACGCCCCGGTGGTGCTCCGGACGACCGCGGTCTTCACCCTCGCCACCGTGGGGGGCTCCATGCTCCTCGGGCTCCTCGTGGCCGTCGCGTTGAACCTCAAGGTCCGCGGCGCACCGGTTGCCCGCGCCGCGGTCTTCGCCCCCTACGTGCTCTCGGGCGTGGGCGTCGGCCTGGTGTGGCTGTTCATCTTCGACCCCGTGTACGGGGCGCTCGCTGCCCTCCTGCGAGCGATCGGCCTGGCCAGCCCTCAATGGATCAACAATCCCGACCTGGCGTTGCTGATGGTCATCATCGTCTACGTCTGGAAGAACCTCGGCTACTGCGCCGTGGTGTACCTCGCGGGCATGCAGGCCGTGCCGAAGGACCTCATGGAGGCCGCGGCCGTCGACGGGGCGGGCCCGATGCGCCGCTTCTGGTCGATCACCCTCCCGCTGTTGTCGCCGTCGTCCTTCTTCCTGCTCATCACGACGCTGCTGAGCTCCCTCCAGGCGTTCGACATCCTCCGGATCATGGTCCCGAGCGGACGCGGCGTCGGGACCCTGATCTACGAGGCCTACCTACAGGCGTTCAGCACCTACAACCGGGCCGGCTACTCGGCGGCGATCTCTGTCGTCCTGTTCGTCTTCCTGCTGCTGGCGACGATCGTCCAGATCCGCTTCGTGGAACGAAAGGTGCACTACGCATGAGCGCGTCACCGACCTCCACCATCGCCCGCCGCGGCAACAGCCCGGCGGAGACATCCCGGCGTCCGGCACGGCCGGATCACCGCGAGCCCGAGCACCGCGCCCAGAGCGGCCATCGGGGTCATCGGCTGGCCACTCGCATCCTCGGCGGATACCTTCCCCTGCTGCTGGCGATGCTCATCGTCAGCCTGCCGCTGCTGTGGATGGTGCTGTCGTCCTTCAAATCACCGTCCGAGATCATCACCACCACGCTGAGCGTGTGGCCCCGCGACCCGTCGTGGGAGAACTACGCGGAGGCGGCCCGTTCGGTGCCCTTCGCCAGGTTCTTCGCGAACTCGGTACTCGTCACGGTGGTGGGCGCCACCATCAAGACGCTGCTGTCGATCCTGACGGCCTATGCCCTGGTCTTCATCCGGTTTCCCTTCAAGAACGTGATCTTCATCCTCATCCTGGTGGCGCTCATGGTGCCGCCGCAGGTCGCGGTGCTGCCCAACTACGCACTCATCGCGTCCCTGGGCGGCCTGAACACCTACTGGGGGATCATCGTGCCGGGGCTGGGCACGGCGTTCGGCACCTTCCTGCTGCGCCAGCACTTCAGCACCCTGCCGAAGTCGATGTTCGAGGCGGCCGAGATCGACGGCGCCGGCCACTGGCAACGCCTGTGGCGGATGGCCGTGCCGATCTCGACACCCAGCATCGCAACCGTCGCCCTCGTCACGATCGTCAACGAGTGGAACGACTACCTGTGGCCCCTGATCATCACCGACAAGCCCTCCATGATGACCCTTCCGGTCGGCCTGACCCTGCTCACCAACACCGATTCCGGCTCCCAGAACTGGGGCGTCCTCATGGCCGGGTCGGTGATCGTGATCCTGCCCATCCTCATCGTCTTCACGTTCCTGCAGCGATACGTCGTCGCAGGGCTCACACAGGGCTCAGTCACCGGCTGAGCGCGAGGAAACCTTCATCCAGAAAGAGAGAGTGCATACAACCATGCCCGCATTCATGAATCGACGCAGCTTCCTCGCGCTCGGTGGGGCGAGCCTCGCCACCGCCGCGCTCGCCAGTTGCGCCGGCCCGTCCACCGGCTCGGGCTCCAGCTCGTCGTCGGCCGCCACCGACTGGACCTCGGTCACCCCCGCCGACTCCATCTCGTGGCTGTCCAGCCACCCCGGCAAGTCCGAGGAGGCCGAGAAGCAGATCATCGAGGCCTTCGAGGCCGAGACCGGTATCAAGGTCGAGCTCATCACCGGCGGCGCGAACTACGAGGAGGTCGCCGCCAAGTTCCAGACGCAGCAGGCCGGCACGGAGATCTCCGACATCGTCGTCGCCTCGGACGTGTGGTGGTTCCGCTTCGCGATCAACGACCAGGTCATCCCGCTGACCCCCGATCTGCTCTCCGCGGCCGGGAACGACACCAGCGAGTACCACACCACCCTGTTCGACGACTACCTCTACGGGGACGATCACTGGGCCGTGCCGTTCGCCCGGTCGACCCCGCTCTTCTACTACAACAAGGCGCACCTCGCGGCTGCGGGCCTGCCGGATCGTGCGCCCGAGACCTGGGAGGAGTTCTTCGAGGAATGGGTCGCCCCGCTGAAGTCGGCCAACGCGTCGACCAGCGGTTACCTCCAGCCGTACCAGTACCCGGCCCTCGACGGCTACGCCGGGTGGACGTTCCAGAACCTCCTGTGGGGACGCGGCACCGGCTGGTCGGACGGCTGGACCATCACGTGCGCCGACGACGCCGCGATCGCCGCGATGCAGCAGGTTCAGGACTCCATCGCCAAGGACGGCGCGGCGGGCGTCTCGTCCAAGAACGCGATCGCCGACCTCGTGGCCGGTGCGGTCAGCGCCACGGTCAGCTCCACCGGCGATCTCGTCGGCGCCCTCAGCTCCGCCAAGGAGAACGGGATCGAGCTCGGGGTCGGCTTCCTGCCCGGTGGCCCCAAGGCCACCACAGGGGTCTGCCCCACCGGTGGTGCCGGCCTGGTCATCGCGAAGAAGACCTCGCCGGAGCGCCAGCTCGCCGCGGCCAAGTTCGTGAGCTTCGCCACCAATGCCGACAACGCCGCTCTGTTCTCCAAGGCGACCGGCTACATGCCCGTGCGCACGACCGCGGACATGTCCGACGTGCTCAGCTCGACGCCCCAGATCGAGGTCGCGATCAACCAGCTCAAGGTCACCAAGAGCCAGGACTACGGCCGTGTGTTCCTGCCCGGCGCCGACCAGGAGATGGCCAAGTCGTGCGCTCAACTCATGAACGAGGGCGCAGACGTGGCCACCACCATGCAGGCGCTGAAGGACACCCTCGAGACCATCTACAAGCGCGACGTCGAACCCAAGCTCAAGTAACACTCCCCCAGCCTGTCGAAGGCCCCTGAGCCTGTCGAAGGCCCCTGAGCCTGTCGAAGGGACGCCGCGT
Source organism: Brooklawnia cerclae (assembly GCF_011758645.1). NCBI lineage: Bacteria > Bacillati > Actinomycetota > Actinomycetes > Propionibacteriales > Propionibacteriaceae > Brooklawnia > Brooklawnia cerclae. The sequence goes on along the minus strand of NZ_JAAMOZ010000001.1, from coordinate 1,168,676 downwards.
GTCGCTCAGTGCGGCACGCGGCGAGCCCGTTCCACGACGCCCGGCAGCACACCCAGCAGGTGGTCGATGTCGTCGGGTGTCGTCGTCCATCCCATCGAGAACCTGACGCTCGCCCGCGCGGCCGCGTCGTCACGGCCCATCGCCAGCAGGACCTCGCTCGGCCCATGGACCCCGGCCCTGCAGGCCGAGCCGGTGGACGCCCAGATCCCCTGCTGGTCGAGCAGGAACGTGACGTCCTCGGCACTCGTGGCGTCGAACGTGACGTTGACGATCGCGCCGCCGACCGGATCGTCCCCGTTGACGGTCGTCCCGCGAACACTGCCCAGCCCGGCCACGAGGCGCTCCCGCAGCCGCAGATAGCGGTCGGGGTCGTCCGTGAGGTCGTCCACCGCGCGTGCCGCCGCCGCGGCGAACCCGGCCGCGAGCACGGCGGCCTGGGTGCCCGATCGCAGACCGCCCTCCTGGCGTCCGCCCAGCCCCCACGCCGGCAGGGAGACCCCGCGGCGCACGATCAGCGCCCCGATGCCCACGGGCCCGCCGACCTTGTGCGCAGACAGGCTCATGAGGTCGGCCCCGCATTCGCCGAAGCGCACCCGCACCTGCCCCAGCGCCTGCACCGCATCGGTGTGGAACAACGCACCCGCGCGCCCGGCGAGCCCGGCGGCACGGCCCACGGGCTGCACGGTGCCGAGCTCGTTGTTCACCCACATGAGGCTGACGAGCCCCACCGCCGGCGCATCGGCCGTCAGGAGCCGTTCCAGCTCGCCCAGATCGGTCTGCCCGCCCGCGTCCACGGGAATCAGGCCGACGCGCGCACCGAGCAGCCCCGCGGACGCCCCGACGGCGGGGTGTTCGATCGCACCGACCAGGACGCCCGGGCGGTCCTCCCCCCGCGACGCGGCTCCCTGGAGCACGGCGATGGTGTCGGCCTCGCTACCGCCGGAGGTGAACACGACCTCGTCCGGCTGAGCACCCACCAGAGCGGCCAACTGCTCGCGGCTGTCCTCCAGCAGAGCGCGGGCAGCACGCCCGGCGCCGTGAAGCGCGGCCGGGTTGCCGACCATGTCGGCATTGTCGGCCATCGCGGCACGGGCCTGCGGACGAAGGGGCGAACCGGCCGCGTGGTCGAGGTAGCAGCCACTCGGCGCGGTATGGTGATTGGCGCTCACTTTTCGCCGGCGGGCCTCAGCAGAACTCACACCTGTCAGGGTAGCCACCCGTCCGGCGCCGGTACCAAGATCAACGGAGGCGACATGGAACCCGAAGCGCCACGCGACCAGGCCTCCGACCTGCTCGGTGCGCGGCTCACGCCTGACGGCTGTGACTTCGGGCTCTGGGCTCCCCGCGCCGCGCGGGTGGAGCTGGCGCTGGTCTCGCCCACCGGTGAACAGCGCAACATCGACATGCAGATGATCGACGGTGTGTGGCGCACGTTCGTCCCCGGTGTGGCCGCCGAGCAGCTCTACGGCTACCGCATTCACGGAGATTGGGCTCCCGACAAGGGATTGCGGGCCAATCCGGCGAAGCTGCTCGTCGATCCGTATGCGCGAGCCATCACGGCCGGCGTCGACTACTCGGGCCCGATCTTCGACCACACGGAGCACTCGGACTACGAGCCCGACACACGGGACTCCTTCGGCGCGGTCCCGCTCTCGGTCGTCGTGGCCCCCACTCCCCCGCCCGTCCCCGTGGCACGCCGCCGTCCGCTGGACGAGTCGGTCATCTACGAGACCCACGTGGCCGGTTACACCCGCTTGCACCCGGACGTGCCCGAGCACCTGCGTGGCACGTTCGCCGGTCTCGCCTACCCCGCGGTCATCGAACACCTGACGTCGCTGGGCGTCACGGCCGTCGAGTTGCTGCCGGTCCAGCACTTCGTCAGTGAGCCGTTCATCGTCCGGCGTGGCCTGTCGAATTACTGGGGATACAACACGCTCGGGTTCTTCGCCCCGCACGCCGCGTACTGTTCGGTGGGCACGCTCGGCCAGCAGGTGCAGGAGTTCAAGGCGATGGTCTCGGCCCTTCACCAGGCCGGCATCGAGGTGATCCTCGACGTCGTCTACAACCACACGTGTGAGGGCGGCCACGAAGGGCCGACGCTGAGCTTCCGCGGCATCGACCACCGCGGCTACTACCGCTTGACCCACGATCTGCGCAACGACTACGACGTCACCGGGTGCGGCAACTCGCTCGACACCTCGCACATCGACGTGCGCCACCTCGTCCTCGACTCGCTGCGGTACTGGGTGACCGAGATGGGCGTGGACGGTTTCCGTTTCGATCTGGCCACCGAACTGATCCGCGACGTCCACCACCACGTCGACCAGGAGCACCCGCTCAAGCAGGCGATCGCCTCGGACCCGGTGCTACGCGACATCAAGCTGATCGCCGAGCCCTGGGACGTCGGGCCGTTCGGCCACCAGGTGGGACGCTGGGGCCCCGGCTGGAGCGAATGGAACGACCAGTACCGCAACTTCGTGCGGGACTACTGGCGTGGAGCCGGCGGTGTGCAGGAGTTCGCGACCCGCCTGACCGGATCGGCCGATCTGTTCGGGGGCGACGACCGCCCGCCGTCGGCGAGCATCAACTTCATCACCGCTCATGACGGGTTCACGCTGCGCGATCTGGTCACCTACAACACCAAGCACAACGAGGCGAACGGCGAGTCCAACCGTGACGGCTCCGACGACAACCGGTCGTGGAACTGCGGCATCGAGGGCGAGACCGACGATCCGCACGTCAACGCCCTGCGTCGTCGCCAGGTGCGCAACATGCTCGCGACGCTCCTGCTGTCGCGGGGTGTGCCGATGATCACCGCAGGGGACGAGATCGGGCGTACCCAGGGCGGCAACAACAACGCCTACTGCCAGGACAATCCTCTGGGCTGGATCAACTGGGACACCGCCGATCAGTGGCACGACGTGCACGACCTCGCGTCGGACCTCACCCGGCTCCGCCAGGAGCATCGGCTGCTCCACTACGACGACTACCTGTACCACAACGAGGTCCTGGACTCCTCCGGCAACCCGTTGGGCCGCTACAACCTCGCCTGGATGAACGGCTACTCCGGCGAGATGGGCGACCAGGACTGGCAGGATCCGGGACGCCGCCTGCTGGGGATGTACCTGTCGAGCCGCACGGACGCGCTGCTGATCTGGTTCCACAGCGGCGCGGACGCCATTCCCGTGACCATGCCGCCCGTGAACTGGGGTACGGAGTACGAGGTGGTCGCGTCCACGGCCGAGCCTGGTGAGTTGCCCGCGGACGTCCTCCGCCCGGGAGACGCGATGCAGCTTCCGGGACGAACCGTCGCCGTCATGCGCGCACAGGTGTCCTCGGTGGCCGCCCGGCCGGTCGCCGAGGCCCCCGACAGCGAGCAACCCCCCGAGGACCGGCCCACCGGTGACGAACCGGCACCCGACGAATCACCCGAGGACGAGCAGCCCGGCGCGGAGCAGACGGTGGAGCCCGCTTGAGCACCTGCCCGCGTCCGACCTGTGAGGCCGAGACACGGGGCTCAAGCTACCTAACGGTGCCCGTTCACTTGTGCGTCTGCCAGTACTCGTCCATCGTGTCGCCGGCCATGGCCTGACCGAGCTCGGCCAGACCGGCCTCGTCGACGATGTCGATCGCCTGACCGTCCGCGCTGGTCCCGAACCCTGAGATCGGAGCCTGCAGCGAACGGACCCCCTCGCTGCCGGTGAACTTCAGGCTGCGAGCAAGCGACCAGACACTGTCGGTCGTCAGCCCGCTGTCGACCGTCACACACGAGGCGACCTGATCGACCACGTCACCGAACGTGCCGGGGTCGGTGAGCACCTGGGGACTGACCACCTTGTCGATGATGGCCGAGACCACCGCGCGCTGCCGCTCGGCCCGGTCGAGGTCTCCGTTGGGCAGGTCGTAGCGCTCGCGCACGTACGCGAGCGCCTCCTCCCCCTGGAGCGTGATCTGCCCCTGCGGGAAGGTGTATCCGTTCGACGAGCTCGCGTACTTGTTGTCGACGGTCACCCCGCCCAGGGTCGTGGTGAGGTTGATGAATCCCTCGAAGTCGATGACGACCGCATGATCCATCCGCACATCGGTGAGCGACTCCAGCGTCTGGACCGTCAGCGCCGGCCCACCCCAGGCGTAGGCGGCGTTGATCTTGGCCTGACCGTACCCGGGGACCGCCACCCACATGTCACGCGGGAAACTCGTGAGATACACGTGCGAGCGATCACCCGACAGGTAGGCCACCATGAGGACGTCGCTTCGTCCCTCGGAAGCCTCCGTGGAGCGCGAGTCGGACCCCATGAGCACGAACGTCACGGGGCTGTTGTCCGCTTCCGATGTGGGGGCCGACGCGGTGCTGGACGGCAGCAGCGACGGATCACGATCGAGGCTGTCGATCGCGGAGTTGATGCGGAAGAAGAAGTACGCCACCACACCTCCGGCGGCCAGCAGGAGGGCGAGCAGCAGCACGAGAGTGATGACCAGGGCGCGGCGTCCGCGTGTCTTCTTCGGCCGGAGCGATTCGGTCAGACCGAGGCGACCGGCAAGATCGTCGTCGTCGGACGCCCGAGCGGGCGCGTCCTGGCTCTCATCCACAGCAATGCCCTCCTGCCGGCGGCCTGGTCAGGCTTCAGGCTACAGCGCCGCGACCGCCGCCAACCCCATCTCGGAGCGGGAGGCGAGCAACGGGTGGCTCGGCACGACGCGCACCGTGTAGCCGACGAGCCCTGGTGTCTGGCTGGTCGCACGCACCCGGAACAGCACCGCCCCGTCCTCGCCGGTCTCACCGGGACGCTCGAAACGCGTGATGCGCACGTTGCGCAGTTCGTCGGACGCGTCCACCTCTCCCGAGACCAGTTCGACGGCGACGTCGCAGGCGTCCAGCCCGTTCAGCCGCACCCAGGCATCGAACTCGTTGGTGGAGCCGACCTCGACGATGTCGGGCAGGTGCGACTCGATGCGCGTCACAACCACGCCCGGCCAAGCTGCCCGCACCTTGGTCTTCCATTGCGCGAGCTGGGCCGCCGTGTCGTCGGCCAGAACCTTCACGGCGGCGGCCGCCGCGGGAGCGTACAGCTGTTCCACGTAGTCGCGCACCATGCGGGTGGCCATCACCTTCGGCCCGAGTCCCGCGATCGTCGCGCGCATCATCTTGACCCACTCGGCAGGCACACCGTTCGCGTCCCGCGTGTAGAACATCGGGATGATCTCGCGCTCGATGATCTCGTAGAGCGACTCGGCCTCGGCCGCGTCCCGCTCGGCCTGGTTGCCGATCGTCTCGGCGGAGGGAATGGCCCAGCCGAAGGCGGAGTCGTACCACTCGTCCCACCAGCCGTCGCGGATCGACAGGTTGAAGGCACCGTTGATCGCGGCCTTCATCCCCGACGTGCCGCAGGCCTCCATGGGACGCAACGGGTTGTTCAGCCAGACGTCGCACCCCGGGTAGAGCGGGCGGGCCAGCGACATGTCGTAGTCGGGCAGGAAGACCAGCTTGCCCCGTACGTCCTCGGAGTCGGAGAACTGCACCATCTGCTGGATCAGGCCCTTGCCGATGTCGTCGGCAGGGTGTGCCTTGCCCGCGATGACGATCTGGATCGGTGTAGTCGGGTGGTTGAGCAGGGCCTTCAGCCGGTCGGGCTGGCTGAGCATGAGCGTCAGGCGTTTGTAGGACGCGCCCCGGCGCGCAAAACCGATCGTCAGCGTGTGCGGGTTGAGCGCCGTGGCCACCCAGTCGGCGTTCATCCCACGCGCCGCGGCGCTCTTGGCCAGCCGCTCACGGGCCATGATGATCATCTGACCGCGCATCTGGCGCTTCAGCGTCCACACGGTCGTGTCGTCGATGCGGTCGAGCGCCTTCCAGTCCCAGCCGTCGACGACGTTCTCGTCGGTCTCCAGCGGAGATTCCAGCACCTCCCGCAGTTCCGGGTGCACCCAGGTGCGAGCGTGCACGCCGTTGGTCACCGAGGTGATCGGTACCTCGCTCGAGTCGAAGCCCGGCCACAGCCCCTGGAACATCTGCCGGCTGACCTCGCCATGGAGCTTCGACACCCCGTTGGCACGCTGGCCGAGCCGCAGCCCGACGACCGCCATGTTGTAGACGTTCGGGTCGCCGCCGGGATAGGTCTCGGCGCCCAACTCGATGATGCGGTCGATCGGCAGCGGCGCGAAGCTCTGGAACTGCTCGCGCACCTGGTCCTTGCTGAACCGATCGATCCCCGCGGGCACGGGCGTGTGCGTGGTGAACAGCATCCCCGCGCGGGACTTCTCGACGGCGGCATCGAAATCGTCCCCGGTCGTCATGAACTCCCGGATCCGCTCCAGGCCCAGGAAGACCGCGTGGCCCTCGTTGGCGTGGAACACCTCGGGGGCGGCATGGCCGGTGATACGGCAGTACGCGCGGATGGCGCGCACGCCGCCGACGCCCAGCAACACCTCCTGCGCGAGACGATGGCTCGAGCCACCACCGTAGAGCTTGTCGGTGATCAGACGCTCCCGCTCGGGGTTGTCCTCGAGGTTCGTGTCCAGCAGCAGCAGCGGGACGCGTCCCACCTGCGCCACCCACACCTGCGCCTTGGTGAGCACCCCGCGGATCTCCACCTCGATGACCACGGCCCCGGCATCGTCGTGGAGCAGCGAGACCGGCAGTTCGTTGGGATCGAGCAGCGGGTAGCGCTCCTGCTGCCAACCGGACGCGTTCAGGGACTGGATGAAATAGCCGTGGTGGTACAGCAGACCCACACCGACGATCGGTGCACCGACATCGGACGCCGCCTTGAGGTGGTCGCCGGCCAGGATCCCCAGGCCTCCGGAATACTGGGGCAGCACCTTGCTGATGCCGAACTCGGCCGAGAAATAACCGATGGCCGCAGGGGCCTCGGCATGACCGGCCGCGAACGCCTGATACCAGCGATCGCCGGTCAGGTAGTCGTGCAGATCCTCACGCACGATCTCCAGGTTGCGGACGAACCGCCGGTCACCGGCGAGGGTGTCGAGGCGTTCGGGCGACACCTGCGACAGCAGTTTCAGCGGATCGGACCCGACTGCGGCCCACAGGTCGGGATCCACCGCGCGAAAGACCTCGCGCGTTGGCTCATGCCAACTCCAACGGAGATTGCGGGCCAGTTCGGCGAGCGGCCGCAGCGGCTCGGGAAGCACCGGCTGAACGATGAAGCGTCTGATTGCGCGCACGGTCCAAACCCTAACCGAACCAGCGCGGGGGCAGCCGGCCACGCGGCCAGGTTTTCCGCAATCGTCATCAGCCGTTCCCCCGATGGATTCGGGGGCATCCACGCGAAGGCTGCCTCTCGTCCCGCTAGCGTGGGTCGCGTGACTGACTCCGGAAGCACCGCAGCAACACCCAGCGACGCCTCGTCGGCCAATCCTTTCGCCGCCTTCAGGTTCGGCCGGCTGCCGATCGGCAAGACCGCACCCGTCGTCGAGCACGGCGCCTATCCCGCAAAGGCGGTCGAGGACGAGGCCGTGCCCATCACCGCGCGCATCTTCCGCGAGGGCCACGACGCGGTCGGCGCAACCGTCGTCCTGACCGACCCCGACGGCGCCGAACGCCGTGTCGACATGGAGCAGATCTGGCCGGCCGGCCTCGACATCTGGCGTGCGATCGTCCGCATGGAACGCGCCGGGGACTGGACCTATCGCATCGAGGCGTGGGCGGACGACTGGCACACCTGGCACCACAACGCCGACATCAAGCTGGCCGCGTTCATGGACATCGCCCTGGTCTGCGCCGAGGGCAGGGAGTTGTTCGAGGACGCGTCCATCCGCGCCGCCTCCCGGGGCGCGCGGAAGGACGCCGAGATCCTGCACCGGGCCCACGAGCGCATGGACGCCCGAGCCGAACCCGGTGAGTTGCGCAGACTGGCCAACGATCCCGATCTCGATGCGGCGATGATCCGCCACGCGCGCCGACCGCTGACCACCCCGACGGTGGACTTCCCGATCCAGGTCGACAGACGCCGCGCCCTGTACGGAAGTTGGTATGAGTTCTTCCCGCGCTCGCAGGGGGCGCACCGCGACCCGACCACCGGGCAGTGGCACTCGGGCACCCTGGCCAGCAGCCATGCCACCCTGGAGCACATCGCCTCCCTCGGGTTCGACGTGGCCTACATCACACCGGTTCATCCCATCGGGAGGGCGTTCCGCAAGGGCGCCGACAACACCCTGGTCGCAGGACCGGACGATCCCGGCTCACCCTGGGCGATCGGTGGCCCCGAAGGCGGGCACGACGCCATCCACCCCGATCTGGGAACCATGGACGACTTCGACGCCTTCGTCGCCAAAGCCCGTTCACTGGGTCTCGAGGTCGCCCTCGACTTCGCGTTGCAGGCGTCTCCCGATCACCCCTGGGTCGCCGAGCACCCGGAGTGGTTCACCAGACGACTCGACGGCACCATCGCCTATGCCGAGAACCCCCCGAAGAAGTATCAGGACATCTTCCCCATCAACTTCGACAACGATCCCGAGGGCATCTACGACGAGGTGCTGCGGCTGGTGCTGTTCTGGGTGAACCACGGGGTGACCATCTTCCGCGTCGACAACCCCCACACCAAGCCGGTCGCCTTCTGGGACTGGCTGACCACACAGGTGCGCCGAACCCACCCCGAGGTGCTGTTCTTCGCGGAGGCATTCAGCCGCCCCGAGGTGATGCAGACGCTCGCCAAGGTCGGTTTCCACATGAACTACACGTACTTCATCTGGCGCAACACCAAGGAGGAACTGTCGGAGTACCTGACGGAGCTCTCACAGGAGACCGCCGACTTCCTGCGTCCCAACTTCTTCGTCAACACCCCCGACATCAACCCGCTGTCGGTGCGCTCCGGGATTCCCGCGGCTTTCGCGATCCGGATGATCCTCGCCGCGACGATGTCGCCCAACTGGGGCATCTACTCCGGCTACGAGTTCTTCGAGTTCGAGCCGCTGAAGGCTGGCGGCGAGGAGTACCTCCACTCGGAGAAATACGAGTATCGCCCCCGTGATCTCGACGCTGAACCCAACCTCAACACGTTGATGGCGAGGCTGAACGAGATCCGCCGCGTCCATCCCGCTCTTCAGCAGCTGCGCGGGACCACGGTCCTGGAGACGACCAACGACCAACTGTTCGCGTTCGTCAAACACGACCGCGACGATTTCGTGCTCGTCGTGTGCAGCCTCGATCCGGAGGAACAGGTCTGCGGCGAGGTTCTCGTCGACCTGGAGGATCTCGGCCTTGCCGCGGACGACATGCTCGGCGTCCACGACGAACTGAACGGGGGAAACCATGTGTGGGGAGCGCGCAACTACGTGCGCCTCGACCCGGCGTCCCCGGCCCATATCTTCACGGCCAACGCCCGCAGGTAGAACCGCGGCTGTTCCTGCGGCCCGCATGTCGCTCACGCGGGCCGCAGGAAGATGTGCCTCAGCCCACCTTCACCGAGTTGGTCGACTTCGTCCAGGTGAGCGTGCCGCCCTGGAACTTCTGTGTGGCGCCCGTGCTGGTCGTGGTCACCGGACCGGTCGGGTAGCCCAGGGAGCCCGCCTCGTAGCCGTGTGCCAGCCAGTACGACCGGATGGCGCCGTAGGTCTCCCAGGCGCCGGTCGACGACGTCCAGCTGATCGCACCGTTCTGGAAGTTCTGGTAGCAACCGCCGTTCTTCGTCCCGCAGACCGGCGCACCTGTCGGATATCCGAGGACGCCCCGCTCGAAGTCGGTCGCCTGCCACCGGGTCCGGATAGCGCCGTAGGTCTCCCATGCGCCGGTCGACGGCGTCCAGCTGATCGCACCGTTCTGGAAGTTCTGGTAGCAGTTCACGTTCCCCGCGGTCCAGTTGCAGACCTCCTCGGCGATCGGGGAGCCGAGCGTACCGCTCTGTCCTCCGATGGCAAGCCATCTCTCGTTCATGTCGCCCAGCACCCTGAATGTACCTGCCGATGACGTCACCACGGTGCCGCCTTGGAACTCCTGACTTGAGTTCGAGAGGGACGACGACGCGTTCTTCGCGGTGGACGACGATGCTGTCGTGACCCCACCGGTCGGATACCCCAGGGTCCCCTCCTCATACCGCTGAGCCGCCCAGTAGGAGCGAATCGATCCGTAGGTCTCCCAGGCGCCGGTCGACGAGGTCCAGCTGATCGCACCGTTCTGGAAGTTCTGGTAGCACCCGCCGTCCTTCGTCCCACAGATCTGGGGCCCGATCGGGTAGCCCAGTGCTCCGGACTCGAATCCTAGATCCTCCCAGCGATAACGAATGCCTCCGTAGGTCTCCCAGGCGCCGGTCGACGGCGTCCAACTGATCGCACCGTTCTGGAAGTTCTGGAAGCAGTTCACGTTCCCCGCGGTCCAGCTGCAGACCTCCTCGGCTATCGGTGCGCCCAGGGAACTGGATGCGCCCCCGATCGCCTGGTAGCGAGCACCCATGTCGCCCAGCACCTCGAACGTGCCCGCGGATGACGTTCCTACCGTGCCGCCCTGGAACTGCTGGCTGGAACCCGCCGAGGAGGTCGTCACAGCGCCGACCGGATACCCGAGTCCGCCCTCCTCATACAGCTGTGCCGCCCAGTAGGAGCGAATCGACCCGTAGGTCTCCCATGCGCCGGTCGACGGCGTCCAGCTGATCGCACCGTTCTGGAAATTCTGGTAGCAGCCACTGTTCTTCGTCCCACATGTCGGTGCGCCGATCGGGTACCCGAGCACGCCGTGTTCGAAGTTGAGCGCCTGCCACCGGCCACGGATCATGCCGTACGTCTCCCACGCTCCGGTCGACGGCGTCCAACTGATCGCGCCGAGTTGGAAGTTCTGGTAGCAGTTCACGTTCCCCGCGGTCCAGTCGCACACTTCCTCGGCGATCGGGGATCCGATGGTCCCCGATTCCCCGCCGATCGCTTGGTACCGGGCGCCCATGTCGCCCAGTACCGTGAACCCGGTCGGGTTGCCGAACCAGTTGTTGTAGAAGACCCAGAAGTTGCGGTTGCCGTAGGCAGAGCAGGAGTCGCCCGAGCCGTAGAGGTCGTTCAGCGCGGCCTGGTTCGGCGTATAGGGCGTGTAGATGTACAGCAGGCGTGTGGCGTCGTTGCGGATGTAGACGCGCTTGGTCCCGCAGCTCGAGCTGGGGTTGTACAAGATGCTGTTCCAGCCGAGCTGGTAGGCGTACCACGAGGGGTTCTTCAGGTACAGCTTCAGCTGACGGGCCCCGTAGTACACCTGATACAGGAACCCCTCGTACTGCGAGTCGCAGGGTGCGGTGTCGGGGCAGCCCATGCCCATCGCGGAGGTGTAGGAGTACTTGTACGGTGCCGTGCTCGTGACGAGGGCCTGCTCCTTCTGGAGCATCACCAGCAGCACCTTCGGGCTGATCCCGCACGACAGGCCCACCTGGGCGATGATCTGGGCGGCGCTCATGGTGCCGCTCGGCATACCGCTGCAGTACGAGTCGCCGGAGAGCCCGGCCGACCACTGGGAGTAGTTCTTCAGGCACGGCATGCCGTTGGCCGCCGAGCAGTACGACACCTTCGAGTTCAGGAACGACTGCACCTGATCGGCGGTCATGGAGTCCGAGTCGAAGAAGTTCGCATCGGAGATGATGTAGCCGTCCTGGAAGTCGGAGCCACTGAGCGCCTGCGCCTGTTGTGAGGACGTCGTGACCTGCATGAGCGCGATCAGCGCCGCGAGCACGGTGATGACCGCGGCGAACCTCCGTGCTCCTGATCCGAATCGAACCGTTCGTGTCACTGCACATTCACCTCCACGGGGTCGGATTGCCCGACGGACGAGTTCGACGAGTAGGACAACACCAGGGACCAGTTACCCGACGGCAGTTCCAGACTGACCAGACCGCAGTTCGTGGACCCGTTGGCGGAATGCCCCTGGGTCGTCCCGGTGATCGTGTTCGAGCCGCTGCTGGCGGTCAGTGTGCATGTCCCCGAGTCCTCGGAGACGCCGGTCACGATGCCCGCCCCGTGTGCGCCGCCGTCGTCGGAGCCGTAGTTCACGAGGACCACTGCGACCGCCTGTCGCCCGTCCGACCCGACAGTTCCGGTCGCGCTCGGTGCCGCGGACTGGTTCTCCACGGACGGCTCGGGGGTCGAGGTGGACGATGCGTCCTGCGTCGTCTCCCCGCCGCTGGGCTCGGGCGTGTAGGACGACGTCTGGACGCCCGACGACGAGGCGCTGACCGAGGACGCCGAGGAGTTCGCGGTCGGGTCCTGGGCGCAACCTGACACCACGATTGCTGACGCCACTACGACTGCTGCAGCTGGGATGACTCGTGGAAGATGCACGCCAAGCAGTGTAGGGCGCACATCTGCGTCATGCCCGCGTCCCTCGACGGCACCTTGAGGGTTGGCTACGGGCGTCGTACCGGATTTGCATCCCACGGACGGTCGCAGGCCATGATGGGCCATCATCGGAAGGGTCAGGCTCGTCACCAGGAAGGCATGCCGATGCACGACAAGTTCGGGAACCTCGCAGGATGGGATCTCGAGGGGTTCCAGTCGGGTGGCGACACCGAGGCGTGGCGCCGGCTCGGCAGCCACGTGATCACCGTTCACGACGACGAGTCGGGTGACCTGCGCGGCACACGTTTCGCGGTCTGGGCACCGAACGCCCAGCGCGTGCAGGTGATCGGCGACTTCAACTGGTGGCAGGGCGACGACCTGGCGCCCGTCGAGGGCACCGGCGTGTGGGCCCTGTGGAAGCAGGACGTGTCCGAAGGAGCGCGGTACAAGTACAAGATCCAGCACACCGACGGCACCTGGCAGGAGAAGGCGGACCCCTACGCCCGCTTCGCCGAGACTCCCCCGGGCAACGCGTCCATCGTCTGGGAATCCTCCCGGGCATGGGGCGAGGCGGAGGACGACTGGCTCGACCGTCGCGCGCGGACCGACGTCTACGAAAGCCGCATGAGCATCTACGAGATCCATCTCGGCAGTTGGCGCACGGGGCTGACCTACCTGGAGCTGGCCGAGCAACTGCCGCCGTACCTGACGTGGCTCGGCTATACCCACGTGGAGTTCATGCCCGTCATGTCGCATCCGTTCGTCGGCAGCTGGGGTTACCAGGTCACCGGCTATTTCGCACCGGACGCCCGCCTGGGCACCCCGGACGACTTCCGCCGTCTCGTGGAGGCGCTGCACGCCGCCGGCATCGGGGTCATCCTCGACTGGGTGCCCGGCCATTTCCCCAAGGACGACTGGGCGCTGGGCCGGTTCGACGGCACCGCACTGTACGAGCACGCCGATCCCCGCCAGGGCGAGCAACTCGACTGGGGCACCTATGTGTTCAACTACGGTCGCAACGAGGTGAAGAGCTTCCTGGTCTCCAACGCCCTCTACTGGGTGCAGCAGTTCCACATCGACGCGTTGCGCGTCGACGCGGTGGCCTCGATGCTCTACCTCGACTACTCACGCCCCGAGGGCGGCTGGGTGCCGAACAAGTACGGCGGTCGCGAGAATCTCGAGGCGATCGACCTTTTGCGCTACGTCAACCGGCACCTGTACGAGCGCGCTCCGGGGGTCGTCATGATCGCGGAGGAGTCGACGAGCTTCGCGGGAGTCACATCGCCCACCACGAGCGGAGGGCTGGGGTTCGGCTTCAAGTGGAACATGGGCTGGATGAACGACTCTCTGCGCTATCTCAACCTCGACCCGGTCTATCGCCAGTACCACCACAACGACCTGACGTTCGCGATGATGTACGCCTACTCCGAGCGGTTCATCCTGCCGATCAGCCACGACGAGGTCGTCCACGGCAAGGGGTCGATGATCAACAAGGTTCCGCAGGACGACTGGCGCAAGTTCGCGACGCTGCGGGCCTTTTACTCCTTCATGTGGAGCTTCCCGGGCAAGCAACTGCTGTTCATGGGACAGGAGTTCGCCCAGCGTCCCGAGTGGAACGAGTCGCAGGGACTCGAGTGGTGGGTCGACGGCTTGTGGGGGCACAACGGGGTGCGCCAGTTGATCCGCCGCCTCAACAGCCTCCAGGCCGCCCACCCGGCCCTGTACCAGCTCGACTCCGATCCCGCGGGCTTCCAGTGGATCAACGCGGACGACGCCGCTCACAACACCTACAGCTACGTGCGGCTCAGTCGCGAGGGCGAGTTGATCGCCTGCATCACGAACTTCTCCGCCGAGCCCTATCCCCGCTACCCCGTCAACCTGCCGCGTGCCGGCCGGTGGCGCCAGGTGCTCAACACCGACCTGACGGACTTCGACGGCAGCGGCGAGTTCGACAACCCGGACGACATCGTGGCGACCCCGCACAGCACCGACGAGCACTCGTGGGCGTGGGCGTCGGTGTGCGTCCCGCCGCTGGCGGCCGTCTGGCTGCAATACGTCCCCGGGGAGGATTGAGCGTCGCGCCCCCGGCGCCTGTGGCCCGCGCTACCGTGGGGGCGTGCCGGAACAGTTCTCGATCAATGTCACCCTCGACGACGAGGGAATCGGCATCGTCGAATGGTCCGGGCACACCGATCAGAAGACCCTGGACGAGGCGCTGAGTCTCGCCGCGGACGACGCCCTGATCGCGCAGGGAGCCCACCGGCTGGAAGTCCAGGTGCCCGCCTGGGACCGGATGGCCGTCCGCGCGCTGCACAATGCCCGGTTCCGCCGCGAGGGCGTCCGGCGCCGGGCGATCCGCGACGACAGCGGTGAACTCGCCGATGTGCTCTGCTACGCCCGCCTGGCCGTCGACCAGGTCTACGGGCCGGCCGGTTTCACGGGCGTCATGGACTCGGTTCTGCCCAAGCACCGTGTGATAGGGCACGTCCTGTTCCGGGACGAACAGGGACGCGTCCTGCTCGCGGAGACGACCTACAAGACCGACTGGGAGCTACCCGGAGGGGTCGTCGAGCCCGACGAACCACCGAGGGTCGGCGCCGAGCGGGAAATCGTCGAAGAGCTCGGCATCCACGTGCAGCTGTCGCAGCCGCTTGTCGTCGACTGGATGCCCCCCTACCTCGGATGGGGCGACGCGGTCGAGTTCATCTTCGACGGCGGCGTGCTGGACGAGGCGACACGCGCCCGCATGCGTCTGCCGGAGACCGAGATCCGCGCTTTTCACTGGGTGGAGCCGGATGACGTCGCCCCGCACGTGTACTCGTTGTCGGCGCGCAGGCTGGCCCGCCTCCTCACCTGGTCCGATGCCGACGGGGCGAGGGCCTTCTACACCGAGGACGGGCGCGAGGTCGAGGCCTCCGATCCGTCCGGTTCCTAGAACAGCGCCATCGACAGGGCCCTGCGGCCCTTCTTGACGGCCGGATCGGTCGGCGCCAGGGTCTCGAACAACTCGACCAGGCGCACACGGACGCGCTCCCGGTCGTCGTCGGTCGTGCGCCGGACGACACCGACCAGCCTGTCGAACGCGTCGTCCGCGCGCCCCATGAGCAACTCGAAGTCGGCCGCGGCCAACTGGGCGTCGATGTCGTCCGGGCTGGCCTGTGCCGTGCGCAGAACGCTCTCGTCCGCGTCGGCGGTGCGAGCCAGCAGAGCGGCCTGCGCCCGACCTGCCAGGGCCTCGGCGTCGCGCGGATTGGAGGCGAGCAGTTTGTCGAACTCGGCCACGGCCGCCTGGTAGTCGCCTCGCCCGAGCGCGTCGTCGGCTGCGGCGAACCGGGGATCCGGGGCTTCGGCGGCGTCGGCGTCCGCGGATGCGGCCCGCGCGGGAGCGGGCTGCGGCTGGGCTCGTCCCGTCAGCCCGTTCGCCACCGCGATCTCGACGATCTGATCGACCACCGCCGAGACGTCGGCCTTGTCGCGTGTGCCCTGGAACAGGGGCACCAACTGGCCTGCGATGAGCGCCAGGGCGGTGGGCACCGCGCTCACCCGGAGGGCCTGGGCGATCCGGGGCTGGGTGTCGACGTCGACGATGCCCAGCTGGAGCCGCCCCTGCTGGGCGTTGACGAGCTCGGACAGATCGGTCGTCAGCTGTTGGCCGGACGCGTCGCGCCCGGAGACGAGCAGCAGGACCACGGGATAGAGCATCGACTGCTGGGCGAGCTGTTCGAATCCCGCTTCGGTGACCTCCACAACGTAGCCGCCTCCGCTCCGGGAGGGGGCCTGGGCACTGGCCTGGGCGGTCAGCCCCGACAGGTCGACGGCGCCGGGGCGCGAGAAGTTCTGGTCAGCAGTGGTCATGGCTCACATTGTTCCACCTGCGGCCAGAAGCTGGTGCGATCGGGCGCAGCCAGGCTGGGCGCGGCGCCCGCCGAAGGGGCAAGATAAGGGCATGGCTCATCCACGCGCCGGGCAGCCGGCCGATCCCTCGGATCTCATCGACGTCGACGAAGTCATCGCGGCCTACTACGACCGGATCCCCGACCCGTCCGACCCCGACCAGATGGTCGTCTTCGGCACCTCGGGCCACCGGGGCTCCAGCCTCGACACGGCCTTCAACGAGGCACACATCGCGTCCATCACCCAGGCGATCGTCGAATACCGTGCCGGTCAGGGCACCACCGGTCCCCTGTTCATCGGCAAGGACACCCACGGCCTGTCGCTACCCGCGTGGAAGACGGCGATCGAGGTGCTCGTCGCCGCCGGCGTGGAGGTGCTGGCCGAGCGCGAGGACGAGTACACGCCCACCCCGGCGGTCTCGCGCGCGATCATCCGCTACAACCGGGAGCATGCGGACGGGCCCGCAGCCGACGGCATCGTCGTCACCCCCTCGCACAATCCGCCGCGCGACGGCGGCTTCAAGTACAACCCGCCGAACGGTGGCCCGGCCGACACGGATGCGACCAGCTGGATCGCACGGCGCGCGAACGAGCTCATGGCCGACTTCCGCACGATCAGCCGGGTGCCCTACGACCGGGCTGCTCCGCAGGTCGTCCGGTACGACTACCGCACCCCGTACTGCCAGGAGTTGTCCCTGGTGGTCGACATGGACGCGATCAGGGCGTCCGGCCTGCGCATCGGCGCCGACCCGATGGGCGGCGCCTCCGTGCAGTACTGGCAGCATCTGGCCGGCACCCAGCTGCCGAACCTCACGGTCGTGAACGAGGTCGTCGATCCCACGTGGTACTTCATGACGCTCGACACCGACGGCAAGATCCGCATGGACTGCAGTTCGCCGGACGCGATGGCCTCACTGGTGGCGAACAGGAGCCACTACGACATCGCCACCGGCAACGACGCCGACTCCGACCGCCACGGCATCGTGACCCCCGATGCCGGCCTGATGAATCCCAATCACTACCTGGCCGTCGCGATCCAGTACCTGTTCGGTCACCGCCCCGGCTGGGCACAAGGAACCGCCATCGGCAAGACCCTGGTCTCCAGTTCGATGATCGACAACGTGGCGGGCCTGCTCCGCCGGACGCTGGTCGAGGTGCCTGTGGGCTTCAAGTGGTTCGTCCCGGGCCTCATCTCCGGAGACATGGGGTTCGGTGGCGAGGAATCGGCGGGGGCGTCCTTCCTCGAGACGAACGGTGCGACGTGGACGACCGACAAGGACGGTCTCATCTGCGACCTGCTCGCGAGCGAGATCACCGCCGTCACGGGCAGCACGCCCAGTCAGCACTACCAGCGCCTCGTCGATCAGTTCGGCACCTACCACTATGCGCGCATCGACTCGGAGGCGAGCCGCGAGCAGAAGGCCCGCCTCAAGGCACTTGCCGCGGACGACGTGGCGGCCACCCAACTGGCCGGTGACCCCATCACCCACGTGTACACGAGTGCGCCCGGCAACGGCGCCTCGATCGGCGGCATCAAGGTCACCACGGCAGCCGGCTGGTTCGCGGCAAGGCCTTCGGGCACCGAGGACAAGTACAAGATCTACGCCGAGAGCTATCGCAGCGCCGAGCACCTGGCGGAGATCCAGGTGGCCGCGAAACAGGTGGTGGCCGACGCTCTGGGGAGCTGACGGAGGAGGCACCCACACGCCCTTCGCCCGAGGGCGTGTGGGACAATCTGGGCATGGATAACTCAGACCTGTTCACCTGCATCGACCATGTGGCCTATGCCTGCCCGGACGCCGATGAGGCCGTCGCGTACTACCAGGAGACTTTCGGCTGGCACGAGCTGCACCGCGAGAGCAACGACGAGCAGGGCGTCCTGGAGGTCATGGTGGCCCCGGCCGGGGAACTGACGGAGCACATGACCCAGATCCAGATCCTCGCCCCGCTGCGCCCCGATTCCACCGTCGGCAAGTGGCTGGAGAACAACCGCCCCGGCCTGCATCACATGGCGTGGCGTACCGACGACATCGACACGGTGTCCGCGACCCTGCGCTCCCGTGGCGTCCGGCTGCTCTACGACGAGCCCAAGCACGGCACCCACAACTCCCGCATCAACTTCATTCACCCCAAGTCCGGCAAGGGCGTCCTGATCGAGATCGTGGAGCCCGCCAAGCACTGAGGCGCCAGGCTCACCCGGTGTGTGCCTCGCCGCCGAGCAGGCACCTACGGTAGGTCGGTCCACTTCGCGACGCAGGACGGGGTGCCCGGACGGGTGCCCCGTCCTGCGTCCGTGGGATCACCCGCCCGGTGAGCACACGAACCGGCTCGCGGAGGTCCACACTGAGGGTGTGGCCACATCGTCGTGTCCTGACCGGGGCGAATCCGCTGGTCCGCCGCATGCCGGATCGCAGTTCTGGGCGGGTACCCGCACCGAGTTGCTCGAAACGCTCGGCACCGATCCCGTCCGCGGACTGGGATCGGACGAGGCCCAGCGCAGGTTGGACGAGACCCACCACGCCGAGGGGACGCGGCAAGGGTCGAACACGGCGCTGAACGTGCTGCTCCGGCAGTTCACCTCCCCCATCATCCTGATCCTCCTCGTCGCCGCGGTGATCTCGTTCCTGGTGGACGATGCGCCCGACGGGGTGATCGTGATCGTCATCGTCGTCGCGAGTGGGCTCCTCGGTTTCTGGCAGGAGTACCGGGCGGGCACCGCGGTGCGGGCGTTGCTCGAACGGGTGAGAGTCACCACGACGGTCCTACGCGACGGCGTACGCACCGATCTGGCCTTGTCCCTGGTGGTCCCCGGAGACCTGGTCGAGTTGACCGCGGGATCCATCGTCCCGGCCGACGGCCGCATCCTCGATTCCGACAGTCTGCTCGTCGATGAGTCCGCCCTCACCGGCGAGTCCTTCCCGATCGAGAAGCGTCCGAGCGACACCGTGGCGGCCGGTGCCGCCCTGGCCGAGCGCACCAACTGCGTCTTCCAGGCGAGCCATGTCGTGAGTGGCACCGCGCACATCGCGGTCGTGGCGACCGGCCGGGGCACGGAGTTCGGCCGCGTCTCGCAAGACCTGGCCCGCCGGGCCGCCCCCACGGAATTCGAACGGGGAATGGGCGATTTCGGCGACCTGTTGCTGCGGATCATGCTCGTGCTGACCGCGTTCATCTTCGTGGTCAACTGGACGCTCGGGCGGCCCGTCATCGAGGCGCTCATGTTCGCACTCGCGCTCGCCATCGGCCTGACCCCACAGATGCTGCCGGCGATCACCGCGGTGAGCCTGTCCACCGGGGCACGAAAGATGGCCGCCCGCAAAGTCATCGTGAAACGCCTGGAGGCGATCGAGGATCTCGGCTCGGTGTCGATCCTCTGCACGGACAAGACCGGCACGATCACCCGGGGTGTGGCCGGGCTCGACCGCGCCGAACCGCTCCGACTCCGCGAGGCGGATGACGGCAGCGACGACGCCCCCGGACTCGACGAGGACGTCCTGCGGCTCGCGCTGGCCAACGCGGGCCTACAGAGCGGGTTCCGCAATCCCCTCGACGAGGCGATCCTGGAGCGCGGGCAGGCGCCCGCCACGGCCCGCGCCGTCGAGGAACTGCCCTACGACTTCACCCGCAAACGTCTCAGCGTCGCCGTCGCCGGGCTGGAGCCCGCAGTACCGCTGGAACTGGTCTGCAAGGGTGCGTTCGACTCCGTGCTCGGTTGTTGTGCCTCGGCACGCGTGGACGGTCTGTCGCTGCCGATCGACGATGTGAAGGACATCGTCGAGAGCCGCTTCGAAAAGCTCAGCGCGAACGGTTTTCGGGTGCTGGCGATCGCGACCCGCACGATCCGGCTCGCGCCGGGTCAGGCATTGACACCGGCGGACGAGTCGGATCTCGAACTGAGGGGCCTGCTGTGTTTCCACGACCCCGTCAAACCGGACGTGCCCGCACAGATCGACCGGCTCGCCCGGCTCGGGGTGGACGTCAAGGTCGTCACCGGCGACAACCGGTTCGCGGCCGCCAAGGTGACGCGCGATCTGGGGCTCGACGCGTCCCGTGTGATGACCGGGCGTCAGATCGACGCCGCCGGCGATGACGCCTTGGAGGACGCGGTGGGCGCCGTCTCGGTGTTCGCCGAGGTCGAACCGGCGCAGAAGGCGCGCATCGTCCGGGCGCTGCGGCACGTGCAGGAGGCCGAGCACCGTCGGCGGGCGGAGGCCTCGCGACCCGACCGGGGGCGAGGCGGACGGGTGCGCGTCCCGCCACGATGCAGCGTCGCCTTCCTGGGGGACGGCATCAACGACGCCCCGGCGCTGCATGCCGCCGACGTCGGGATCTCCGTCGACACCGCGCACGAGGTGGCACGGGACGCCGCGGCGGTCGTCCTGCTGGACAAGAGCCTCGGCGTGGTCATCGACGGGATCCGCCTGGGCCGTGAGACGTTCGCGAACACCCTGAAATACGTGCGCGTGACGACCAGCGCGAACTTCGGCAACATGGCCTCGATGGCGGTCGCGAGCCTCTTCCTGCCCTTCCTGCCGCTCCTGCCGCGCCAGGTGCTGGTGCTGAACTTCCTCACGGATCTTCCCTCGATGGCCATCGCGTCCGACCGCGTGGACGACGAACTCGTGCGACGGCCCGGGAGGTGGCGTATCAGTTCGATCCGCGGGTTCATGATCGTGTTCGGGCTGCTGTCCGCGCTGTTCGACGTCGTCACGTTCCTGGTGCTCGTGCTCGGCTTCCACACCGGCGCGACGGCGTTCCGCAGTGCCTGGTTCGTCGAGTCGACGCTCACCGAACTCGCTGTGCTCTTCTCCATGCGCACGGCCCTGCCGATGTTCCGGTCGAGGCCGGCCGCTCCGCTCGCGCTCATCGGCCTGGCCGTGGCCGCGGTCGTGTTCGTCCTTCCTTACTCCCCGCTCGCGCCGGTCCTCGGGTTGGAGGCCGTCGCCGGGCCCGTCCTCGCCACGCTGGCCGCGATCACCGTGGCCTACGTCGCCGCGAACGAGCTTCTCAAACGGCGCGTCATCACAGACTGGGCCGAATAACCCGGGGAGCCTGCCGGAGCCGACAGGTTCGTGCGGCAGACTGGGAAGCGCACGAGATGAGACGAGGGAGCATGCGATGACCCAGACCAACCCGGAAGAGGAGTTCACGGAGGAGACCGGCCTCAATCTGTTCGACGACCGGGCGAGCGCCGCCGGGAGCTTTCCGCACGCCATGCTCGGCTACGATCGGGCCACGGTCGACAGCTACGTTCGCGACATCGAGCAGCAGGTCTCGACCCTGCGCCAACTCGCCCGGCACCTGCGGCGTGAGATGGCGACGATCCAGCAGACGAGCGGCACCACCGACTACACCCGGCTGGGCGCGCATGCGGCCGCCATGCTGCGGGCCGCCGAGGCACAGGCGCAGGACCTCGTGAGCAAGTCCGGTGTCGAGGCCGAACGCATCAAGGAGGAGGGGCGGCGGGTCGCCGCCGACCTGCGCGCCAGCGCCCAGACCGAGGCGGACGACATCCGCGTCGCCACGCTGGCCAGCCTGCGGACGATGCGTGAGCAGCTCGATCGCGAGTGCGAAGAAGCCCGGGAGGCGACCAAGCGGGACGCCCAGGCCACCCTCGACGCCGCCCGGGCCCAGGCGCAGGCTCTGCTCGAGGAGACCAAGCACAACAGTGCCGTCAGCTCCGCCCAGGCGCAGGCGGCCGCCCGTCAGCTGACGGACCAGTCGGCGGGCGAGGCCGAGCAGACCAGGGTGAAGGCGCGTGCCGAGGCCGAGCAACTGCTGAGCGAGGCGCGCACCCAGGCCGAGCAGATTCGCCAGCAGGCGCAGGAGGAGGCACAGAAGCTGCTGGACGCGGCCAAGGCCGAGTCGCAGCGGTTCTCCAGCGAGGTCGAGAACCTCATGGCCAACTCCCGGCAGCAGGCGGACGAGGCCGCCAAGCGCGTCGCCGAGGCGACCGAGCAGGCCGCGCGCATCCGGTCGGAGTCGATGGCCGCCGCCGAGCAGGTGCGCGCCCAGGCCGCACGCGAGTCGGAAACCCAGATCGCCGCTGCCCACCGGCAGGCCGCGATGATGAAGGACCGGCTGGAGGAGCAGTTCGCCTGGCGCAAGGAGCAGATCGAGCGCGAGGTCAGCGCGCTGCTCCAGCGCAAGGATGCGATCGTCGCGCAGATGGGCAACCTCCGTCAGCTGGCCGAGACCGCCACCAAGGACTACCCCGATGCCGATCCGTTCACGGCCGAGGCGGACGATCAGGAGCCGGTCGAGCCCGAGTCGGATGCGCAATGGCTGGCGTCCGGCTCTGCCACGAAGGTCGCGCAGGCCAACGAGCCCACCACGGTTCTCGCCCCGCCGGACACCGATCGGACGGCGGTCATCGAACGCGTGGAACCCGAAGCCGAGGAGACCGCCGACGTCGAGCAGACGATGGTCATCGGGAAGCCGGACCCGGCGAGCTCCGCGCGCCCGGCGAGCCGTCGTCCCGAGGTCTGACCCGTCAGCACCGCGGGAAGCCTAGGTGTACTTCCTCGGAACGTTGTGAATGGCTGAGTTGAGGGGGAGGCCTCCGGCAGGATGTGGGTTACCACACTCGCATCGCTGAAACCGGAGGCCTCCGTGACCCACGCTAACGCACCACTGACCCCTGCTGGCCGTGTCCGGCTTGCCCGCTGCATTGTGGAGGACGGGTGGAGCCTGCGCCGTGCGGCGGAGCGGTTCCAGGTCGCTCCAGTGACCGCGAAGCGGTGGGCTGACCGGTACCGGGCTGGGTTGCCGTTGACCGACCGTAGCTCGCGTCCTCACCACAGCCCAGCCCGCCTGCCGACACGGACGGAACGTCGGATCATCGGGTTACGGTTCACCCATCGGTGGGGTCCCCACCGCATCGGCTATCACCTGGGGATACCTCGTTCCACTGTCGGGCGGGTCCTGGCCCGTTACCAGATGCCGCTGTTAGCCCATCTGGATCAGGCCACGGGTCTGCCGGTGCGTCGACCCCAGCCACGCCGCTACGAGAAGAACACCCCCGGAGAGTTGGTCCACGTCGACATCAAGAAACTCGGCCGGCTCCCCGACGGCGGAGGCTGGCGGGTCCACGGACGCGATTCCGACCAGGCCAGGGCCGTGGCGGTATCCCGAGTACGCGCTGCTCGAACGAAAGCAACCCCCTCACGCGGCTACCGATACCTCCACCACGCTGTCGATGACCACTCTCGGATCGCGTACTCAGAAATCCTTGATGACGAGCGTAAAGAAACCGCTGCCGGGTTCTGGATCCGCGCGAACGCGTTCTTCACCAGCCTCGGAATCCGGGTGAGCGCAGTGATGACCGACAACGGTGCCTGCTACCGCTCTCACGCCTTCGCTGAAGCCCTCAGCCAAGACATCAAACACAAGCGAACCCGCCCATACCGGCCACAGACCAACGGCAAGGTCGAACGGTTCAACCGCACCCTGGCAGCCGAGTGGGCCTACGCCATGCCCTACACCAGCGAGACCGAACGCGAACAGGCCTACACCGACTGGCTCCACTACTACAATCACCACCGACCCCACACCGGGATCGGCGGCCAGACCCCCTCAACCCGCGTTCACAACCTCACAGGGAAGTACAGCTAGGGAATCACTGATCAATGCGGGCAACGCTGGCTGAGCCTGTCGAAGCCCGTTTCCGGACGGCAGTTCCACGACCCTTCGACAGGCTCAGGGATCGTTGATCAGCGTTTCCCTAGAAGAGCCGGTCGTCGGCGTTGTCGATGCCGCGCAGGGCGTCGTAGTCGACCACGACGCAGGCGATCCCGCGGTCGGTGGCCAGCGTCCTCGCCTGGGGTTTGATCTGCTGGGCCGCGAACACGCCACGCACCGATCCGAGCAGCGGGTCGCGGTTCATCAGGTCGAGATAGCGGGTGAGTTGCTCCACCCCGTCGATCTCGCCGCGCCGCTTGACCTCGATCGCCACGTAGGCGCCGGTGTCGTCCCGGCACAGCAGGTCGACAGGGCCGATCGCTGTCATGTACTCGCGTTGCACCAGAGTCCAACCGTCACCGAACGTAGCGGGGTTGTCGGCGAGCAGCGCCTGCAGGTGTGCCTCCACACCGTCCTTCTGCAACCCGGGATCGACGCCCAGGTCGAAGGTCTGGTCGAGTTCCACCCGTCCGACGCTGATCTGCAGGGTGTCGCCGTTGCGTCCTCGCACCGCCCACACCTCGGTGACACGCTCGTCGACATCCGACGTCGTGGCGTCCAGGTCTGCCTCCGAGGCCGCGAGGACGGTGAGCGTGCAGGGTGCGCTCATCCAGTTGAGCGGCTTGTAGGCACGGTCGTCGGCATGCACGGACACCGACCCGTCGGCCTTCACCATGATGAGCCGCCGGGCCATCGGCAGATGCGCCGTCAGTCTTCCGCCGTAATCCACCTGGCATTCCGCGATCACCACACGCACGCGCCCCAACCTACCCGACGAGCCGCGGGCTAGGCTTGTGGCGTGGCCCGTCGTCCCAGCAAGCACCTGCGGCCTGCCCGTCCGCTGCGCATCGCCGACCAGTCGTCCGCCCACAAGGCCGACGGCCTGTGGGTCGTGCGCCACGTCCGGCCGGAGAACGCGGTGAAGTCGTACACCTGCCCCGGATGCCTGCGGACGATCCCGCCCGGCGTCGCCCATGTGGTCGCCTGGCCCCACACCCCGCCCATCGGGTCGACCTCGGGGGTGGAGTTCCGCCGCCACTTCCACACGGCCTGCTGGAACGCCAGGCCATGACGACACCCCACGAGCCCCTGGGCCCAGCGCCCGTCCTCAACACCCTGACCATCGGAACCGGACCGGCCCGGCTGGTGTTCGTCCACGGCCTGTTCGGCCAGGGACGCAACTTCGGCACGATCGCCAAGACGCTCGCAGACCAGGCGACCAGCCTGCTCGTCGACCTACCCAACCACGGCCGCTCGCCCTGGACGCAGGAGTTCGACTACGGCCTTTTCGCCGGCATGCTGGCCGCCGACCTCGAGGCACGCGGTGCCCGCGAGCAGCCGGTCGTCCTCCTCGGGCATTCCATGGGCGGCAAGGTCGTGATGCGCCTGGCGCTCGATCGCCCCGACCTGATCCGCAAGCTCGTGGTCGTCGACATCGCACCGGCGAACACCGGGAACCCCGAGGAGTTCCAGCACTACGCCGATGCGATGGCAGCGCTCGACCTGGCGTCCCTCACCTCGCGGGCCGACGCCGATGCCGCGATGCGTCCCGCGGTGCCGAACGACATCACACGGTCGTTCCTGCTCCAGAGTCTCCACCGCGGCGAGAACGGGCAGGGCTGGCACTGGCTGCCGAACCTCGACCTGCTGCGACGATCGATGCCACTCATGTCGGGCTGGCCCGACCTGCCGGGCGCCCACTGGGACGGCCCGGTGCTGTGGCTCGTCGGCGAGCTTTCCTCACTGCTCCCCCACCGCCACGAACAGGCCATGCGCGGCTATTTCCCGAACACGCGCCTCCAGGTGATCCCTGGCGCCGGGCACTGGGTGCACGCCGATCAGCCCCGGGCGTTCGCGGACGCCCTCGCGGCTTTCATCGACGAGTGAGCGCCTGAGGATCAGCGGTACCGGCCGACCACCGTGTAGAGGCCTGGCGTCGCCTCGGCGATCTGGGCAGTGCGTTTCGCGAACGCTGCGGACTCGGGATCGGTCTGCACGTTGCGCACGTCCTCCGGGTGCTCCCAGGTGGCAAGGTTGATGACGTGCCGGCCGTCCCGGGCGGCGTACAACGTGACGGAGATGAAGCCGGGCATACGGCTGATGACCCGTTCGGTGCCCTCCTTGAGGATGTCGATCACCTGCTGCTGGGTCTCGGGGGCGGTCTCGATGATGTTGACGAACGTCGCGCCGACCTCGGGTGTACTACTACTACTCATTGCGCATGGTCCTTCCTGTTCGGTTCCGGACGCCGATCGCGCCCGTAATGTTGACGACGCACGGGGCGGGAACGTCAGACAGCCAGGTCGACCACAGCCCCACCTGACGTTTCGCCGGGCTGCCTCGTCATTTCGATGGGTACGCAACACGCCCGCGGTCCACTCGCCGGAAGAAGGGGTCGAAGCCGCGATGGAAAGCCTGGGGGATGCCGAGAAGGACGAATGGGTACGGCTACGGTCGGCCGCGTACCGCCTGCTCGCAACACTGAGTGATGCCGAGGACGCCGTCCAGGAGACGTTCGCGCGGTGGGCGAGGCTCACCGAGGGGCAGCGCGCCGAGATCGTCGCGCCGCAGGCGTGGCGCAGGCGCGTCCTGGGGCGAGTATGCATCGACCAGTTGCGCTCGGCCCGGGCACGCCGCGAGACCTACGTCGGGCAATGGCTGCCCGAGCCCGTTCCGGACGTCGTGTTCGCTCCCCGGACAGGCCGGAGCCCGGCCGAGAGCGCCGAGACGGCTGAGGCGGTGTCGATGGCGCTGATGATCGTGCTCGAGCGGATGACTCCGGCCGAGAGGGTCAGCCTGCTCCTCCATGATGTGTTCGGCTACTCGTTCGCCGAGATCGCCGAGATTCTCGATCGAACACAGGCGGCCTGTCGTCAGCTGGCGTCGTCGGCGCGGGGCAGGATCGATCGCGAACGCTCCCAGGCGGTCTCCGTGGCTGAGCATCGCCGCGTCAACGAGGCATTCCGCGCAGCATGGGCGAGCGGCGACATCGCGGCGCTGGTCGCTGTGCTCGACCCGGACGTCGTCATGGTCACCGACGGCGGAGGTCGCGTCCACGCCGCTCTCGACCCCCTGGCCGGCCCCGACGACGCCGCCGCGTTCCTCCGCGATGTCCTCGTCCACGAGGCTCGGCTGCGGACGGCCCCCGTCTCCGTCAACGGGGAACCCGGAATCCTGGCCATCGCCGACGGAAACGTGCTCGCCGTCATCGCCACGAAGATCACCGACGGACGCATCGCGCGACTCTGGGTCGTCCGAAATCCCCACAAACTCGGTGCATGGGGTCCCGACGCGTCAGCGAGACCCTAGCCATTCCCGGATCGCGGCGGCCAGCGGCGCCGGGTCGACGAAGAAATCGAGCTCATCCCAAGGCTGGATGACCGTCTCGACGTTGGGCAAGCTCGCGGTCAAGTAGGCCTGCCGTGCGGTCGGCGGCCGGCCCACGTTGTCATGGGACAGCCAGATGGTCGCCGCGCCGGGCGGGGCGTCGCGGAGGTCGGCGAGCCAGTCGAAGCCGGGCTCGGGCTGCATGGGCGGCCAACGCTGCTCGTCATAGGGCTGCCGGGGCTTCTCGACAGCCCGAAGGGCTGCCTCCAGCTTTGCGTGTGCCTCGGGACGACGGCTCATGCCGCGGACGAGCACCCCGTAGGCCGTCTCAGGTAGAAACCCCCGCTTGATCAGGGGGTCGGTCCAGATGGCAAGAGCCTCGGGGTCCGGCTCGATCGGGGCTCCATTAGCCAACTGCTCGAGCCGCGCGAGCAGTTGGCTATCGGTCCGATCGGCCTCGCTGAAACCGCCGTCGGCGGTGGACGTCGCGACCGGGTCGATCAGCAGGACACGGGTGACGATACCGTCGGCCAGCAGCCGCGACCCTGTGTTGCAGCCCGCCGCACGGGCGACAACGACTCGCGGTGGAACGCCCTCAGCACGGATCCCGGCCAGGGCGTCGTAGGCCTGCGGAAGCGCCCGCATCGAACTGATGGTGGCTGCCGGCCACGTGCGAGCATCCGGCAGCGCGCTCTCCAACAGCCCGAGCCCGTGCACACCGAACTGGGGATCGATCAGCATCAACGCATCGGCCATGGTGACTCCTCGGATCTGCGCTTCGGTCTGCAGTCGAACCCGTCCCCGGATCGGGCCAGGTATCGGCTTCCCCTACCCGACGCTCACGCGCTCGATGACCGCCGGTGCGATCGGCTTCGGTGATTCGTCCCGCGAGACGCCCCGGGACGCGATGGTCTGCACCACCGCCAGGGAGGGCTCGTCGATCGTCCCGAAGACCGTATAGGTGGGTGGCAGCGGGCTGTCGGCCCACACGATGAAGAACTGCGACCCATTGGTGTTCGCCTGCTCGGCGTTGGCCATGGCCACCGTCCCCGCCGGATAGGTCTCGGAGCCGGTCAGCTCGTCGGCATAGACGTATCCCGGCCCGCCGGTGCCTGTGCCGGTGGGATCACCGCACTGGAGGATGAAGATGGTCTGGTCGATGAGCCGGTGGCACGCCGTGTCGTCGTAGAACCCCTGCTTGGCCAGCGCCGCGAACGAGTTCACGGTGCACGGGGTCTTCGCGCGGTCCATGGTGACGGCGACGTCCCCGGCGCTCAGAGCGAGCGTGTAGACGACGGTGCCTGTCGCCGGCACATCCTTCGACGGCGGCGGATCCACCGGCCTCGCCGGATTGCCGTTCGCCTCGTAGACGCACAGCGCGGTGCCCTCGGCAGCTGTGGCGGACGACGTCACCGCGCTCGTCGTGACCGCGGTGGAGGGTGCGTCGAGTGCCGTGGCCGCTGCGGAGGACGCCGATGACGACTGTCCGCTCTCGCCGCTTCCGCCCGGCGGCGCGGCGCATCCGGTCGCCAGCAGCCCGCATCCGATCACCATCACGATCGCCGTGGCCACCGGCCGCGGCGCCCTCCAGCGTCCTGCCATCCGATCGTCCTTCCCGTCCGCCGACAGCGCTAGGCTGCCCCCATGCCCGTGCACCTCACACGCATCTATACCCGAACCGGCGACCAGGGCCAGACCAGACTCTCCGACAACTCCGTCGCGAACAAGACCGACCCGCGCGTATGCGCCTACGGCGACGTCGACGAACTGAACTCGGCCATCGGCCTGCTGCTCGCGACGCACCCGCTGAGCGACGAGATCCGCGCCGCGCTGTCGCTGGTCCAGAACGAGTTGTTCGACGTCGGCGCCGATCTGTCGAATCCCGTGGTCGCCGACCCGCCGATGGAGCCGTTGCGCATCACCGCCGGGAGCATCGAGCGACTCGAGCACTGGTGTGACCAGTTCTTGGAGGGGCTGCCCGATCTCAGGTCGTTCATCCTCCCGGGCGGCTCCCCCGCCGCGGCCCAACTCAACGTCTGCCGGACGATCGCCAGGCGCGCCGAGCGATCTGCCTGGATGGCGGCCGACACCTACGGTCTGACCGTCGACGGCGAGCCCGAAGGCGGAATGAATCCCCTGGCCATCCGCTATCTCAACCGCCTGAGCGACCTGCTGTTCATCCTCGGGCGCCGCGCCAACCATGAGGCGGGCACCTCCGAGGTGCTCTGGCTTCCCGGGGGCGAGCGGAATCCGTCGATCAGGGGACGCGATACGTCCACTCCGGAGTAGCGAACTTCGTGCGCACCAATTCCTCGGCACGAGCCAACTCGTCGTCGGTGTAGTCGGAGTCGACGCAGGCATAGCGTCCCCTGAAGTAGTCGAGGAAGCTCGCCATGATCGCCTCGCGGGTCATCCCCGTCTGCGACCGCATCGGGTCGACCCGCTTGTTGGCGCTCTTCGTCCCCTTGTCCGACAGCTTCTCACGGCCGATCCGCAGCACTTCCAGCATCTTGTCTGCATCGATGTCGTAGGCGCTGGTCACGTGATGCAGCACCGTGCCGTCGGTGAACCGCCGCTGGGCCGCACCACCGATCTTGCCCTTGTCGGAGGCGATGTCGTTGAGCGGCAGGTACTTCGCGTCCACGCCGACCCTGGCCAGCGCCCCGAGCACCCAGTCGTCGAGGAACACGTACGACTGCTCGAAGCTCAACCCCTCGACGAGGGCCCCCGGCACCACCAGCGAATAGGTGATGCAGTTGCCCGGCTCCATGAACATGGCTCCGCCGCCCGAGATCCGCCGCACCACCTGAATGCCGTGCCTGTCGGCACCGGCCTGGTCTATCTCGTTGCGATACGACTGGAACGATCCGATGACGACCAGCGGGGAATCCCAGTCCCACAGCCGGAACGTGGGGTGGCGCCGCCCCGCCCCCACCTCTTCCGAGATCACCTGATCGAGAGCCACATGCATGGCCGGCGGCAGCGTCCGGGGCCCGATCACGTCGAAGGTGAGATCCTCCCAGCGAAGGGCGTGGCCCAGCGCGCGGCGCACGGCGATGCCGACCGCCTCGGGGCTGAAACCGATCATCGCGACACCGTCGTCGAGCGCGTTGTTGATGGCACTCGCCAGTTCACGCACGGACGAACCGACGGGCATCCCGTTGAGCGACGCGTCGATGTCCTCGAGCGCCCGGTCGGGTTCGAGGAAGAAATCCCCCGAGATGTGGGCATTCGCGAGCCTGCCGTCGATCACGTCGACATCGACTGCGACCAGCTTGCCGCCACGCACCTTGTATTCGCCGCGCACTGTGCAACTCTCCTGTTCCCGGGGGCTCAACCGTCCAGGCGACGACGATAGCCCACTTGGCCGGGCGGCGCCGCCTCCAGCCAGCTGAGCAGGCCCGTCGCCGATCCCTCGTTCAGCGCCAACTCCCACTGCACATCAGGATCGGCCTTCGACTGGACGCGGACGACCCTTGCCGTGCCGTAGGTGAGCATCGCCTCGTCCCTGGTGGGCTCGCGCTGACCACGAAAAATGACCGCCGACCGCCGGAAGACAAGTGTGGGACGCGGGAGCGGGTGCCAGACACGAAACCACTGCAACGTGTCCTCGGCATACCGCGCCAATCCCGGGTGCCAGGACCCCCCGACCTCACGCAGAGCACAGTCGAACAGCCCACCGGAGGCATTGAGCCACCACCGCCGCGCCAGCAGCGCGACGACGTAGAGCAGGGCCCCGACCACCGCCGTGGTGATCGCAACACCCAGCCAATCCTCCGGCGTCATGGGTAGACGCTACCGCAACGAGCGGCATGCGGCGCCGCGGTCCGCCATTCGTGAGGCGTATCAGGCCAAGACCCCACGCCCGTTGGTGAGCAGCTCGTACTTCTCGGCTGCTTTCACCTGGGCCTCAAGCCTGCGGTACTGACGCAACTCGCGATCATCGGCCTCGGCCGCGTCCACCTTGTCGTGCAGCCGCGCGAGCCCCACGCGGGCCTGTTCGAGCGAGATCTCCTGGGCGAGCTCGCCGAACGCCGACAGCACCGACACGTTGTTCTCGAACACCGAGATGAAACCGCTGTCGATCGCGATGACGTGCCGTACGCCGTCGGGGGTCACGATCTCGGCGCCGTGGGGCACCAGCGCGGCCATCACGGGCTCGTGATTCGCCAGGATGCCGATGTCGCCCTCGGTGGTGCGGACGAGCACGCTCACGGCGTCGCCCTTCCACACGAGGCCGTCGGTGGCGACCACCTTCACCGACAGCAACGGGGCTGCCATCAGGCGCCCTTCTTGATCTGTTCCCACTTCTTCATGACGTCGTCCATGCCACCGACGTTGAAGAACGCCTGCTCCGGGATGTCGTCGCATTCACCTTCGCAGATCTTCTTGAAGCTCGCGACGGTCTCGTCGACAGGAACCGTGGAGCCGGGCACCTGCGTGAACTTCTCGGCCACGTAGAAGTTCTGGCTGAGGAACTGCTGGATGCGCCGGGCGCGGTTGACGAGGATCTTGTCCTCCTCCGACAGCTCGTCGATGCCGAGGATGGCGATGATGTCCTGAAGCTCCTTGTTGCGCTGCAGGATCTGCTTCACGCGCGTCGCGACGTCGTAGTGGTCCTGCCCGATGTACTGCGCGTCCAGGATTCGGCTGGTGGAGGCCAGCGGATCGACGGCCGGGTAGATGCCGCGGGACGCGATCGCGCGCGACAGTTCGGTGGTGGCGTCGAGGTGGGCGAAAGTGGTCGCCGGTGCGGGATCGGTGTAGTCGTCGGCGGGCACGTAGATGGCCTGCATCGAGGTGATCGAATGGCCGCGCGTCGAGGTGATCCGCTCCTGCAGCTGCCCCATCTCGTCGGCCAGGTTGGGCTGGTAGCCCACGGCCGAGGGCATGCGTCCGAGCAGGGTCGAAACCTCCGAGCCCGCCTGCGTGAACCGGAAGATGTTGTCGATGAACAACAGCACGTCCTGGTTCTCGACGTCGCGGAAATGCTCGGCCATCGTCAGGGCCGACAGAGCGACACGCAGGCGGGTGCCCGGGGGCTCGTCCATCTGACCGAAGACGAGCGCGGTGTCCTTGAGGACGCCGGCCCCGTCCATCTCGTTGATCAGGTCGTTGCCCTCACGGGTGCGCTCCCCCACCCCGGCGAACACCGAGGTGCCGCCGAAGTTGTGGGCGATGCGGAAGATCATCTCCTGGATGAGCACCGTCTTGCCCACCCCGGCACCACCGAACAGGCCGATCTTGCCGCCCTGCACGTACGGGGTGAGCAGGTCGATGACCTTGATGCCGGTCTCCATCATCTGGGTCTCGGGCTGCAGTTCGTCGAACTTCGGCGGGTCGCGGTGGATCGGCCAGCGTTCGGAGACCTGCACGGTGGCGGGGTCGACGTTGAGCACCTCCCCCGTCACGTTCCACACGTGACCCTTGGTGATCTGCCCGACGGGCACGGTGATCGGGGAGCCGGTGTCCTGCACCGGGGAGCCCCGCCTGATGCCGTCGGTCGGCTTGAGCGCGATGCAGCGCACCTCGTTGTCGCCGATCTGCAACTGCACCTCCAGGGTGATCGGACGCCGCGCGTCCCCCACACCTGCGTCGACGAGCAGCGCACTGTAGATCTCCGGGATCCGGTCTGAGGGGAACTCGACGTCGACCACCGACCCGATGACGCGGGTGACTCGTCCGTCACCCGAGGTCGGTGCGGCAGCGGTACCGGTGCCCTCGGCAACTGTGGTCATGGGTTCAGCGCTCCTGTCCCAACTCCGACAGCGCTCCAGCGCCGCCGACGATTTCGTTGATTTCCTGGGTGATCTCTGCCTGCCGTGCCTGGTTGGCTTGCCGGGTCAGGTCGCGGATCAACTCGTTGGCGTTGTCCGTGGCGGAATGCATGGCCTGTTGGCGCGACGCCAGCTCCGAGGCGGCTGCCTGGCGCAGCATGAACTTGATGGAGTCGATGATGTACATCGGCAACAAGGCGTCCAGCACCGTCTCCGGATCGGGCTCGAAGGCGTAGTCGGGCACGGGGCCGTCCTGCTCCTCGAGGGTCGGGGCCTGCTCGTCGGCGTCCGAGATCTGTTCCTCCGCGCCCTCGACCACCTCGAGGGGAAGCAGCCGGACGATGCGCACGCGCTGCGAGAACTGCGACCGGAAGTGCGTGTAGACCACGTGGAGTTCCGACACGCCGCCCTGCGACTGGCGGGTGAGGAACGCGTCCATCAGTACACGGCCGATCTCGCTGGCGTGCTCGTAGTGCGGTTCCTCGCTGAATCCCACCCACGACTGCTTGAGCTGCGTGCCGCGGAACTCGAAGTACTCCTGGGCCTTGCGTCCCGAGGTGTACAGCTCGACCTCCATGCCCTTGGCCCGCAGCATGTCGATCAATCCCTCAGCGGCACGCGCCACGTTGCCCGAGTATGCGCCCGCCAGGCCACGGTCGCTGCTGATCACGAGCACGGCCGAGCGTTTGCGCTCCCGATGCTCGTTGGTCAGCGGATGATCCACGTGGGCGAAGGTCGCCACCGCGTTCACCGCCCGGTGCAGTTCGTAGGTGTACTCCTGCGACGCCTCCGCCTTTTGCATCGCCCGGTTCACCCGGGACGCAGCGATCAACTCCATGGCCTTGGTGATCTTCATCGTTGTGGCCACGGAATTGCGGCGCTGCCGCAGTTCTCTGAGGGACGACGCCATGGTCAGCGCGCCTGCTTGACGATCTGCTGCTGGTGGATGTCGTCCTCGGTGACCTCGTCGGCGTCCGAATCGCCGAGCAGGTGCCCGTCGGCCGTGCGGAAGGTCGCCTTGAACACGGTCATGAGCTCCGCCAGCGTCGCCAGGTTCTCGTCGCTCAACTGCCCGGTGGACGCCACCTCGGTCAGCAGGGTCGAGCCGTGGCGCAGGTGGTCGAGGAACTCGCGCTCGAACCTTTGCACATCGGCGACCGGGACGTCGTCCAGTTGCCCGGTCGTCCCGGCCCAGATCACCGCCACCTGCTCCTCGGCGGGCATCGGATGGTACTGGGGCTGGCGCAGGAGTTCCATGAGGCGAGCGCCGCGGTCGAGCTGGCGCTTCGAGGCCTCGTCCAGGTCGGACGCGAACATCGCGAATGCCTGCATGTCGCGGTACTGGGCCAGTGAGATCTTCAGAGTGCCGGCGACCTTCTTCATGGCCTTGGTCTGCGCGGCGCCGCCGACCCGGGAGACCGAGATGCCGACGTCGACGGCCGGACGCTGGTTGGCGTTGAACAGGTCGGACTGCAGGAAGATCTGCCCGTCGGTGATCGAGATCACGTTCGTCGGAATATAGGCCGACACATCGTTGGCCTTGGTCTCGACGATCGGCAGCCCCGTCATGGATCCGCCGCCCAGGTCGTCCGACAGCTTCGCGCAGCGCTCCAGGAGGCGGCTGTGGAGGTAGAAGACATCGCCCGGGTAGGCCTCGCGGCCCGGCGGACGACGGAGCAGGAGCGACATGGCGCGGTAGGCCTCGGCCTGCTTGGTGAGGTCGTCGAAGACGATCAGCACGTGCCGACCCTGGTACATCCAGTTCTGGCCGATGGCCGAGCCGGCATAGGGGGCGATGTACTTGAAGCCCGCGGGGTCGGACGCCGGCGCGTTGACGATCACCGTGTAGTCCATGGCGCCGCCCTTGGTCAGCACATCGTGCACCTCGGCGACGGTGGTGTTCTTCTGGCCCACCGCCACGTAGATGCACAGCACCTGCTTCTTCGGGTCACCCGAGGCCCAGTTGGCCTTCTGGTTGAGGATCGTGTCGATCGCGATCGCGGTCTTGCCCGTCTTGCGGTCGCCGATGATGAGCTGGCGCTGGCCGCGCCCGATCGGGGTCATCGCATCGACGGCCTTCAGACCCGTCGCCAGCGGCTCGTTGACCTCCTGACGGCTCATCACACCCGCGGCCTGGAGTTCCAGCGGGCGCCGCTCCAGCGACCCGGTGATCGGCCCCTTGCCGTCGATCGGGTTGCCCATCGCATCCACCACACGGCCCAGGTAGCCGTCGCCGACCGGCACCGACAGGATGTCACCGGTGCCGCGCACGGTCGATCCCTCCGCGATGCCCTCGCTGTCGCCGAGCACCACCACGCCGATCTCACGTGGTTCGAGGTTGAGCGCGATGCCGAGTGTGCCGTCCTCGAACTCCAGCAGTTCGTTGGCCATCGCCGAGGGAAGTCCCTCGACCCGGGCGATACCGTCGCCCGAGGTGATGACGGTCCCGACTTCTTCGCGCGCGCTCTGCGCGGGGTTGTAGCTCTCGACGAACGAGGTCAGCGCATCACGGATCTCGTCCGGGCGAATCGTCAGTTCCGCCATGGCGTCGTCTCCACTTCCTTACCTCCCCGCCAACCGGGGTCGTCCCTTGTTGCCCTGCCGCGGGCAGCTGTACATGTCAGCTGATCAGGCGGCGCGCATCGTCCAACGTGTTGCGGACCGTGCCGTCGATGAGGTCGTCGCCCACCTCCACGCGGACGCCGCCCACCACCTCGGGGTCGACGAAGACCTCGGCGTCGATCCCCTGCCCGTAGATCCGGGTCAGCTGGGTGCGCAGCCGCGACAGCTGCTCGCCGGTCAGCGGTGTGGCCACCGTCACCCTCGCCACCTGATGGCGCCGCAGCGCCGCCGCCTCCTCGACGTACTCGTCAAGCGTACGCACGATCGTCCGCCCCCGGTCCAGCACCGCACGATCGGCCAGGGTGAGGGTCTCCGGCTGGCTCCTGCCCGCCAGGATCTGGGCGACCAGGGCCTGGCGCGCGGGCACCTCGACCAGCGGATCGGTCAGGGTGCGCTGCAGATCGGGGTCGGCCTCCACGAGCCGCGCCACGTGGAACAGTTCGTCGCGCACGGCATCCACCGACGCGGCCCGCATCAGGGTGACCCGCACGGCCTGGCGTTCCACGGCCCGTTCCAGCTCTCCCGCGCTCGTCGACGCCGCTGAGGCCGCCGCCAGGGCATCGGCCGCCCCGGCCGGGATCCTGCCGTCGAAAAGCCTGTGGGCGATCAACCGGCGCGACCCGGCCGGGATCGCGGGATCGCTCAACGTCGCCCGCAGCCGGAACTGCGCTGCCAGCGCGTCGGAGGCGTCGAACAGACCCTGGACGTCCGCGGCGGTCAGGCCGAGGGCGTCGATCTCGCGGTCGAGCCGGTCGCTCATCAGTCGCCCTGCCCCGTGAGGTCATCGGGCACGTAGTCCGGGGCGGTGCGGGCCGGCTGATGCTCCAGTTCGTCCAAGAACCGGTCGACGGAGCGCTGAGCCAGGGCGGAATCGCGCAGCGACTCGCCCACGATCCTCTCCGCCAGCGTCATGGCCAGGCCGCCGACCTCGCCGCGGAGGTCGTCGAATGCCTGGTCGCGCTCCACCTGGATCTGCTGGCGAGCACGCTCGATGATCCGCTCCGACTCCTGCTGGGCCTGCGCCCGGGCTTCGGCGAGGATCTGCGTCCCCTGGGCACGAGCCTGCTCGCGCAACTCCGCCGCCTCCTGGCGCGAGGCGGCCAACTGCTCCTGGTACTGCTTCTTGACCTGCTGGGCCTCGGCCTGCGCGACCTCGGCCCGGTTGATGCCGCCCTCGATCTGCGCGGATCGCTCGGCGTACATGGCCTCGAACCGGGGCACCACGAGCTTCTGCACCCCGGCGGCCACGATGACGGCCAGGACCAGCCCCACCGCGAACTCCTGCCAGTGCTCCGGCGCTAGCGGCCCCAGCATGCCCTCCAGGGGGACCAATGCGAAAACCGACATGCCGGGCCCGATCAGCGGATCACGAACGCGAGGACGAAGCCCAGGATGGCCAGCGCCTCGACGACGGCGAAGCCGATGTAGACCGCGCCCATCAGGGCACCGCGGGCCTCGGGCTGACGGGCGATGCCGTTGATGGCCGAGGAGAAGATCATCGCGACACCGATGGCGGGGCCGAGCGTGGCAAGGGCGTACCCGATGACGTTGATGGAGCCGGTCATTGGTTGTTCCTTTCGATATGGATCGTCGGAGGACGAGGCTTGCGCGATCAGTGGTTTTCGCTGATCGACGATGAGATGTACTGGGCGGTCAGAAGGGTGAAGATGTACGCCTGCAGGAACCCGATGAACAACTCGAATCCCATCATGACGAAGCTGAACAGCAGCGAGAAAGCCCCGCTGACGTTGTAGACGGCGTTGCCGGCGTAGGTGAGCAGGAACGAGCCGCCCAGGACGAAGACCATGATCGTCAGATGACCCGCGAACATGTTCGCGAAGAGTCGCACCCCCAGGGTCAACGGCCTGGTGATGAAGGTCGATATGAACTCGATCGGGATGATCATGATGTAGAGGTACCAGGGCACGCCCTCGGGGATGAGCGCGTGCCGTAGATACCCCGGGCCGTGGGCCTTGAAGCCCGCCCACACGTAGATGACGAACACCATGGCCACCACACCCCAGGTGTAACCGATGTTCGAGAACGTGGGGAACATGAACAAGAACAACTCGCCGAACCAGTTGTTGAGCAGGACATAGGAGAACAGACCGACCAGAAGGCCGATGTAGGGACGGAATCCCGGGCCCAGCATGTCGCGTCCGACCCCGTTGCGGATCGAGTCGTAGATGAGTTCCATGACGTACTGGGCCTTGCCCGGGACGACCCGCAGTCGGCGGGCCATGACCGCCCACACGACGACGACCACGACGGCCGCGATCACGGCCTGGAGCATCGGCTTGGTGATCCAGTCGGTGCCGAACAGACCCTCGAACTTGAAGTCGTCCAGGCCTGGCGCGGTGTAGCCGCCGCCCTCCATGGGGATCATTCGCCGCTCCCGAACCTCTTGATGATGATGTACAGGCTTGCCGCGAGACCCACTATGATCCCGACGGGCAGCCCCCACGAGATGTGCCAGAAATGATCGGCCAACCAGCCCAACCCACCATAGAGCCCGATGCCCGCGAGCAGGTAACTGAGGATCACCATGCCTTGATCCCTGCCCCCCGGGCGCGCACCGGACGCGGCGTCGGCGGCCCGATGCTGCGGCTCACGCACGCTCATTCGTCCCACCCCGCCGGGGCACGATAGGGCTGATCGTAGATCGCGACACGCGAGCGGGCGTGACCGGTCACGAGGCCGGCCAGCCAACCGATGACCGACGCCAGGGCGCCCACGACCACCCACACGGGGCGCGTCCAG
Source organism: Brooklawnia cerclae (assembly GCF_011758645.1). Lineage (NCBI taxonomy): Bacteria > Bacillati > Actinomycetota > Actinomycetes > Propionibacteriales > Propionibacteriaceae > Brooklawnia > Brooklawnia cerclae. The sequence goes on along the minus strand of NZ_JAAMOZ010000001.1, from coordinate 1,130,356 downwards.
CCGGTCAGACCGGGATGGGACACAGCCCACCACAGGACGATGCCCAGCAGCCCCACCCGCACCGCGTACGAGGCGAGGACGATGGCCAGGCCGGTGACGTCGGCGAACCCGAGGGCGAGGCTCTCGACGATCTGCCCCGAGACGAAGTAGGCCAGCACCACGACCGACACGATCGCCACGCTGCCGGTGCCGCGGAACCCGCCGACGAACCCCGCGACCACCGCTGCCAGCGCCGACGCGCCCACGCAGCCGACCAGGGCGCCCGTGATCGGGCGTGACCGGACGGAGAGGGCTCCAGGCTGCGACCCCACCCGGCACCTCCTCATCGTCCCTGATCGTCGTGGAATAGTCCCACTGTAGGCCACCGGTGGCCGACGCGACGAGTCACCCTTCGTGCAAGCCGAGTCACTTTTCGGACGTCCAGGGTCACTTGTCTGCCACGTCGGCGGGTACCCGGGGTGTCGCGGGCTCCCGCGGCGCAGGCGCCACGCGGGCGGTCGTCACGATCAGCGTCACCACGGCGGCCACGAACGCGACCACCACCCACCAGGAACGCAGCAGACCGATCAGGACGACCCCGAACCCGATCACCGCGGTCCACAGGTACATGACGAGCACGGCTCCCACCACCGAGTGGCCGCGCTGGAGCAGACGGTGATGCAGGTGCTGCTTGTCGGCGACGAACCACCATTTCCCGTTCCACGTGCGGCGGACGTAGGCCGCCACGAGGTCGAACAGCGGAAGCGCCATGATCGCGAACGGAAGGACGAGCGGCAGCCAGCTGGGCAGCACGCCCGTTCCGCTCTCGCTGAGCGCGCGGGAGTCGATCTGGCCGGTGAACGAGAGCGAGGAGCAGGCCAGCAGCAGGCCCAGGAGCATGGAACCGGAGTCGCCCATGAACATCCTGGCCCGGTGGAAGTTGTGGGGCAGGAACCCGAGGCATACGCCCGTGGTGGTCGAGGTGACGAGGCTGGCCGTGGTCGCCACCACGAAATTCTGCTCACGGGCGAGCACATATGTGTAGGTGAACATCGCCGCGGATCCGATCGCGACCACCCCGGCGGCCAATCCGTCCAGGCCGTCGACGAAATTGATCGCGTTCACGCAGATGAAGATGAAGACCACCGTGATGATGATCGACGTGGGCTGGTCGAGCGCGATGATCCGGTCGGGCAACGAGATCCAGTACATGCGGACGCCGTTGAGCACGGCGATGCCCGCAGCGAGCACCTGGCCGGCGGCCTTGGCGACGGCGGGGAGTTCGATCGCATCGTCGACGACACCGACGGCGCAGACCAGCGCCGCGGCCGCGAAGATGCCCAAGGAATCACGTGTGACCACCTCGTGACGTCCCAGGAACGGCATGATCGAGGCCAGCAGGAACGCCACGGCGACACCGGCCAGCATCGCCACCCCGCCGAGGTAGGGCGTCGGCCTGCTGTGCACGTCCCGCTCGCGCACCTGGGCCTCGATGCCCAGCTTGATCGCGACGGCCCTGGCCAGCCCTGACAACAGATAGGTCGTGGCGGCGCCGGCCAGCATCACCAGGATGTACTCACGCATCCGGTTCTTCCTCGCCGGCCGGAGGTGCCAGGTCGACCAGGCCGGGGGCGACCTCGGCTAGTTCCTCGAACGGGATGACACCCGCGCGCACGATCCTGCCGGTCGCGGTGCCGGTGAAGTCGATGATCGTGGACGCCACGGCTCCCGGTGTCGGCCCGCCGTCGAGATACACCGCGACGGCCTCACCCAACATGGCCGAGGCGTCGTCCACGGTCGTGGCCGGAGGGCGGCCGGAGATGTTCGCCGAGCTCACGGCGAGGGGGCCCGTGTGGCGCAGGAGGTCGCGCGCGTTGCGATCGTCGGGGACGCGCACCGCGATCGTCCCGTGGGTCGTCCCCAGATCCATCCGCAGTTCGGACTGGGCCTTGCAGATGAGGGTGAGGGCACCCGGCCAGAACGCCGACACCAGCCGTTCCGCGCTGTCCGGGACGCTGTCCACGAGAGCGCGCAGCATCGCGGGCTCGGCGATCAGCACCGGCGGAGGCATGTCACGACCGCGCTGCTTGGCGTTCAGAAGACCCTGCACGGCGTCGGGATCGAACGGATCGGCACCGATGCCGTACACCGTGTCGGTCGGCAGGACGATGCAACGCCCCTGGCCGATCGCACGTGCGGCGGCGTCGAAGGCGGCCTCGCGATCCTGCGAGAGGTCGAAGCGCGAGGAAGTGGGTTCGGGAACGGACTCGTTCGTCACGGTGCTCATCCTCCCACGCCGGATCCGTGAAGGCCCCGATCGCCGTGGGAACCCCGGTCGTCGTCCGCGCGCCGCGCGGTGGTGAAGCGAGGGCGTCCGGCCAGGTCGTCGTGGTCCTCGACGTCGACGAACCTACCGTCGGCGACGGCCACCGCTGGCGCGGAGGCACCCTGGGAGTCGTCGTGCTCGAAGGCCAGCACTCCCCCGGGACGCAGCAGCCGCCCGGCGACGCCCACGAGCACACGGACGGCATCGAGCCCGTCGGTGCCCGCGAAGAGCGCCTCGTCCGGATCATGACCCGCCACATCGGGCGGCAGATGCGTTCCCGAGGGCACATAGGGTGGGTTGGCCACAACGAGGTCGACACGACCGTCGAACTCGTGCGGCACCTCGGCCATGTCGCCCGCCACGATCTCGACCGGTGTGCCCTCGACGTTGCGCCGCAGCCACACCAGTGCCTGCGGCGAACGTTCCACGGCCAGCACGCGGGCACCCGGCAGCACATCGTGCATCGCCAGCGCCAGCGCACCGGAGCCCGAACACAGGTCGACGACGAGGGGCGACTGCCCGCTCGTGCCCGGAGACGTGACCACCCCCCGGGAACGAAGCCGTCGTCCGGCCCAATCGGCCAGCATCTCGGTCTCAGGACGGGGGATGAACACACCCGGTCCGACGGCCAGGTCGCGGCCCCAGAACCCCGCGATCCCGGTCACGTGCTGCACCGGCGTGTGCGCCGCGACGCGATCGGCACCCTCGCGCGCCCTGCTCACCGCGGCGGCGTCCAGACCCGTGACCGCGTACAGGCGGCCCGGAGTCACCCCGGCCACCCAGGCGACGAGTTCGCGGGCGACGGCTGCGGCCTGGTCGATGCCGGCGGATTCCAGGCGATCGGCCAGTTCGCGGACGAGGACGTCGGCCCTCATGTCAGCGCTCCGCGACGCGGTCCAGGCGTTCGGCGAGGTCGGCAGCCTGGAGCGCCTCGATGAGTGGGCCGAGGTCGCCGGCCAGCACCTGGTCGAGGTTGTGCGCCTTGTACCCGATGCGGTGGTCGGTGATGCGGTTCTCCGGGAAGTTGTACGTGCGGATGCGCTCCGAACGGTCGACGGTGCGCACCTGCGACTTGCGCTGTGCCGCGGCGGCCTGTGCGGACTCCTCCTCGGCCTGGGCCACCAGTCGGGCACGCAGGATGCGCATGGCCTGCTCCTTGTTCTGGAGCTGCGAGCGCTCGTCCTGGCACGTCACGACGATGCCCGTCGGCAGATGGGTGATCCGCACCGCGGAATCGGTGGTGTTCACGCCTTGACCGCCCTTGCCATGGCTACGGTAGACGTCGATACGCAGGTCGTCGTCGGCGATCTGCACCTCGTCCGGCTCGACGTCGGGCATCACGAGCACACCGGCGGCCGAGGTGTGGATGCGTCCCTGGGACTCTGTGACGGGCACGCGCTGCACACGGTGCACACCGCCCTCGAACTTCAGGACGCCGTAGGGTGCCTCGTCCGGCCCGGGCTGTCCGGGCGCCCGGATGGCGATCGTCGCCGACTTGTAGCCGCCGAGGTCGGTGGGCTCGGCGTCCAGCATGTCGAGCTTCCACCCGTGCTGCTCGCTGAACCTCGTGTACATCGAGAGCAGGTCGCCGGCGAACAGCGCGGATTCCTCGCCGCCCTCCCCCGACTTGATCTCCATGATCGCGTCGTTGGCGTCGTTGGGGTCACGCGGTGCCAGCAGGGCGGTCAGCTTGTCCTGGACGACGGCCAGGCGCTCACGAATGGCGTCGCCCTCCGGCGCAAACGCCGGATCCTCCGCGGCGAGCTCGTCGGCAGCCTGTTCATCGGCGGCGAGCTGGTCGTACTCGTCGAGCGCCTTGACTATCTGGCCCAGCTCCGCGTAACGGCGGCCGATGGTGCGCGACCGGCTGACGTCGGCCAGCACCGCGGGATCGGCCATCTGGGTCTCGAGCTCGGCGTACTCGTGACGCATGCCCTCGGCTGCCTCGAACAAACTTTCCTCCCGGGTGCGAACAGGTTCGGACAATGCAGCAGGCGCCGGACGACGGACCTGCCGCCGACCAGCGCCTGCACGCGATGCCTACTTCTTGTTCCCCTTGCCGTAGCGGCGCTCGAACCGTGCCACGCGGCCACCGGTGTCGAGGATCTTCTGCTTGCCGGTGTAGAACGGGTGGCACGCGGAGCACACGTCGGCGGCCATCACGTCGCCGGTGAAGGTGCTGCGTGTGGTGAACTGGTTGCCACAAGTGCACACGACCTTGACGTCGTGGTACTCGGGATGAATGCCCTGCTTCATGGGTTTCTTCTCCTTGTATGTCGTGCCGGGTCGCCTGCCGCCCGGGGGCGGTCCTCCTCTCGGAGGCATGGCGTGAACCGGCGCCGAGGAACAAGCCTACAACGCGGGGGCCGCTCGTCCTATTCCACGTGGTCAGCCCGGCAGACACCGGCGACCGCCCGGTTCTCGTCAGGACGCGGACCGGCTGTCCCCCGGTTCCGTGAGTTCGGCCGGCCGGTCCCACTCGTCGTTGAGCTTGCGATAGTACGAGCCGTTCAGGTAGAGCGCCGCGATCGGGTTGTGCCCCGTGACCCTGTCCTTGGCGACCAGGGTGGTGGCGTAGGCCTTCGAGTGCCGGACGAACAGCGCGTCGTGGCCCACGCACAGGCCCACCACGATGTTGAGGTCGGTGCCCTCCTCGTTGAGCAGTTCGGCCTGGAGGATCGGGTTGCACATGTTCACCCCGGTCTGCTCGCAGGCCGCGTCGATGCCGACCTCGTGCTTGGCCGTCGTCCCCACCTTGCACCCCACACCGAACACCTCGAAGCCCCGATCGCGCAGGATGCGAGCCAGGGTGCGGGACTCCTGGATCAGCCCCACGCACGTGGCGATCCCGAGCTTGTGCGCACCGATCTTGCGGGCGAACTGGATCGTCTCCTCCACCCGCGGCCAACGGCCGTATCCCTCGTGCTCGGTCTCGGCGGCGGCGACCATGACGCGGTGCGCATCCTGCTCGTCGTAGCGGCCGAGGACCTCGGTGAGGGTCGAGGGATCGAGCGAGGTGCTCAGGCAGAAGTCGGGGAAGCGTGTGCCGTTGCCCAGCCCGGTGCCGACCCGGCAGGCCGTCACGGCACAGTCGGTGCACGTGAGGTCCGTGGCCTTGACGCGCGCTGTCTGCCGCGTCCTCGTGGTCGTCTTCTTGGCAGTCATGGTGTTCCTTTTCAGATCGCGTGCTCGGTGACGGTGCCGCGAGCCGGGTGGGCGAACCGGCGCTGTCACGGGATGAGGGGCTTTGCGAGGGCCGTGGTCCGACGGCGTGAACCGGCCGGCGGCCCGGGCGGGAGCACATGCGCGTCCCCACGAGGCCGAACGGCGTATCGCGAAGGCGAGCGAGCCGCGCGTCAGGCGCGACGACAGCAACACAGGCGCACCCATGCCAGCGACGCGGCGGCATGGGTACTGGGTTGCATGCGCGTCATGCTAGCAGCGCCGGGCGCGGCGCCACAGGCCGAGCCACGACGCCGGATGCTTGCGATTCCGTCCGTTCCCCGATGGAGTTGAGACATGCAGGAACGAGCGAACGACACGGCAACGGGCGGGCCCGAGGACACTCCGCCGAACGACGCGGGCCAGGCCGGGAACGACGACCACGGCCACGCGGACGGGAACCAGGCCGGATGGCCGGAGATCGCGCCCGTCGACTACTGGGAGGATCGCTACTCGGGTTCGGGACCGGTGTGGTCCGGGCGGGTCAACCGGGTGCTGGCCGACATCGCCGGGGCCCTTCCACCGGGACGCGCCCTCGATCTGGGCTGTGGCGAGGGAGGCGACGTCATCTGGCTCGCCCAGCACGGCTGGACCGCGACCGGCCTCGACATCTCACCGACCGCGATCGCCCGGGCGGCGGAGGCCGCCCGGGAAGCGGGCATCCCCGGCAACCGGGCGCAATTCCTGGCCACCGATCTGTCCGAACCGGGCGGCCTCGGGGACTACGACCTGGTGACGGCGAGTTTCCTTCACTCCCCGGTGGGTCTGCCCCGCACCGAGATCCTGCGCCGTGCGGCCGGTCATGTGGCTCCCGGCGGGCACCTGCTCGTCACCTCGCACGCCGCTGCCCCGCCCTGGGCGAGTGCCCTCCACGAAAAAGAGCACCGATTTCCCACTCCACGGGAGGAGGCCGAGGCTCTGGCTCTCGACGAGCGCGAATGGCAGGTGCTCGTCTGCGAGGTCAGGCAGCGCCTCGCCACGGGCCCGGACGGCGAACCGGCGACCCTGAGCGACGGGGTGGTGCTGGCGCGGCGATACCCGGACGCAACACGCGGGGACGCTTGATCCGTGCCCCGGGGGCGCACAGAGTTGATCCATGAGCCCGAGCGAGCCCCGGCCCACATCCTCGTCCACCCCCACGATGCATGCTCGTGATCTGACGGAACTGATCACGGAACTGCGGACCGATCCGGCCGCGGGCCTGAACGCCGCCGAGGCGGCACGCCGGCTCGCCGACGAGGGCCCCAACGAGCTGCGCGGCAAGCCACCGGTTCCCCTGTGCCGAAAGGTGCTGGCACAGTTCCAGGATCCGCTGGTGTATCTGCTGCTCGTCGCGATCGCCATCTCCGTGGCGGCGTGGGTGGTCGAGGGCGGGCACGGCCTGCCCGTGGACGCGATCGTCATCGCCCTGATCGTCGTCGCCAACGCGGTCATCGGCTTCGTGCAGGAGGCGAGGGCCGCTGACGCCGTCGCCGCGCTGTCGTCGATGACCGCCCCCAATTCCACCGTGGTGCGCGACGGTGCCCGGGTCACGATCCCGACCATCACGATCGTTCGCGGGGACGTGCTCGTCCTCGCCGAGGGCGACACCGTGGGCGCCGATGCGCGGCTGGTCACGGCCGCCGCACTGCGCGTCCAGGAGGCCTCGCTCACCGGCGAGTCGGAGGCGGTGGACAAGACCGAAGGGACGCTGCCACCCGATGCCCCGCTGGCCGAGCGCACCAACATGGTCTTCAAGGACACGTCGGTCGTCCAGGGTGTGGGACGCGCCGTCGTGACCTCCACCGGGATGGGCACGCAGATGGGCGCGATCGCCACCCTGCTCGACGAGACCGAGCAGGCGCCCACACCGTTGGAGCGCGAGATCGCCGCGGTGTCACGCATGCTGGGCCTTCTGGTCATCGGGATAGCCGTGGTGGTCATGGCGGTGCTCACCGTCATCAGCGGCGCGCGATCGCCCGAGGACCTCGTCGACATCCTGCTCATGGGCGTGTCCCTGGCCGTCGCCGCTGTGCCCGAGGGGCTGCCCGCGATCCTGACCCTCGTCCTCGCGATGGGGGTCCGCGTCCTGGCGCGGCACAACGCGGTGATGAAGGACCTGCACTCGGTGGAGACGCTGGGCTCGGCATCGGTCATCTGCTCGGACAAGACCGGCACCCTCACCCGCAACGAGATGACACTCGCCCGCGTCGTGACGCCCTCGGGTGAGCTGGAGCTCACCGGCACCGGCTACCGACCCGAGGGGCAGGCGCGTGTCGTCGATGCCGGACGCGACCCCGACACCGTGTTACGGGAGGCCACCGGCGTGCTGCTGGCCGGGTCGCTGGCCAACGACGCCGCTCTGAACGAGGACGACGGCGAATGGGGCATCCAGGGCGATCCGACCGAGGCGGCCCTGCTGGTCGCCCTGCGCAAACTCGACGGGGCGGCCGAGCACGCGGAGGGCTTCACACGCCGCGCGGAGATCCCGTTCAACTCGCAGCGCAAGATGATGTCGGTGGTGCACGATGCCGGGTCGGGGCTCGTCCTGTTCAGCAAAGGCGCCCCGGACGTCCTGCTCGACCGGTGCACGGCGGTGAGCGTGGACGGGGGCGAGGAACCCCTGACCGACGCCTGGCGGCGCCGGATCCTCGGCCGGGTGGAGGAACTGTCGGGCCAGGCCTATCGCACCCTGGGACTGGCCAGGCGTGATGTCGACGCCGGCGAGCTGTCCTCCGAGAGCCGGATGGGCGAGGAGGCCGAACACGGGCTGACGTTCCTCGGGGTCGTCGCCATCATCGATCCGCCGCGCGAGGAGGTCACCGGAGCCATCGCGCAGGCGCATCGAGCCGGTATCCGCACCGTCATGATCACCGGGGATCATCCGGCCACGGCCACCCGCATCGCACGCGACCTGGGCATCGTCCCCGGTGGAGCTTCCACTGCGCTCACCGGCAACCAGATCGACGCCATGACCGCGGACGAGTTCCACCAGGCCACCCGCGAGGTCTCCGTCTATGCCCGGGTCGCCCCCGAGCACAAGCTGCGCATCGTCGACGCGCTGCAGGCCGACGGCCACGTGGTCGCGATGACCGGCGACGGGGTCAACGACGCACCCGCGCTCAAGAGCGCCGACATCGGCATCGCGATGGGGATCACGGGCACCGAGGTCACCAAGCAGGCCGCCACGATGATCCTCGCGGACGACAACTACGCGACCATCGTCACCGCGGTGCACCAGGGCAGGATCATCTTCGACAACATCCGCAAGTTCCTGCGCTACCTGCTGTCGTCCAACATGGGCGAGGTGGCCACGGTGTTCCTCGGCGTGGTGCTCGCCGACGCGCTCGGCCTCACCGAGGCCAGCCCGGCGGGTGGGATAGTCGTGCCTCTGCTGGCCACCCAGATCCTGTGGATCAACCTGGTGACCGACTCCGGGCCGGCACTGGCCATGGGTGTCGATCCCGAGATGGACGACGTCATGGCGCGTCCGCCGCGCGACCCGCGGGACCGCATCATCGACACGGCGATGTGGACCCGCATCATCGTGATCGGGCTCGTCATGGCGGGGTGCGCGCTGATGGCCATCGACGTCCTGCTGCCCGGCGGCCTTGTGGAGGGCACCGAGTCCCTCGCCGTCGCCCGCACCGCGGCCTTCACCACGCTGGTCTTCGCGCAGCTGTTCAACGCCCTCAACGCACGCTCGGACGCGACGAGTGCCTTCCATCACCTGTTCGCCAACCGATGGCTGTGGGGCTCCCTGGCGCTCGGCGCCGTGCTGCAGGTGGCCGTCGTCCACGTGCCCTTCCTGCAGGTCGCCTTCGGCACCGCGGCCCTCCGGCCGGCCCACTGGGCGATGGCTCTGGGCCTGGCCTCGGTCGTGCTGTGGGTGGACGAGGCCATCAAGCTGGTGGGACGCCTGCGCGCCTCCTGAGCGGCCGAAGGGTCACACCAGGCCGTCACGCAGCCCGCGGGCGATGGCGTCGGACCGGGTGGACACCCCGAGCTTGCGATAGATCGACCGCAGCTGGGTCTTGACGGTGTTGCGCGAGACCTGCAGCGCGATGGCGATCTCGCCCGCCCCCGGCGAACGGACGAGTTCGGCCAGCACGATCCGCTCCCGCTCAGTCAGGTCTGCCTGACGAGCGGCCGGGACGAACCGGAACGGCACGTCCAAGAAGTCCCGTCCACGCGGGTCCAGGGCGGCGAGTTCCTCGCGATCCTCCAGCGGTATCACGCCGAAGGCGGCCCGCAGCCCGTGACGCTCGGCGATCCCCAACGCCCGGGAGAACGCGTCCGCGGGCGAGGAACCGAGCCGCAAAGCAGCCGATGCCTCCAGGAGCAGCAGTGACAGACGGGGGGCCGCCGTCAGCCGGGAATCGGAACGATGCGCGGCACCGAAGGCGGCGAGCGAGGTCCATCGGCCACGCTGGAAGAGCAGCAGGGCCTGGGACAGCACCAGCCTGGGCCGGGCGGCGACCGACCCGCTGCCGATGACGCGCGCCGCTTCGGCGGTCCGGCCCTGGGCGAGCAGCAGGTCGGCTCTCAGCGCACGCAACACGTCAGCCAGCCCCGGGGTGATCGGTGGCACGCCACGTTTTTCCCCCATGCCCGCGGACAGATGCCGGAGCGCCTCCTCGGCGCCTTCGGTGAACCACAGCAGCCGCGTGCCCACTTCCAGCAGCATCGGCCACCGCTCGATCGTCGCCCAGCGGGGGCTGAGGATCTCGAGTTCGTGGGAGGCCACGTCCAGGTCCAGTCTCTCCAACGCCACCTCGGCGGCGGCGAGGTGCAGCGGATTGGCATAGACCGTCCCGACGAACTGGGCCGCTCCGGTCATCGCCCGCACCTCGTCGATCGCGCGGGCCGCCCGGTGGGTTTCCCCGAGTCGGGCCGCGGCGAGGGCGCGCAGGGAGACCACGTGGAGTTGCGGGATCCAGAAGTCGGGGGAATCGAACAGCGCCGGGCGCTGGGCGAGTTCCCGGGAGGCATCCTCCAACTGGTCGAGGTTGATGAGGGTCGAGGAGCGCTGGATATGGAAGAAGCTGCGTAGCTGATCCAGATCGGGATCGGTGTCGTCCATCGCCTCCAGGGCGCCGGAAGCGTCGGCGAAAGCCTGCGGCACCTCGTCCCAGCGACCGAGTTGGCGCAGGGCGAGCGCCGCGAGGCCGCGGCACCACGCGGCCTCGACGGGAGGCCCGCCGTGCCCGGAGGTTCGTTCCTCGCAGGCCTCCACCGTCCGGCGGTACGCGGCGGCGGCCTGCGGCCAGCGGCCACGAGTGCTGTGCGACACGGCCACGGCGTAGCCCAGCAGGGGGTCGCGGGCGCGGGCGGCTGCCGGGACGACGGCAAGATCGGGCCCCTGCGGGCCAAGGATCTCGGTTATCCCTCCGATGCAGTGGCGCAGCGCTCGGCCGGCAGCCGCCCAGTCGCGGGCCTCGACAGCGGCGGCCAGCGCCCGCGCATGGTCGCCGTGGGCGGCATGCCACACGGCGAGTGCACGGTAGGCGGCGCGCTCGGCGTCCGGATCCGCCGCGAGTTCCTCGCGGAGCATCCTGCGTACCAGCAGGTGAAAACGGAACTCCCGGACGCCACCGGCTTTCTCCCACGTGCCGAGTCCCCGACCAGCGAGCCCCGTGAACAGTTCGCGGGAACGGGGCTCCACGCCGAGGGCCTCGGCCAGAGACATGGAGAACGTGTCCACGACGCTCACCGCCCGCAACCGGTCGAATCCCGGCAGGTCGGCCACAGCGTCCCGGAGCAGACCGTGCACGACGTCGGCATCCGCCGTGGCTCCACGGCCACCGGGCGCCTCGAACGAGGATGGCACGGAGGGCGCCCTCCGACGGCGCTCCAGCACCGCACGGACCCCGAACGGCCAGCCGTCCGTCGCGTCCCACACCGTGCGCACGTCGAGCGGTGACAGCTTCAGATCGAGCCGGGCCGCCAAGGCGGAGGCTTCGTCCACCGTGAATCGCAAGGCCTCGGGGCCGACCAGGATCGTGTCCAGGCGTGCGGCGGTGGAGACATCGCCGACCAACGAGGTGACGCGGGTACCGACCAGCAACCGCAGACCGGGAGCCCGCGACACCATGGTGATCAGGTCGCGCTCCACCGGGCTGCCGGCGAGCCGCTCGAACTCGTCGATCACCACGCTCAGCCCACCGGGGACCTCACCGGCCGCCCGGCCCAGGGCCGCGACGAAGCCCGGGCCCACCTCACGGTGCTGAGCCAGCGGCTCGATGCCTCCCACGGGCCCGATCGCCTCTGTCAGGCGGCCCGCCAGCATCCCCCAGAAGTCGGCCGGATCGACGACGGCGCCCGCGGTGACCCACACCAGGCTGGTGGAGGCCGCCTGGTGGTGTGCCCAGGAACTGAGCAGTGCACTCTTTCCGTATCCCGACCCCGCCTGGAGCACCACCAGCGGCTCCGACTCGGCTCCGCCCAGCAGCGACAGCAGCCGGGGCCGGTCCAGATGCGACGGGGTGCTCCGCGGCAGGCCGGTCACATCCGTTGGGGAGCCACCAGCACCGGCCATCTCGTCCTGCACGCCTTCAGGCTAGACGAGTGCTCCCCCAGCCTCGTCGCAGGCCGTCGGACCTTGATCGGCCACGCTCGCGTCATGGCAACCGCGGGCAGACCCGCCATCAGCCGCGGGCCTGTCCGGCGGTTTCCCGGCGACGCCGAACGCCTGCCACGAGCCACACGCCACCGGCGAGCGCCACGAGCGCCGCACCGAGAGCGAGCACCGCCTGTTGCGACGATCCCGTCCGGGGCAGCCCGCCGAGGAAGGGCAACGGGACGCCCCAGCTGTTCTCGACCTCGATGCCGACGGTGCCGGCCGGGACGACCACGGCGGCGCTGGCTCCGGTGACGTCGACCTTGTGCCCGTCGGCGCTCATGGCGACATGATCGGCGTCCCCGGTCCTCGTCTCCGTGAGTGTGCACGTGGCCCCCGCGGGCAGATCAGCGTAGGAGGTCGTCCATCCGCCGTCGGCCGACACCGTGCGCCCGGCGCCGCCGGGAACGGTCACGGCCGTGCCGTCGGACAAGGTGCAGGCAAGCGCGAAGTCGAACCCGTCATCGGTGCGGCCGTTGCTGAAGCCCGCGAAGGTCTTCGTGATCTGCAGCGCCCCGAGGTCGAACGTGTTGGTCACGCTCGCCCGGACGGGCCCGTCCGCCACGATGCCGACCTCGTCGGTCTGCTCGCCGTCCACCTCGACGACCGAGGTGGTGGCCCCGCCGTCATCGGTCTCGTCCAGGACGCACTGCGCCCCGACAGGCAGGCCGTCGTAACGTGCCGGGTCGTCCACCGAGAACGCACGCGTCGCACCGCCCGGCACCTCGATCGGCGCGTCGGCCAAGGTGCAGGTCAGCGACACCTCGAACGGGCCGCTGCCGTAGAGCCCTGCGCCTGCGCCCGTGACCTGCTTGGTCACCTCGAGGGAACCCACGGCGTAGGTGTTGGTGATAGTCGCCGTCACCGTCTGGTCCGCGACGATCTGTACCGTTCCCGGATCGATCGCCACGCTCGTCGCCCCACCGGTGCCGGTCTCGTCGGCCTCACAGTTGGCGCCGGCAGGGATGTCGGTGATCTCCGCCGTCCACGGCTGGGTGCCACCGAGGGTCACCTCGCCGTCCCACACCGTTCGCGTCCCGTCACCGTCGGGCAGGGTGCACCGCACGTCCACGGTGAACGGCCCGACGCCGAAGGCGGCGCCGTCACCGTCGACCACCTTGCTCAGGGCGAGAGTTCCGGTCGCGAAGACGTTGGTGATCTCGGCCGTGGACGCGGGCTGGTCCTCACCGGCCACCAGGATGACCCCGGCGGACGCCCCGTCGGTGACCACAGGCTCCCCGTCGCCCTGACTGACGGAGATCGAGGTGCTGCTCGCCCCCGCGGTGTCGGTCTCGGTCACCGTGCAGACCGCGCCCACAGGCAACCCCGTCAGGTCGGCGGACTCGCCCGCGGCCAGGTCGACGCTCATGGCACCCTGGGCGTTCGGCTCGTAGCCGTCCGCGTACACGGGCCGACCCGCGAAGGTGCACACCGCCTCCGCCGAGAAGAGCCCGAATCCGATCGGTTCACCGGACGCGTCGACCGCGCTGGTGTCGACCGTCTTGAGCAGACGCAGGCTGGTGGCGTCGTACCGGTTGGTGGCCACGATCCTCGCCGGTGAGCCCGTGGCGTCGCCGACGGTCACGGTGGTGGCGGTGAACTCGGTCGCTCCCGAGCCACCGGGCTCGGTCACGGTGCACTCGGAGCCGTAGGGGATCCCGTCCACCGTCGCCGGCACACCGGCGGTCACCGTCAGGTTCGCTGCGTCCCCCAACGGCACGTCTTCTCCCAACGAAGTGCACTCCAGCGTGAGATCGAAGCTCTCGGGTGCGACGTCGGAACGATCGCCGGTCACCTCCTTGACCACCTCGACCGGGCCGCTGGCCAGCGCGACACCGACCCGCAAGCCCTCGGCGGGAAGCGTCGACGCGCCCGCAGCCGTCTCACCGATCGCCGCAACCGAGTTGTAGGCGATCTGATCGACGTCCGCATCGGCCGCGTAGGCCGGCGTGGTGGTGGTCAGGTCGATCGAGAACTGCCCACCGCCGGCCCATGCTCCGGTCTCGGGGAACGTGACGCTGAACCGCAGGGCACGGATCCCGGCCCGCACGTCGCGGGTCTCGGTGCCCGTCAGCTCCTGCCACTCGTCCTCCGGGCAGGTCAGCAGGCTGGTGCCCGAGCCGACGTCACAGGCCGGGACGCGGGTCATCACGTCCTGCGTGAGGTACTCGACCTTGAGTGTCGCGCCTTGCGGTGCATCCACCAGGACGGGAAGGCCGGCGAGCACCGGCTGCCACTGCGACCCACGTGATCCGGGGTTGATCGCCCCGGTGTCACCCGGGTAGGGCAGGAGGTCGTAAGCGACCATCTGGGTCTGCGCCTGGTTCCCGGTGTTGGTGAACACCATCCGCCACTGCTCGTCCTGGCCAGGCGCGGTGCGCGGGACGCAGGGGTTGGCGTAGAAGCCCTCGGCCGCCCCGGAATCCTCCGGCGCGCACTCCACGCCCTGCTTGGTGGCGAAGACCCCCAGGTCGGGGCCGCTGCTCAGATCGGCGCGGACGAACTTCTGCGAACGCAGCGCCACCGCGGAGGTGACGCGGAAGTCGGCCTGCGCCGTGCAGGCCTCCGCGGTCGCGGGGTTGCGAATCTCGCCGTTGCACGAGTCCCAGGCCCGCTCACCGGTGACGCCGACCGTGTTGGTGTAGGAACCCTCCACCAGGCCGGGCCGGGTGGTGACCGCGACCGTCACGGTGTAGGTCTGGCCGACCTCCAGCACGGTTCCGGCCGGGAAGCCGAATCGGAGCTGGGTGATCGTGCCGTCGTCCGCCAAAATCGCCTCGGAGGTCACCTGGGAGGCATCGGTGGGCATCGCGGTGCCGGACGCGGGATCCGGCGCTTGCCCACTGAGGGCGTAGCTGTAGTAGCTCTCGGGTTCGGTGTCCGGATCGAACTGGAGCACCGGGTTCCCCGAGCCGTCGGTCGGCATGTCGTCGACCATCACGGGATCGACGATCGGCACGTCGCCGGTGTTGGTCATCGTCAGGGTGTAGGTGATCGTGCTGGCCGGAGCCACCTGAGGCGTCGTCGACACCCCGTTGACCAGCTTCGTCACCTCCACCGCGTTGAGCGCGTGGTGGTAGGTCACATCGTCGGTCGCGGTGTCTGTCGCGCTCACCGGGACGAAGCCGCCGTCGCCGTCGGGCACGAGATCCGCGCCCTCCACGAACCCGTCGACCGTGTCGGTGGCCACGCCCGGTGAGGTCTCACCCGGGGCGGGCTCGTTGCCGAGCAGATCGCTTTGCACCGGGGAGTCACTGCCGCCGTCCGTGCCCACGTTGAGCGTGGCACGCCGCGTGGCCTGGAAACCGACCGTCTCCACGGGGTACTGCGGGTTCTCCCAGATACCGCCGTCGGCGCGGCTGAAGACGTACCGCAACCCCTGCACGTCGGCGGGCTGCACCTCGTCGGGCAGCGTGGGCGCGCTGCCGTCGCTCCAGGCGCCCTCCACCCAGGTGCCGCCGGTCAGCGTCGGATTGCCGTCGACATCGAGCGAGAAGGTGCCGCCGACCAGCGCGTCGACGCGCACCTGGTCGACCGGGGCGGCCAGCGTGATCGCATCGAGCCCGGTCAGGTCGTACTGGTTCCAGAACCTCGGGTCGTCGTCGGTCAGGGTCATCTCGCTGGCGCGGGAGTAACCCACGCACGTCCCGTCGGCCATCTCACAGGTGGGCTGCCCGGTCAGGACGACGGCCACCGGCCCGCTCTGCGGTTCGGTGACCTGCTCCGGGGTGATCGTCTTCGTGACGTCCAGACCGATACCGACCGCCTGCAGCGTGATGGACGCATCGTCCTGCGCCGTCGGCGTCGCCTCGGACGTGTTGCCGCCCGCATCGGCGACCTGCGCCTCGGCGACGTTGCAGATGGTCTGTCCAGCGGTGACGTCCGTACCGTCGCTGCGGAGCGTCTCCCGCAAGCGCGTGTCGAAGACGAGCACCGCCTTGGCGCTGGCGTCGATCCGGCCACCGAACTCGACCGTGACGCCGGTCACGCCGGCCAGGTCGTCGGCGTCGAGGGCGAGTACCTGCGAGATCGCGTTCGCACCGCTGTAGACCGCCGGGTCGGCGCCGTCGAGCGTGATTCTCGTACGCGTCGCATCGGCGCCCCCCGGCGTGCTGATCGACACGATTCCGGTCAGATCGAAGACGTCGAAGGTGTTCTGGCTGGTGGACGCCGCGCAGGCGTTCGGATTGCTGGCCTGGACGGGATCGCTGATCGTCAGCGAGTCGACCTTGGCCGCCGACCGGTTCGTCGCGGAGATCGTCACCCGACCGGACGGATAGTCCTGCGCCGAGACACCGTCGGGTGGCACGCTCAGCGGTCCACCGCTCCAGGACTTGTCGATGCCGACGTTGAGCGGGACGTCGAGGATCGTGACGGTGTCATCGGCTGTGTCGGTGGCCACTTGGGAGTCCCCGTCGTAGCCGGTGGCGCGCGCGGTGTTGTCCACCATGCCCGGTTCGCCCGCGACGTTGTAGGTGGTGCCGGTCGGCGTGGGCAGCAAGGTGCCCAGCGCCGGTGCGCTGTCGCTGCGGCGGGTGTCCCGTACCTCGAAGACCAGTCGCAGTGCGCGATCGTTGCCCATCGAGCTCGCCACCCCGGTGCCGACCTGCGGAGCGGTCGGATCGGTGCCGATCCGGTCGGCCCGAGTCGGTGACTCGACGACTGCCAAGCGCACGCCCAGGGTCGTGTCCTGCTCGTCCGAGGTCAGCGTGACCCCGGGGAAGGTACCGTCACAGGCGTCCGGGCAAGGGTCGTTGGTGGCCCGCACCCAGTCCGTGCCGTTCCACAGTTCCACCCTCGTGACCTGGTCGTAGGTGAGCAACGGGTCCATCGCGGCGGTGATCCGTTGGACGGACACCAGGTCGAAGGCGTCGAAGACGCTGCTGGCCACCGCGGTGTCCTCGGGATCCGCGGTGTCGCTGATCACCATCTGGTCGAGGTACTGGTAACCACCGGTCGACCAGTTCAGCTGAGCGGTGACCTGGTCGCCGGACCGCGCCTTGACCGTGGCCATGCCGGAATCGGAGACGAACTCCTTGTCGATGAGGTTACCGGTGCCGTCCCCTGCCGGAGGCTCGACGCCCACCTCACCGGTGTCCCCGTCGTCGTCGCTCAGGTCGCCGTTGCTGGCCGAGGCGGCATACGCGTTGGTGAAGGAGCGCTCCTGCGTGAGGGTCTCACGCAGGGTGGCGGTGTAGTTCGGCTGCACAGTGGTGCCGGGATCGAAGGTGGTGCCCTCGTCGCTGACGAAGGTGAACCTCAGGCCCCCGATCACGTCGCGGATCGAGTCGTCGATGGTGTGGTTGACGATGGCCGGGCCGGCGATGTCGCTCAGCAGCGTCCGCCACTCGTGCGCATTGAGGTCGTAGTAGTCGACGCGCAGCGTCGCATCGGCGGGTACCGCTGTCTGCGTGATGGCGCTGGCGTCGAACGCGGACCACCAGTCGTCGGTGCCGGTCGGGGTGCCGGAGGGATCCTGGACGACGATCGTCCGGGCCCCGACGGTCGAGGCACCCTCGAGATCGGACGGCGTGTCCGGGTAATCGGCGACGGTCGTCGGCAGCTGGACGACGACGCCCGTGCCCGCCACACCGAGGATCCGACTGGGCGTGATGTTCTTGGCGGCGTCCACCTGGAGCTGCGGCGAATAGGTGGTGAGCACGGCGTCGCCGGTGGCCACCCCCTGGGAGCCGTTCAGCGGGTTGTCGGGGTCGGTGATCTGCGTGGTGAGCTGCACCTCGTTGGGCCACTGCACACCGGGGGTGGCGGAGTCCGCGTCGAGATGATCGCCACCGTCGGCCGGGGTGCTCAGCGTCACGCCGATGCTGGTGGACGCGCCGGCCGGCATGTCGCCGGTGAAGCCCACGCCGAAGCCGACAAGGACGTCACCCGGGTTCGTCGGCTCTGGGATCGCCGGCAGTGTGCCGACGACATCGGTGGTGAACGGGCCGACGGTGTAGGAACCGCCGGTGGACGGCTGCCATTCGAAGGTGATGTCGGCCTCGGTGGCACCCGTCGGCCAGGTCACGTTCCCCCACCCGGTGACCGACACCCCGTCGCTGAAGATGTCGGTGGCGTTGTCGAGGAAGATCATCCGGTTGACGGTCTCCGACGAGGTGTTGGTGCCCGTCAGCGTCAGGGTGGTGTCCTCGCCCGATGTCACGGCAGACGGGCTGAAGGACTTGCCCGCGGAGGCCGCCAGGTCGCCGGAGCCGATGAAGTAGGTGTCGGAACTGGTGTCGGGGTTCGAGGTCGTCTCGCCGACCGCGGTTGTGGCGGATGCCTGGTTGTTGACGGTGTAGTCGTCGGTGAGCTCGGTGACCCGGTCGTTCTGAGCGACGTTCACCTGGACGCGAGCGACCGCCTGGGCCTCGATGGCCCCGGAGAAGACCAGCCGGACGGCCCGCACGGTGGACAGGTCGGCGACTGCCGGGCCCGAGACCGTGCCACCGGCGCTGGCCGGACCGTTCACCCAGCTGCCGTCGACGTAGTAGGACAGCACCACCTGGTCGGCGCCCTCGGGCAGCTGGCTGACGGTCGCCGTCCCGGTGGGCGACAGGTAGTGGAACGGGTTGGTCGTCGAGCTGAGGTTCGACAGGTCGTAGGGATCCTGGATCGTGAGGTTGTCTACAGCGTCGTTGGACGAGTTCGTCGCGGCGAAGGTGAGCAACGTACTGGTGCCGGGATTCGCGGTGCCGCTCTCCGGCGTGATGATCTTCGTCAACTCCGCGCCCAGCGTCAGCGGCACCTCCGGGGTGACGACGGCACTGTCGGAGACCGGATCGGCGTTGGTCGCCACGATGGTCGCGGTGTTGGTCACCGGTAGCCCACTGGCCGATCGCGGGAGGTCGGGATCGACCCGTACCGGAATGGTGATGGTGTGGGTCGAGCCCGCGCTCACCGGCGCGCTGAAGTGGACGGTCACGTTCTGGCCGTCCACCGACGCCTCGGCGGCGACGTTGCCCACCACCGTCACGTCGCCGTTGATCAGGTATTCCGCGGGCACGGGGTCGGTGACCACGACGTCCTCGCAGGGATCGTCGAAGTCGGTGCACTGGATCTGGATCTGGTAGTCGAACTCGTCGCCCGGCGCCACGGTCGTGGCGGTCGCGCTCTTGACGATCGAGGTGCGATCACCCACTGCGGCCGACACCGGCGCTGTGGGCAGCGTCAGCATCCCGCAGGCCACGGCGAACCCACACAGTACGGCCAGAAGTTTTCTCGAGCGCCCCACGACCAACCCTTTCAAGCCAGGTCGAATGCGTTGGCCCAGCGGCTCATCGTCCGGAGCGGCGCATTCGGTGGTCCATCCCCCGCGGACCATCCCTATGGGAGGCTAGGAGTGCCGCTCAGGTGGCCGGCACCGCCGCTGAGCCCGGGCCGGTGAAATCACCCCGGTTTTCACCCCGCGGGGACGCCGAGGCTCCTGATTGCCTCAGCAAGGAGGCCCGGTTGTCCCGGCAGGCGGACGATCCCGTGCGGTCCCCAGGGTGTCCGCCATACGGGCGTCACCGGCATGCAACATCGGGGCCTCAGGCTGGTGACATGTTCCGAGGAGGCACCGTGATTGCACCGAGCACCGCCCTGATCGATCGGCTGCTGGCCGAGGACGTCCCCTACGGCGACCTCACCACCCACCTGCTCGGCATCGGCGACCGAGCGGCACGCATCCGCTTCGCCGCCCGTGACGAGATCGTCGTCGCGGGCGTCCCCGTGGCACGGGAGCTCTGCCGACGCGTCGGCGCGGAGATCACGTTCAGCCTCGACAGCGGGCAGCGCGTCGGACGCGGGGATCCGCTGCTGGTGGCCGAGGGCCCGGCGGCCGGTCTGCACGCGGCATGGAAGGTGTGCGCCAACGTCTTCGAGAGTTGCTGCGGGATAGCCACCAGAACCCGCGCACTCGTGGACGCGGCCCGCTCGGCGGCGCCGGGAATCGGCGTGTTCGGCACCCGCAAGGTCTTCCCCGGCGTCAAGGAACTCGCCATCGAGGCCCTCGAAGCGGGCGGCGCGCTGCCGCACCGGCTCGGGCTGTCGGAGACCGTGCTCGTGTTCGAGCAGCACACGGCGCTGTTGGGTGGCATCGAGGCACTCGTCGACGCCGTCCCCGGGCTACGGCGCGACGCGTGCGAGAAGAGGGTGCTGGCCGAGGTGACGAGGCGGGACGAGGCGCTGTTGCTCGCCGCGGCCGGGGTCGACGGGCTGCAGTTCGACAAGGTCCCGCCGTCCGAGCTGGCCGGGATCGTCGCCGCCGTCCGGGAAGTGGATCAGCGCATCGTCCTGATCGCGGCAGGTGGCATCACCGGGACCAACGCGGCCGACTACGCGGCCACGGGCGTTGACGGCCTGGCCAGCTCGTGGATGTACGCCGGGCGACCCGCCGACATCGGCGTGGTC
This sequence comes from Brooklawnia cerclae, assembly GCF_011758645.1. Classification (NCBI taxonomy): domain Bacteria; kingdom Bacillati; phylum Actinomycetota; class Actinomycetes; order Propionibacteriales; family Propionibacteriaceae; genus Brooklawnia; species Brooklawnia cerclae. The sequence goes on along the minus strand of NZ_JAAMOZ010000001.1, from coordinate 1,109,837 downwards.
ATCGAGCCCGCATAGGGAAACGCTGACCAACGACCCCTGAGCCTGTCGAAGGGTCGTGGAGCTGTCGTCCGGAAGCGGGCTTCGACAGGCTCAGCCAGCGTTGCCCACATTGATCAGCGGGTCCCTAAAGAAACGCTGACCAACGATCCCTGAGCCTGTCGAAGGGTCAGGGAACTGTCGTCCGGAAGCGGGCTTCGACAGGCTCAGCCAGCGTTGCCCACATTGATCAGCGGGTCCCTAAAGAAACGCTGACCAACGATCCCTGAGCCTGTCGAAGGGTCAGGGAACTGCCGTCCGGAAACGGGCTCCGACAAACTCAGCCAGCGTTACCCGCATTGATCAGCGGGTCCATAGGCGCGGCGGCCTCCCGGCCGTTCCGCCGCTCGGAGCGAGGGAACGGCCGGCGCGGCTCAGTCGGCGCTGGGCGTGGTCTTGCTGATGAGGACGAGGAACTCGGAGTTGTTCTGGGTCTTGCGCATACGGCTGAGCAGCATCTCGAGGGCCTGCTGGTCCTCGAGGCCGGACAGCACCCGGCGCAACTTCCAGATGATGTCGAGCTCCGTGCGTCCCATGAGGAGTTCCTCACGCCGCGTGCCGGAGGCCTCCACGTTGATGGCGGGGAAGATGCGCTTGTCGGCGAGCTGACGCGAGAGCCGCAGCTCCATGTTGCCGGTGCCCTTGAACTCCTCGAAGATGACCTCGTCCATCTTCGATCCGCTCTCGACCAGCGCCGTGGCCAGGATCGTCAGAGAGCCGCCGTTCTCGATGTTGCGCGCCGCACCGAAGAACTTCTTCGGCGGATAGAGGGCCGCGGAGTCGACGCCGCCGGACAGGATCCGGCCGGAGGCCGGGGCGGCCAGGTTGTAGGCGCGTCCCAGGCGGGTGATGCCGTCCAGCAGGACGACGACGTCGCGTCCCAGTTCGACCAGGCGCTTGGCCCGTTCGATCGCCAGTTCCGCGACGATCGTGTGGTCCTCGGCCGGACGATCGAAGGTCGACGCGATGACCTCACCGGTGGTGGTCCGCTGGAAGTCGGTGACCTCCTCGGGACGCTCGTCCACCAGGACGACCATCAGGTGCACCTCAGGGTTGTTGGCGGTGACCGCGTGCGCGATCGACTGCATGACCATCGTCTTGCCGGCCTTGGAGGGTGACACGATGAGGCCGCGCTGTCCCTTGCCGATCGGGCTCACCAGGTCGATGATCCGGCCGGTCATGTTCTGCGGTGTGGTCTCCATGCGCAGCCGCTGCTGCGGGTACAGGGGGACGAGCTTGTTGAAGTCCGGGCGGTCCTTCATCTGATCGGGAGAGACCCCGTTGACGGTGTCGAGCCGGACCAGCGGGTTGTACTTCTCGCGGCGTTCGCCCTCGCGGGGCTGGCGGATCGCGCCGCTCACGATGTCGCCCTTGCGCAGCCCGTTCTTGCGGACCATCGACAACGACACGTAGGCGTCGTTCGGACCGGGCAGGTATCCGGCAGTCCGGACGAAGGCGTAGTTGTCGAGGACGTCGAGGATGCCACGCACATCGATGAGGACGTCGTCCTCACGCACGGTCTCGTCCACGCGATCGACGTCGCCTGACGAGCCCCGGTTGCGGCGGTTGCTGTTGTTGTTATTGTTCCGGTCGCGCTGCCGGCGATGCCGCGAGCGGCGGCTGTTGGGCTGGGACGAGTCGTCGTCCCGCGAGGGGCTGACCACGGTCGCGGGCGCCTGACGTTGGGTCGGCGCCAGATCGACGCCGGCGTCGGCCGGCTTGGTCTGCTCGGCGGGCCGGTTCGTTCCCCGCTCACGCAGGCGCTCACGCACCTTCGGGTCCTGGCTCAGTGCCGCCAGGCGGGCGCCGACCTCGTCCGACGTGCCGTCGGAGTCCACCACGGGCGCCGGCTCGTTCACACGCTCGTGGGTCTCACGCACGGGGGTCTCGACGCGGGCTTCGACGGCCTGCTCACCCGCTTCCTGGGGACGCTCGCCACGCTGCCGACGGCTGCGGCGCGAGGGCTGAGCCCCGTCGGACTGCGGACCGGCGACGACGGTGTCACCGGAAGCGGACGCCGCAGGCGTCTTCGCGGGCCCGGCCTCGGTCACGGCGGGCAACGCTTCCTGGTGGAGTTCTACGGCGCCCACGGAGGCGCGCGGCGTCGACGGCGCGGCGCCACGACCACGTTGGGACGCCTGGATCGCCGTCACAAGATCGGCTTTGCGCATGGTGCCCGCACCCTTGATGCCCATCCCGGAAGCCATTTTCTTGAGCTCCGGCAGCAACAGGGACGACAGGCCGGTCTGTGGGCCAGTTGAAGTCTCGGTCACGAGATTCCTTTCCTTTGGGGCTGTCCCCGCAGCCCCGACGCATCGCCACGGCTCGAATTGCACAGGCCTGAGGCGTGCTGATGTTCGGGTTCGGTCATCCGGATGATGTGAATCGGAGGTCACCCGAAGGGCGAACCGGTGGATCCGGTGGTCCTGAGGAGGTGGCCAGTCGTCCAGCTTTCTCGGACGCATGGGTTTGAACAATCAGACCCATGACGGCGTCTCAAATCGCCGTGCCGAGTCAAGGCTAGCAAATCATCCACCGAAATAACGACCCCGGGAATGCACGTATTCCCGTGATCCGTGCAGTTGTGAGCCGCGCAGGGCGGTCAGGACGCGGTGATCCGCTCCTGCGCCGCGAGGAATTGCGTGCGTAGCTCGGCGTAGTCGTACGCCACCGGATACTGCGGGAAGCGGTCGGCCAGGGCGCGCGGCGGGTTGAAGAAGATCCCCTCGTCCGCCTGACCGAGCATCGACGTGTCGTTGTGCGAGTCGCCCGCGGCGATGCAGGCGAACCTGACCTGCTGCAACGCCGCCACACAGTGCCGCTTCTGGTCGGCCATACGAAGCCGGTAGCCGGAGATGCGCCCCGCGGCGGTGACCTCGAGATCGTGGCAGAACAGTGTGGGACGGCCCAGCTGGACCATCAGCGGATCGGCGAACTGGTAGAAGGTGTCGGACAAGATGATCACCTGGAAGCGCTCGCGCAGCCAGTCGAGGAACTCCGGCGCCCCGGGGAGAGGCGTGAGACCCGCGATCACCCGCTGGATGTCGGCCAGACCCAGCCCGTGCTCGTCCAGCACCCGCAGACGATGCCCCATGAGCTCGTCGTAGTCGGCGATGTCGCGAGTGGTGAGGGCCAGATCGGCGATACCGGTCTGCTCCGCCACATTGATCCAGATCTCGGGCACGAGCACGCCCTCGAGGTCGAGGCAGGCGACGATCATCGGCGTCCGGCTTCCGGGATCCGGCCGGGCATGCTCATCACATGCCCTCGACGCGCATGAAGCGCACGGCTGCCTGCACCTGCGGGCTGGCCTGTAGGTCTGCGACGCATTCCAGCAAGTCGGCCTCCTTGGCCTCGTGGGTGAGCAGGTACAACTCGGCCGACGCGTCGCCGGCCTTGCCACCCGCGGGTGTCTGCTGCACGTCCTGCACCGAGATGTGGTGCCGGGCGAAGACGCCGGCGACCCCCGCCAGGACGCCGGGCTCGTCCTGCACCCTCAGCCGGACGAAGTAGCGCGTGGTCACCAGGCCCATCGGGGCGACCTCGTGGTCGTTGTACATGGGCTGCACGGGGCCGACGACGCCCCGCGACCGGTTGCGGGCCACTGTCACCAGGTCGCCGACCACGGCGCTGGCCGTCGGCGCGCCGCCCGCGCCCGGTCCGAGGAACATCAGGCGCCCCGCCGCAGCTGCCTCGACGAAGATGGCGTTGTACGCGCCCTTCACCGAGGCGAGCGGATGCGTGTTCGGCACCATGGCCGGGTGGACGCGCACGCTGATCTGGCCGTCGTCGAGGAGCTTGGCCACCGCCAGCAGTTTCACCACGCATCCCAGGCCGCGTGCCGCACGGATGTCCTGCGGCGCGACGCCGGTGATGCCCTCGCGATGCACCTGGTCGCCCCGGACGCGTGTGTGGAACGCGAGGCTGGCGAGCAACGCGGCCTTCGCCGCCGCGTCGTGCCCCTCGACGTCCGCGGTGGGATCGGCCTCGGCGTACCCGAGGTCCTGGGCCTGCACGAGGGCGGTCTGGTAGTCCATGCCCTCGGCGGTCATCTTGTCGAGGATGTAGTTCGTCGTGCCGTTGACGATGCCCATCACCACCTGGATCTCGTCACCGACCAGCGACTCGCTCAGCGGACGCACGATCGGGATCGCACCGGCCACCGCGGCCTCGTAGTAGAGATCGACGCCGGCGTGCTGGGCCGCGCCGAACAGCTCGTCCCCCTTGGCCGCCAGCAGTGCCTTGTTGGCCGTGACCACCGAGGCACCGTGCGACATGGCCTTGAGGATCAGGTCCTGCGCCGGGTCGATCCCGCCGATGAGCTCGATGGCGATGTCGATGCCCTCGCGTGTGACGAGCCCCTCGGCGTCCGTGGTGAGCAGGCTGGCGGGCAGGCCCGGTCGCGGCCGATCGAGGTTGCGGACGACGATCCCCACCAGTTCGAGCGGACGGCCGATGCGGGCCGCCAGGTCGTCACCGTGCTCGAGGATCAGGCGGGCCACCTGGCTGCCGACGGTTCCCCCGCCGAGCAGCCCGACCCGCAAGGGTTCACCGTCCATCGGGATTCCTCCTCCACTCACCGCTCACTCCCCCACGTCCAGGGCCAACAGGTCGTCCAGCGTCTCGCGGCGCAGCAGGGTCGTCAGCGACCCCTCGCGCACCGCGACCACAGGAGGACGCGGGGTGTGGTTGTAGTTGCTCGCCATGGCCCGACTGTAGGCGCCCGACGCCGGCACCGCGACCAGGTCTCCCGGCCTGATGTCGGAGGGCAGGAAGACGTCGTGGACGAGGATGTCGCCGCCTTCGCAGTGCTTGCCGACGACCCGGCACAACACGGGGGACGCGTGCGAGGCCCGGTTCGCGAGTGCGGCGGAGTACTCGGCCGCGTACAGCGCGGGCCGGATGTTGTCGCTCATCCCACCGTCCACGCTCACGTAGACCCGCTGGGCCCCGCTCTCAAGGTCGACGGGCTTGACCGTCCCGACGGTGTAGACGGCCATGGTGCTCGGTCCCACGATCGCGCGGCCGGGCTCGATCGACATCCGCGGCACCGGCATCGAATGGGCCCTCGCCTCCAGTGCGACGATCTCGCGCAGGTTGGAGGACAGCTCGTCCGGCGTCGAGGGGCTGTCGTCGCTGGTGTAGGCGATCCCGAAGCCGCCACCGAGATCGAGGTCGGGCAGCAGCTCGCCGGTCGCGTCGCGGAACTGCGCCATCAGCTTCATCGTGCGGCGGGCCGCCACCTCGAACCCGCCGGTGTCGAAGATCTGTGAGCCGATGTGGCTGTGGACGCCGATCAACGTGATCTGGGGGCTGTAGTGGCACCGGACCATCGCCACCATCGCCTGCCCGTTGGTGATCGAGAAACCGAACTTCTGGTCCTCGTGGGCGGTCGCTATGTACTCATGGGTGTGCGCCTCGACGCCCGGGGTGACACGCACCATCACTCGCGCGTGCCAGCCGTGCAGCTCGCAGAGCCGCTCGATGCGGCCGATCTCGTCCAAGGAATCGACGATGATCCGCCCGACCCCGGCCTGCAGGCCCGCGGCCAGCTCGTCGGAACTCTTGTTGTTGCCGTGCATCCCGATGCGCTCGGCGGGGAACCCCGCGAGCAGGGCGGTGCGCAGCTCGCCGCCCGAACACACGTCGAGGAACAGTTCCTCCTCGGCCACCCAGCGAGCGATCGTCCTCGTCAGGAAGGCCTTGCCCGCGTAGTAGACGTCCCAGCCGGCGAAGGCCGTGCGGAAGTCCCGGGCGCGCCGACGGAAATCGGCCTCGTCCAGCAGATAGACGGGCGATCCGGTCTCGGCCAGTGCGGTGGTCACGGGCATGCCACCGGTCACCAGCGCGCCGTCCGAGCCGCGGAACGTGGTGTCGCTCCACAGCGACGCATCGAGCGCGTTGACGTCGGCCGGTCGCTCCAGCCACTGGGGCCCCGGCGAGGAGACGTCCGCGTGGATCGCCCCGGCAACATGCATGTGGGTCACAATGTGCCATTGTCCCAGACGGCGCAGCCACGGGCCAGTCGCCGCCGAACGATGGAATCTGCGGCGGTTTCCGCTTCAGCCGCCGGGCTGCTAGCCTGAACTTTGCGCGCTGGCCGGCTTACGGCCATGCCCCCGTAGCTCAGGGGATAGAGCACCGCCCTCCGGAGGCGGGAGCGGGCGTTCGAATCGCCCCGGGGGCGCCCCATCGGGCCAGGTCATTCCCCGCGCCGTGGCCACCGAAGGTGAAGGGCTCCGGAAGGAAGGCACGGCAATGGACGAGGCACCCCACTCGTCGGGTGCCAGCAGGGCGAAACCACCGGTGTGGCATCGTCGGCTCATCTCGATCAGCCTCCGCGTGTTCCGCGACTGGGATCTCGAGACGCCCCGGAGCCTGCTTCTGCTGTGGTTCGTCGCACGCCTGGCGGTGCTCCTCGTGTGGGGGGTGCTCACCCCGTCCACACAGGGCGACGTCGTCTACTACTACGAGCACATCGAGAACATGATGAGCGTCGGCCCGGCGCAGACCATGACCGAATACCCGACGCCGGTGCTGTGGCTGCTGACGGTGCCCTGGCTGCTCGGGTTCGGCACCCAGCAGGGCTACGTGATCGTCTTCGTCCTCATGATGCTCGGGCTCGACATCTGGTACACCCTGGCCCTGTGGCGCCTCGGTGGACGCCTGGGGGCGCACGCGGCGGTCTTCTGGACGTTGTTCATCGCCTTCATCGGGCCGACCGTCTACCTGCGCTTCGACCTGGTCACCTCGGTGCTGGCCGGGGCCAGCCTGCTGCTGCTCCTGCGGCGCCGGTGGTCGGCCTCGGGCGCCCTGGCCGGGGCGGGTGCGGCGATCAAGCTGTGGCCCGCCCTCCTGTGGCCGGCCCTGTGTGGGGGCACCTGGCGTCACAAGCTGCGTGCGTCCCTCGGATTCTGGGTCACGGGAGGAGCGCTGGCCCTCGTCTCCCTCCTGTGGGCGGGGTGGGATCGCCTGATCTCCCCGCTCACCTGGCAGAGCGGACGCGGGCTGCAGGTGGAGTCGATCTGGGCGAGCGTGCCCATGCTGCTGCGCGCGACCGGCCTGTTCGACTACGCCGTCACCATCTCGCGGTACCAGGCCTTCGAGATCTACGGCCTCAGCGTGCCGTTCTGGGAAGCCACCAGCTCGATCGCCACGATCGTCGGCATGGTGGCGATCGCGATCGCCTACCTCGCTTGGTGGCGGCGGGGCCACGGGCGGGCGATGGAGGCGGCGGCGCTGATGCTGCTCGTCATCCTCGTCATGATCGCCACCAACAAGACCTTCAGCCCCCAGTACATGATCTGGCTCGGCGGGCCGCAGGCGGCCGCCTACGCGATCCTCGGCCGGCGGACCACCGATTCGCCCGGCTACGCCGGCGACCGGGCACGCGTGTGGCACACCTCGGTGATGATCCTGCTGATCACGCTTCTGACCGGTATCGTGTACCCGATCGGGTACGACCCCCTGGTGCGCGACACCACACTGGCCGGATGGGTCCGCTTCCCGATCACCGTCGTCCTCGTGATCCGCAATGTCCTCGTCTGCGTCCTGTTGGGGGTCGTGGTGAAGTGGGTCTGGGGATTCGTGCGCCCCGGCTCGCGGTCGGTGGGCCGGGCGGGCCCGACGCCCGCCGACCAGGACCACCCGACCATGGAGGACGCATGAGCGCCACCGCCGCGACGGCACGCCCCACTCCCCCCGTGCCTGCCGCGAGCCAGTCGGGACGAGCCGTCGCGGCGCTGGCGTCCACCGTGATCTGGCTGCTGAGCCGCGCCGTGATGGGCGTCCTGTGGTACAGGCGGGAGCAGTTCATCGACAACGACGTGCGCTACTACCTGTGGCAGTCGGCCTCCGGCGACATCGGGAGTTCCCTGGTGGAGTACCCGACCCCGATCGCCGTGTTCCTGGGTGTTCTCGCACGGGTGGCGGGCTCGTCCGAGAACACCTACGTCGCCACCTTCGTGGCGTTGATGTTCCTGCTGGACGCGGCGGCCACGATCTGGCTGTGGACGCGTTTCAGCCGCAGGGCGGCCACCTACTGGGCGACGTTCACCTTCCTCGTCGGCTCACTGATCTGGTTCCGCATCGATCTGATCCCGGCCGTCACGGTGCTCGCCGGACTGGTCTGGCTCAACCGCCGACCGGGATCGGCCGGGGCAGCCGTCGCGCTGGGGGCCGCGACGAAGCTGTGGCCCGCCGTCCTCGTGGCCCCCATGCTCGGCGTCGACCGGCCGGGACGACGCCGCGGCCTGGGCTTCCTCGCCGCGGGCGGCGCCCTGGGCCTGGTCTCCCTGCTGCTCTTCGGCTGGGAGCGCTCCGCCTCACCTCTGGTCTGGCAGTCCGACCGGGGCCTGCAGATCGAGTCGATCCCCGCCACGTGGCTGATGGCCCTGCGCGCCTTCCACCCCGATTCGTCGCACTGGCTGGAGTTGTCGCAGTACAACGCATGGGAGATCTACGGCCCGGGTGTGGACGCGTGGCTGGTCGTCGCCGACGTGCTGATGGGGCTGTTCGTGGTGCTCGCCGTCGTCCTGGCCTGGTTCATCGCCCTCGGCGGGGCCGGCCTGCCGGGCCACAGCGCCCGCGCCGCAGCCGATCCCGAGCGGAGCATGGCACGTACGCACGCGATCGTGCTGGCCCAGACCGCGTTGATCTGCGCCGTGATGGTCGCCAACAAGACGTTCAGTCCCCAGTACATGATCTGGTTGTCCGGGCCGCTGGCGGTGCTCGTGACTCTTCCGGTGCCGCGCCGACAGCGCATCGAGGCGCGATGGCTCGGCGGTCTCGGGCTGGTCGTCGCCGCGCTGACGCAGTTGGTCTTCCCCCTCGGCTACGGCGGCATTCTCGCGGATCCGCCCCATGTCTCGACCACATTGCTCCTCGTCGGACGCAACCTGCTGATGATCATTCTTACGGTGGCGACGGCCACTGCTGCCCTCCGTGAGGCCTGGCGACTGGGGAGCGTAGGGTAACGACCCGGAAAAAGACTCGCTGGCGGGGTTCACAAGGGGTGACCCAAGGCCGTTAGAGTTGACCATGCAACCACCGGCCCGCAACCGTGGGAACGGACTCACACCGGAAGGGGCGAGGAGTGGCCTGCGGCCACATCTGACATGTCTGACGACTTCGGCGCGAACGACTGGCTCATCGACGAGATGCGCGAGCGGTACCGGCAGGATCCCTCATCGGTCGACCAAGTGTGGGTCGACTTCTTCGAGGGGCAGCAAACCGCGGTGGCCAAGCCCACCGCATCAGCCCCCACGAAGCGAACGGTCGACGCGGTGGCCAGCCTTTCCGCGCGGCCCAGGACCACATCGACATCCTCCGCTCCCACCAGCCCGCGCCCCGCCGCGAGGCCCACCGGCACCGGCGGAGCGCCGATCCCGACCGTCGAACCGCGCAAGGCGGGGGTCGAGACCCCCAGCCAGCCGGGTGCGGCGAGCAGCCTCGGCCCCGAGGTCCCCAACCCGTACGAGCGCCCCACGTCGGCCTCGGACGAGCCGCGCCGGACCATCCTCAAGGGCGCCCCGATGCGCACCGCCCGGAACATGGACGCCTCCCGGTCGATGCCCACCGCAACATCGGTGCGCACCGTGCCCATGAAGCTGGTGATCGAGAACCGCGCGACGATCAACAACTTCCTGCGCCGCAGCCGCGGCGGCAAGGTGAGCTTCACCCACATCATCGGCTTCGCCATGCTGCAGGCCATCAACGCCGTTCCGGCGATGAACTCCAGCTACGACGAGACCGACGGCAAGCCGGTGCTGGTCGAACATCCCAACGTCAACCTCGGCATCGCCGTCGACGTCGTCAAGGGCGAGACCCGCCAGCTGCTGGTCCCCAACATCAAGGCCGCCCAGGATCTCGACTTCAGCCAGTTCTACGCGGCCTACGAGGCGATCATCCGCAAAGCGCGTGACGGCAAGCTGACCGTCGACGACTTCGCCCACACCACGGTCTCGCTCACCAACCCGGGCGGGCTGGGCACCAACATGTCGGTGCCCAGGCTCATGCCCGGCCAGGGAGTGATCCTCGGGGTCGGATCGATCGACTACGCCCCCGACTTCGAGGGGACGAGCCAGTTCAACCTCACCCAGATGGGCATCAGCAAGGTCACCACCCTGACGTCCACCTACGATCACAGGGTCATCCAGGGTGCTCAGAGCGGCGAGTTCCTGCGCGAGATCCACCGGCTGCTCCTCGGCGCCGACGGGTTCTACGAGCGCATCTTCGAGGCTCTTCGCATCCCCTACCCGCCGCTCAAGTGGGCGGCCGACATCCCGATCAACCGCAACCATCAGGTGGGCAGGCAGGCCCGCGTCGCCAGCCTCGTGCACGCCTACCGCGTCTACGGGCACCTGCAGGCCGACATCGACCCACTCGAGTACCGCATGCGCACGCACCCCGATCTGGAACTCGAGAGCCACGGCCTGACGCTGTGGGACCTCGACCGTGATTTCCCGGTCAAGCGCATCGGCGGGCAGGACGGGCTGTTCCTCACCCTGCGCCAGATCCTCGACATCATGCGCGACTCGTACGCCCACACCACGGGGCTGGAGTACATGCACATCCACGATCCCGAGCAGCGACGCTGGCTGCAGGAGCGCCTGGAGGGGCCGCACCAGCCACGCCCCCGCACCGAGCACCTGCGGATTCTCGATCAGCTGTCGGAGGCCGAGGTCTTCGAGACGTTCCTGCAGACCAAGTACGTCGGCCAGACCCGGTTCAGCCTCGAGGGGGCCGAGTCGGCGATCGTCATCCTGGCCCAGATCTGCGAGGAGTCCGCCGACGACGGCATCGACGAGGTGTGCATCGGCATGCCCCACCGCGGGCGGCTCAACGTGCTCACCAACATCGTCGGCAAGCTCTACTCCCAGGTCTTCCGCGAGTTCGACAACCGCGCCGACAGCGTCGAGGTGATCAGCGGCGACGTGAAGTACCACCTGGGCGCCGACGGCGAGTACACGGCCGCGAGCGGACGCACGGTGCGCACGTCGGTGGCCGCCAACCCGTCCCATCTGGAGGCCGTCGACCCCGTCCTGCAGGGCATCGCCCGCGCGAAGAACGACCGGCAGTCGTCCGACGGCGAATACCGGGTGCTGCCGGTGCTGATGCACGGGGACGCGTCCTTCGCCGGGCAGGGGGTCGTGTACGAGACCCTGCAGATGAGCCAGCTGCGCGGCTACCGCAACGGCGGGACGATCCACATCGTCGTCAACAACCAGGTGGGGTTCACCACCGGCACCGCCGAGGGCCGCAGCTCGATCTACGCCACCGACGTCGCCAAGACCATCCAGGCGCCCATCCTCCATGTGAACGGTGACGATCCGGACGCCTGCGCGCGCGCCGCGCAGATCGCCCTCGAGTTCCGTCAGAGGTTCGGCAAGGACGTCGTCATCGACATGCTGTGCTACCGGCGGCGCGGGCACAACGAGGGTGACGACCCGAGCTTCACCCAGCCGTTGATGTACGACCTCATCGCGAAGAAGCGCTCGGTGCGCAGGATCTACACCGAGCAGCTGATCGGCCGTGGCGACATCTCGATCGAGGACGCGGAGCAGGCGGTCAACAAGTTCCGGGCCCGCCTCGAGGAGGTCTTCACCAACGTCCGCGACCCGGAGGTGCCGCGCGAGGCCGACGAGTACCGGCTCGCCCCCGAGTACCCCGTGAAGCCGAAGCAGGGGCTCGCGACCCCCACCACCGCCGAGGCCATGGCCCGGGTCGCTGCCGTGTACAGCACCCTGCCCGAGGGCTTCCACGTGCATCCGAAGGTCGCCCCGCAGCTGGAACGCCGCGCGAAGGCGATCCTGTCGGGCCCCATCGACTGGGCGACCGCCGAACTGCTGGCCTTTGGCACCCTGCTGATGGAGGGCCACCAGGTACGCATCAGCGGCCAGGACACGCGCCGGGGGACGTTCAGCCAGCGCTTCGGTGCCATCGTCGATCGGACCACCAACGAGTCGTGGGTGCCGCTCAAGCACCTCACCGCCGATCAGGCCCCGTTCGACATCTTCGACTCCCTGTTGTCGGAGTACGCGGCGATGGGCTTCGAGTACGGCTACTCCGTCGCCGCCCCGGACGCCCTGGTCTGCTGGGAGGCCCAGTACGGCGACTTCGTCAACGGTGCCCAGACGATCATCGACGAGTTCGTCAGCTCCGGCTTCAGCAAGTGGACGCAGAAGTCCGGCGTCGTCCTCCTGCTGCCGCACGGCTACGAGGGCACCGGCCCCGACCATTCCAGCGCACGCATCGAGCGCTTCCTGCAGTTGTGCGCGGGCGACAACATGGCCGTCTGCCAGCCGTCGACCGCCGCCAGCTACTTCCATCTGCTGCGTCAGCACGTCCAGGTCAACTGGCATCGTCCGCTCGTGGTCGCCACGCCGAAGTCGATGCTGCGCAACAAGCTGGCCGCGTCCATGCCGGAGGAGTTCACCTCCGGCACCTGGCGGCCGGTGCTGGGCGATCCGACGATCGCCGACCCGTCCACGGTCGGCAGGGTGCTGCTGTGCTCCGGAAAGATCCGCTGGGAACTCGTCCGCGAGCGCAGCCGCCTCGGTCTGGATCAGAAGGTGGCGATCCTCAGCCTGGAACGCCTGTTCCCGCTCCCCGACCGGGAGCTGGCCGCCGAGCTGGCCCCCTACGGCCACGTGAGCGACATCCGGTGGGTGCAGGACGAGCCGTCGAACCAGGGACCGCGAGAGTTCCTCGCCGCCCACTTCCAGCCGGCGATGTCGGCCAGGCTGGGCCGGGAGTTCGATCTGGGGCTGATCTCGCGGCCGGTCGCGGCTGCGGCGTCCACCGGCTCGTACGCCGTACACACCCAGGAAGAAGAGAAATTGCTGGAATCCGCCCTCCTGGGCGGGTAGGGTCTCGCACGGCGTTTCCGTGATCCGCCCGAGGTCGCACGTTGGCCGAGTTTCCGGCGGGGGCTACCGATCCTTGCCCTGACATGGCAAGGTTGTCTGGCGGGTTTTCTCCCGCGTCGTTTAGAAGGAGTCGAATTTCGATGGACTGGCGCCACCGCGCAGCGTGCCTGACCGAGGATCCCGAGCTGTTCTTCCCGATCGGCAACACCGGGCCCGCGCTCGCTCAGGTCGAAGAAGCCAAGCGCGTGTGCCGGCGCTGCGATGTGCGCGAGGAGTGCCTGAGTTGGGCCCTCGACGCCGGGCAGGACCACGGCGTGTGGGGTGGATTGTCCGAGGACGAGCGGCGCGCCATGAAACGCCGCGCGTCGCGGGCGCGGCTGCGCACCAGCTGACTACTCCGACTCCCAGCTCACCCGCGCCCGCGCCGTCGAGCCGCCGTTCGCGTTGTTCGTGAGGCTGAACTCGCCCCCCAGGTCTTTCACGAGCGTCGACACGATCGACAGCCCCAGGCTGCTCGCACTCGACAGGTCGAACCCGTCCGGCAGCCCGGCGCCGTTGTCGACGACGTCGAGGATCAGGCCGTCGGCCGTCCGCTGGGGGTGGACGAGCACCTCGCCGCTACGCGACATCAGGCCGTGCTCGATGGCGTTCTGGAGCAGTTCGGTCATGACCAGCGACAGTGACGTGGCCACGTCGGCCGGCACCTGGCCGAACGAGCCCTCACGCCGGGCCTGTACCTGTCCCGTGGCCGATGCGACGTCTCCCACCATCAACAGGATGCGGTCGGCGATGTCGTCGAACTCGACCGCCTCGTTGAACCCCTGCGACAAGATCTCGTGCACCGCGGCGATCGACTGGACCCGCCGCATGGCGTCGCGAAGCGCGTCCTTCGCCTCGGGCGAACTCATCCGGCGCGACTGGAGCCGCAGCAGAGCCGCGACCGTCTGCAGGTTGTTCTTCACGCGGTGGTGGATCTCGCGGATGGTCGCGTCCTTGGTGACGAGCTGGCGCTCGCGCTCGCGCAGGAGCGTGACGTCGCGGCACAGGACGACGGTGGCAACCCAGGCGCCTCCCGCGGTCAGCGGGAGCACGCGGAAGCGCACGCTCGCGTCGGGCTGTTCCGCGGTCAGCTCCCACGGGCTCGTGTGATGGTCGCCGTGGCCCGCGAGGTGCTCGGCCACCGACGGCACGATGGTCCGCACGTCCTCGCCGATGAAGTCGCCCACCAGCCCCAGCTTGCGCAAACATGACACCGCGTTCGGGCTGGCGTAGTCGACGCTGCCGTCGACGTCCACCCACAGCACCCCGTCGCCCACCCGGGGGCTCATGGTCGGGTCGCTCGGCGGGCTGACGGGGAACTCGCCCCGCCACAGCATGTCGCTGAGGGTGTCGGCCATCGCCAGGTAGGTGTCCTCGAGCGCTCCCGGCGCACGGACACCCATGCGGTTGGTGTGGCGCTCGACCACGGCGATGACCTCGTCGTGCCGGACGACCGGGATCGCCCAGACGTCCACCGGTATTCCGGCGCGCAGGCGGTTGTCGCTGGTCTCGACGATCTCGCGGCTCAGCCAGGCGGAGGTGACCAGCGACTCGGGGTCGTAGCTGACCGTGTCGCCGACCACGTCGTCCTCGACCGCCGTCGGGCCCGTGGTGGGACGCACCTGGGCGGCCGCCCAGAAGACGTTCTCGTCGTCCGCGTCCTGCAGCCACAGGATGAGGTCGGAGAAGCTGGTGTCGGCCAGCAGGTGCCATTCCCGCTCGAACGCCTCCAGCCAGGCGGAATCATCAGGACCCAGACGGGTGTGGTCGGACATCACCTGGGACAGGCGCAGCATGATGACCACAATAGACCGACCCCCACAGCCACCCATCTCTGAGCCCCCGGCAAGCAACGATGCCCCCGGTTTGGGAGCTGGGCCCGAATTTGGCACAATGGACGATTGTGCGCCTCGGGCGCGGAAGGCTGACGACCCCGAGCGGGGAGATCTGGAGGACCGACATGGGTAAGGGTGGACGCAAGCGTCGCGCTCGTCGCAAGGGCGCTGCCAACCACGGCAAGCGCCCCAACGCCTGAGAGCGCAGACCTGATCAGCACAGATCCCCGGCAGCATGGCTACCGGGGATCGTTGGTGTCGTGGGGCGACGCATGAAAGTGTGCAGGGGCACGCGCGATGCCTCAGCCGTGCGCGGTCATGCCCTCAGACCGATTCGGGACCGGTCTCGTGTGTGGTGATGGAGAGCCTGGTGATGCGCATGCGCAGCGGTTCGGGAGCCTGCGTCGGCCCGTAACAGCGCCTCAGCAGCGCTCCGATGAAGGTCTCGACATCGAAGTTGTCCATGCACTTCTCGCAGGCGAGAAGATGCCTGCGGATCTCATCGGCGGACGATTCGGGCAGTTCCCCGTGCAGGAAGGCGTGGACGCCGCGCATCGCGAGATCGCATTCGTTCTCGGCCGCCAGGTCGTCGGGGAACTCGATCGGGAACTCAATCATCGGCGTGCTCCCGTTCCGGGTCGCGGCTGCGGTCGCGGCCGATGCCCCGCTGCGCCGCATAGTCGGCGAGCTTGGTGCGCAGTTGTGCGCGTCCCCGGTTGAGTCTCGACATCACGGTGCCGATCGGCGTCCCCATGATCTCGGCGATCTCCTTGTACGAGAAGCCCTCGACATCGGCCAGCAGAACCGCCTGACGGAAGTCGGGCGACAGCGAGTCGAGTGCCTCGGTCACCGCCGAGTCGGGCATCTTGTCGAGCGCGTCCCGCTCCGCCGAGGGCAGCCCCTCGGAGGTGTGGGACGCCGCGCGGGCGAGTTGCCAGTCCTCGACGTCGGCCGACCCGCTCACCTGGGGCTGGCGTTGCGCCTTGCGGTACGAGTTGATGTAGGTGTTCGTGAGGATCCGGAACAGCCATGCCTTGAGGTTCGTCCCGGGCTTGAACTGCCCGAACGACCCGAACGCCTTCGCGTAGGTCTCCTGGACGACATCCTCGGCATCGGCGGCGTTCCGTGTCATGCGCAGGGCGGCACCATACAACTGATCGAGGTACGACATGGCGTCCCGCTCGAAGCGGGCGGCGCGTTCCTCATCAGTCTCGGTGTCCCGAACATCGGCGGCAGGAATGCTCATCGGGGCCCAGACTACCGAATCCCGCACAACCCGGCTGTGACCGCCGCGAGTTGAGGTACCCGCCGGATCGCGTTCAAGCGTTGCGCACGTGGACATACCCACCCAACGCGTCACGCGATGCGACTATTCCCCGGACGCGGGTCGTGGTGCGACCTTCGTACGCCCCCGAGCCCGTCGTCCCCCCGCCAAGGGTCCCTGAGCCCGTCGAAGGATCCCTGAGCCTGTCGAAGGGTCCCCGAGCCCGTCGTACGCCCCCTGAGCCCGTCGAAGGATCCCTGAGCCTGTCGAAGGGTCCCCGAGCCCGTCGAAGAGCTCGTCTCGAACGCTTCAGGAAGCCTCGGCGATAGGAACGACGAGATCAGGGCCGTCGTTGCCCACCCGGTTCACCCGGGTGGAGACCGCATGCGCGGTCATCTCCCCGGGCAGTGGTACGTGGACGAGTTGTCTTGCCTTGCCGGAGTCGGTGAGCGCGGGGTCGAGCCAGGCGTCCCAGTCATCCGGGGCCACCTGGACGGGCATGCGATCGTGGATGCGCCCGAGATCGTCGGAGGCCGCGGTCGTGATGATGGCGCAACTGACCAGCCACCCGTCGTCCGGGCCGTGGCGCGGGTCGCGCCAGAACTCGTAGATGCCGGCCATCGCCATGAGACCTTCGTGGGGATGAATGTAGAAGGGCTGCTTGTACGCACGCCCGGCCGCGGTCGCCGGATACCACTCGTAGTACCCGTCGGCCGGGAGCAGACACCGCCGGGCGGCGAAGGCGCGCTTGAAGGACGGCTTGGTGGTCACCGTCTCGAGCCGGGCGTTGATCATGCGGGCACCCGTGGCGGCCGAGGTGGACCAACTGGGGACGAGCCCCCACCGCAGGCCTTCCAGCCGCCTGACGACCTGACCGTCGCGTTGTCGTTCGAGGATGCTCGGGACGACATCGGTCGGTGCGATGTTCCACCGCGACCGCGTCCAGTCCGTGGGCCCGGTCGCCTCAGGCTCCGGATCACGCCGCGGTCCCCCCTCGGTCCCGAAGATCTCGATCAGCCTGTCCGTCTGGACCGAGGCCGCGTAGCGCCCGCACATGCCGCCAGACTAGTGTGGGAAATCCGCAAACCGGTGGCTCCGGCCGCCTCGACCGAGTAGGAATGGACTATGTCATTGCTGCGATTCGCCGGTCGCGTCCTGTACTCAGCCTTCTTCGTGGCGGACGGCTACCAGTTGCTCACCAAACCCGATCAGCACGCCGACGAGCTCGGCCCCACGGTCGACAGGGTCGTCCCCGCGGTGCAGTCCGTCCTGCCTCCCGACGCCGCCGATCGTGTCCCGGAGGATCTCCGCACGTGGACGCGTCTGCTCGGCATCGCCCAGATCGTCGGCGGCATCGCCTACGCCACGGGCTTCGCCCGTCGTCCCGGTGCCGTGCTGCTCACCGTCGCGACGGTTCCCAGGGTCGTCAGCGCCGCCGGCAGCCGCGACTCCGCCGACATCCTCACCAGCGCCGCACTCCTGGGCGCCGGCGTCGTCGCCACGCAGGACACGAACGGCAGGCCCGGTCTCCGCTGGCGCGCCCAGCAGTCGCGGGCAGCCATCGAGGGTCGCGCCAGTTCGGCGAGCAAGTCGGCCGGCAAGCAGGCCGGGCGCCGCGCACGGGCTCTGAAGCGCGCGGCCAAGCGGGCCTCGGCCGCCCCGGAGAAGATCGTCAAGAAGGTCAATCACCAGGTGAAGGGCGTGCTCAACTGAGCGCCGAGGGGTGGCCCGCCCCAAGGCCGGCCGGGCCCGTCGACGCCGTCTGCCCGCTTCCCGGATCGAAGTCCGAGAGCAACCGCGCGCTCGTCCTGGCCGCCTTGGCCGGCGCGCCGAGCCGCCTGATCGGCGTCCTCAGGGCGCGCGACAGCGACTTGATGATCGACGCCCTGTGTGCCCTCGGCGCGCAGATCAGTGACGAGCCGTCGGAATCGGACGGCTCCCCGATCCTGGTCGTGCGACCCCCGGATGCCTTCCAGGCGGTGCCCTCGGGCATCGACTGCGGCTTGGCGGGCACGGTGATGCGGTTCGTCCCCCCCATCGCGGCCCTGGCTCCCGGGACGACCCGGTTCTTCGGGGACGAACGCGCCGGTGAGCGCCCGATGGCCCCACTGCTCGATGGGCTGCGCCAACTCGGGGCCGAGGCGGACGCTGACTCGCTGCCGTTCACGCTCACGGCGCCGCATCGGCTTCGCGGACCCGAGGTCGCCATCGACTCCAGCGCGTCCAGCCAGTTCGTCTCCGCGCTCCTGCTGGCCGCGCCCCGCCTGCCCCACGGCATCGTCCTGCATCACACCGGTAGCACGGTGCCCTCGGCCCCGCACATCGCGATGACCGTCGCGATGCTGCGCGCCCGTGGCGTGGAGGTCGACGATTCCCGCCCCGGCGTCTGGCGCGTGTCGCCGGGCGTCATCGCCGCTCGTGACCAGCGCATCGAACCTGATCTGACCAACGCGTCGGTCTTTCTCGCCGCGGGGGTCGTGAGCGGCGGGCGGGTGACCGTGCCGGGGTGGCCGTCGTTGACCACCCAGCCCGGCGACCACATCCGTCATGTCCTGGACGCTCTGGGCGCCCGCTATGAGCTGGTCGGCGACCTGCTGACCGCGCACGCCGCCGGCCCGTTGCACGGCGCCGACCTCGACCTGCACGCCGCGAGCGAGCTGACACCGGTCGTCGCGGCGCTCGCGGTCTTCGCCGAGGGCACGACCGTCATCCGCGGAGTCGGCCACATCCGGGGACACGAGACCGACCGCATCGCTGCCATCGCCCGCGAACTGGCCAGCCTCGGCGTCCACGTGGACGAACTGGACGACGGACTGCGCATCGAGGGAGCCGGATTCGAGGGCACCGGTCTTCGTCCCACCCGGCCGCTCCGCGCCTACGCCGACCATCGGCTGGCGCACCTGGCCGCCATCGTCGGCCTCAAGGTGCCGGGCGTGGTCCTGGACGACATCGCGGCGGTCGGCAAGACCATGCCCGACTTCACTACCAGGTGGGACGCCATGCTCGCCGCCGGGGCGGGAACCCGCGCGTGAGCCCGGTCGCGCGATCGGCCGGCCGTTATGCCGATGTCGACCCCGATTCGTTCGGGCGACCGGCCAAGCGCTCCCGGCCGCGTACGAAGGATCGTCCCGACTTCACCGGCGCGCAGACGGGCCGGGTCATCACGATCGACCGGGGCCGATACCGTTGCCAGCTTCTGGACGCCGGCACCATGGTGACCGCGACCAAGGCCAGGCGGCTCGGCCGCAAGGGTGTGATCGTCGGCGACATCGCCCGGATCGTCGGCGACACCAGCGGGGACGAAGGAACCCTCGCGCGAATCGTGGAGGTCGAGCCCCGCACGACCGTGCTGCGGCGCACGGCCGACGACACCGACCCGAGCGAGCGTCCGATCGTCGCCAACGCCGACCAACTCATGGTGGTGACCGCGCTGGCCGACCCGCCGCCCCGGCCGGGCATGATCGACCGCATCCTGGTGGCCGCCTACGACGCCGACGTCGCTCCGATCCTGTGCCTCACCAAGGCCGATCTGGCGGCGCCGGACGACATCGTCGCCCAGTACACCCCGCTCGGGCTGCCCGTGGTCGTCACCGACCCCGATCGTGCCCTCGACGAGGTGGACGAGCTGCTGAGCGGACATGTCACCGTGCTCGTCGGGCACTCCGGCGTCGGCAAGTCGACGCTGATCAACCGGCTCGTGCCGGGCGCCGACCGTAGCACCGGGGCGGTCAACGAGGTGACCGGACGAGGCCGCCACACCTCCACGTCCGCGATCGCGTTGCGACTGCCGAGCGGCGACGGTTGGGTGATCGACACACCCGGCGTCCGAAGTTTCGGTCTCAGCCATGTGACACCGGCATCGGTGCTCGAAGCGTTCACCGATCTGGCCGACATCGCCGAGGCATGCCCTCGAGGCTGCCGCCACACCTCCGACGAACCCGAGTGCGCGCTCGACGACGCCGTGGCCCGCGGCGACCTCACCCCGGAGCGCCTCGAGTCGTTCCGGCGGATCGTCGGCGCGCTGGTGGAGCAGTCCCCCGCCGACAGCCACTAGCCTTGGGGGCATGGCCTCCTACACCGACGACTTGCGCCTTGCCCACCTGATGGCTGACAACGCCGACTCGATCGCCACCAACCGTTTCCGGGCTCAGGACCTGCGCGTCGAGACCAAACCCGACCGCACCGCCGTGTCGGACGCCGACAAAGCCGTCGAGGAGGCACTTCGCAGGACGCTGGCGACCGCTCGTCCGCGCGACGCCGTGCACGGTGAGGAGATGGCCGACACCGGTTACGGCCCCCGCCAGTGGGTGCTCGACCCGATCGACGGCACGGCGAACTACGTGCGCGGCGTGCCCGTCTGGGCGACCTTGATCGCCCTCATGGTCGAGGGCCGTGTGAAGGTCGGCGTCGTGAGCGCACCTCTGCTGGGACGCCGCTGGTGGGCCGCCGAGGGTGAGGGCGCCTTCGTCGGCAAGACCCTCCTCAAGGGGACGCCGATCCATGTGTCCGGTGTCGGATCGGTGGAGGACGCGTTCTTGTCCTATTCGTCGGTCGGCGGCTGGATCGCCGCGGGACGAGGCCAGGGCTTCGTCGACCTGCTGCGTGACGCCGACCGCACGCGAGGCTTCGGGGACTTCTGGAGCTACATGCTGGTGGCCGAGGGGGCCGTCGACATGGCCTGTGAGCCGGAACTCGCCCTCCACGACAAGGCGGCGCTCGACGTGATCGTCCGGGAGGCAGGGGGCAGGTTCACCGACATCGACGGCGTCGACGGCCCCCACGGGCCTGGAGCCATCGCGACCAACGGCAGGCTGCACGCGGCGCTCGTCGAGCGTTTGCGTCCGCCTGTTTCCGAACAGGGTGCGGACAGCTGAGGAACCGCTGATCAACGCCGGCAACGCTGGCTGATGATCAATGCGGGCAAAACGCCGGCTGATGATCAACGCAGGCAAAACGCCGGCTGAGCCCGTCGAAGCCCGTCGCCGGACCACAGCCCCACGACCCTTCGACAAGCTCAGGGATCGCTGACCAACGCTGGCTGAGCCTGTCGAAGCCCGTCGCCGAACCACAGACCAACAACCCTTCGACAAGCTCAGGGATCGCTGATCGATGGCGGCTGAGCCTGTCGAAGCCCATTGCCGCACGACAGCTCCACAACCCTTCGACAGGCTCAGGGATCGCTGATCAACATATCCCTGACTCCGGATCTCCGGGACTTCAACGGGCGGTCACACGCCGTTCACCTGTGCCGGGGAAGCTGGAGAGGTGACCACAGTTCAGCCGACCCATCGGATCGTCCAGCTCAGTGACCTGCACCTGACCGCCGAGCACCGCCCGTTACACGGTGTCCTCGACAGCGACGCGCTCCTGCAGGCAGCGTTCGATCGTGTAGCGGCCCGGGGCCTGCGGGTGGACGCATTCGTCTGTTCCGGCGATCTCGCCGACGCCGGGGCCCCCGACGCCTACCGTCGTCTGCGCGCGATCCTCGACGAGCAGTCTGCCCGGTTCGGCTGCCCTGTGCTCGTCGGGATGGGTAACCACGACGAGCGTGGGAGCTTCCACGAGCACCTGCTGGGTTCCGCGCGGACACAGGACGAGATCGACTCGGTGACCGATGTCCGCGGCCTGCGGATCGTCCACCTCGACTCGTCGGTCCCGGCATCGGGATACGGGGAGCTCACCGGATCACAGCTGGCACGGCTACGTGATGTGCTGTCGTCCCCTGCCCCTCACGGGACCGCACTGGTCGTCCATCATCCGCCCGTGCCTGTTCCTACCCCGCTTCTGCAGCCGTACGACTTCCGCAGCACCGAGGCGCTCGCCGAGGTTGTGGGTGGAACCGATGTGCGGGTGATCCTGTCGGGCCACTGGCACGTCGCTGCCACCAGTGCCCTGGCCGGTGTGCCCGTCGTGATCTCCAGAGCGGTGGCCTACGACAACGACCCCGCGAGCGCACAAGACGGATACCAGGCCACCCGGGGAGACCAGGGGTTCACCATCGTCGAGTTCTTCGAGGGCCAGGTGCTCGCGACCTCGGTGCCCATCGCCGCGCCGGACGCGCTCGAGACCGCCTGACCTTCTGCCGGCTGTCCCGCTTCGCCGAGCCGGCCTGCTTCGCCGAGCCGATCTGCTCCACCAGATCCGGCCGCTCAGCCGCGCACGTTCACGCGGGCCGCGTGACCTCGCGCGGGCGCGATGTGTTCCCGCAGGCGTCACAGTGCGCCAGATACCCTTTCGACAGGCTCAAGGGTCGGTCCCCCCACGCCCGCTACGGCGTCCCCTGGTCGGTTCCACCCGCGCCCCTTGAGCCACCGGCGGCCAGCAAAGCTACGGCGTCCCCGTGGTCGGTCCCGCCCACGCCCCTTGAGCTTGTCGAAAGGGGTCCTGGGAGCACACGACACCCGCGGGAATCACCTATCTCACCCGCGTGGACCGGGCTGGTGGAGCCTCGACTCAGATGACACGCGAGCGGATCGTCGCCGGGATCTCCGCGAGTTCCTCGGCGAGCCCCGCCGACGCCGAGGTGACGTCGGTCACCACGTAGCCGACCGAACCGCTGGTGCTCAGAGCCTGGAACGCGATGTTGGCGTCGTGGGCGCTCAGCACCCGGTTGAGTGCCGCCAGCACCCCCGGGACGTTACGGTGGATGTGGAGGACGCGTCGTCCCTGCTGCGTGGGCACCTGCACCTGCGGCAGGTTCACGCTCATCACGGTCGAGCCCGAGTCGACGTAGTCGACCAGCTTGCCCGCGACGAACCGGCCGATGTCGACCTGTGCCTCCTGCGTCGACCCGCCGACGTGTGGGGTCAGGATGACGTTCGGGAGCCCCTGCAACTCGTTGACGAACGGCTCACCGGCGGCCTTGGGCTCGGTCTGGAACACGTCCACCGCCGCACCCGCGAGGTGACCCGATGTGATGTTCTCGGCGAGCGCCTTCGTGTCGACCACGAAGCCGCGGCACAGGTTGAGGAACAGCGAACGCGACCGCATCTGCGCGAACTCATCGGCACCGAACAGCATCCGGTTCTCTGCCCGGCCGTCGACGTGCAGCGACACGGTCTCCGCGTTGGCCAAGAGTTCCTCCAGGCTGTCGCAACGCTTCGCGTTCCCGAGCGCGAGCTTGTCGACGACGTCGTAGAACAGGACGTGCATGCCGAACGACTCCGCGAGCACCGACAGCTGCGAGCCGATGTTGCCGTAGCCGACGATGCCCAGCGTCCGGCCGCGCACCTCGTGCGCCCCGGCAGCCGACTTGTCCCAGACACCCTGATGCATCTGCCGGTTCTTATCGGTCAGATGCCGGGCCATCACGACGATCTCGGCCATGGCGAGCTCGACGACACTGCGCGTGTTGCTGTAGGGGGCGTTGAAGCACGCGATACCCAGGTCTCCCGCGGCTTCCAGGTTGATCTGGTTCGTACCGATGCAGAAAGCACCGACGGCCCGCAGGTCGCCCTGGCAACTCGACAGCACACGTTCGGTCACCTGGGTGCGCGATCGGATCCCGAGAAGCTGGACGCCGTCCAGCGCGTCGATCAACTCGTCCTCCGACAGGGCGCCACGCCGGTTCTCGACGTCCCAGCCGGCCTCGGTCAGGATGCGGGTGGCTTCGGGATGGATGTTCTCGAGCAAGAGTGCCTTCACGACGAACCATTGTATGGTCCGTCCGTGCGTCCCTCCGACGCACGCCGTCCACGTGATTGGGGTGGATCCTGGGTCGTAGTCGACCTACGATCCACCCCAATCATTTCTCAGGGACGCGCTGATCAACGATCCCTGAGCCTGTCGAAGGGCTCCCTGAGCCTGTCGAAGGGCCCCCTGAGCCTGTCGAAGGGCCCCCTGAGCCTGTCGAAGGGCCCCCTGAGCCTGTCGAAGGGCCCCCTGAGCCTGTCGAAGGGCCCCCTGAGCCTGTCGAAGGGCCCCCTGAGCCTGTCGAAGGGCCCCCTGAGCCTGTCGAAGGGTCGTGGAACTGCCGTCCGGCAACGGGCTCGACAGGCTCAGCCAGCGTTGCCCGCATTGCGCGGCGTATCCTCAGGGGTTCACATCCCGCCGCAGTCGAGGCACCGAGGCCAGCAACTGCCGCGTGTAGGGGTTCTGGGGGTCCACGTACACCTGCTCGGTCGGGCCGTGCTCGACCACCCGCCCCGACCTCAGCACGAGCACGGCATCGCAGACATGCCGGACGACCGTCAGGTCGTGGCTGACGAACACCAGCGTCAGGCCGTACTCGGCAACGAGGTCGCCGATGAGGTTGAGCACCTGTGCCCGGACGCTGACATCGAGGGCGGAGACGGCCTCGTCCGCGATGAGGACGCGGGGTTTGGGCGCCAGTGCCCGCGCGATGGCGATGCGCTGTCGCTGGCCGCCACTGAACTGGTGGGGATAGCGCGAGGCATCCTGCGGATCCAGGCCCACCTGCGTCATCACCTCCACGAGCCGGGCTGCACGATCGGTGCGCGTGATCCCTTTCCAGACCCGCGAACGCAACGGCTCGGTGATGATGTCGCCCACGGTCATGCGTGGGTCCAGCGAACTGCGCGGATCCTGGAAGACCATCTGGACGCCGCGTCGCAGGCCGGTGAGCTCGTCGTCCGTGCGTCCGACGATCGACGTGCCCTCGAATGCGATGTCTCCGCTCGTCGGACGCGAGAGAGCCGCCATCATGCGAACCAGCGTCGACTTGCCGGAGCCCGACTCCCCCACGATTCCCAGCCGCTCTCCCGGCATCAGGTCGAAGTCGACGTGGTCGACGGCGACGACCTCCTGCGAGCCACGCCTGTACAGCTTCACGAGGTCGCGTATCTCGTAGATCGGGGTCGCCGTCATCGCTGTGTCCTCCGCGTCGACCCGAGCGGACGACGGGCACCTGCGCGGCCCGGCACATCCACGGGGACATCCCAGAAGTCGTCGATGACCGGCAGGCGCTGCCCGGGCGACACACTCGCGATGTCCGCCGTCGCGATCAGTCCCGCCGTGTACGGGTGGCTGGGCCGGGCCAGGACGTCGGCGATCGCGCCCTCCTCGACCACGCTGCCGCGGTACATGACCAGCAGCCGATCACACATCTGGCTGACCACCGCCAGGTCGTGGCTGATGAACAGCATCGCCGAGGACGAGACGTCCAGCGCGTGTCGCAGTAGCTCCAGGACGCGAGCTTGCACGGTCACGTCGAGGGCGGTCGTCGGCTCGTCGCAGATGAGCAGTTCGGGTGTGTTGATCAGGGACATCGCGATCAGGACGCGCTGGCGCTGGCCACCGGACAGCTGGTGCGGAAAGCTGTCCGCGACGCGCTCGGCGTCCGGCAACCCGACCGCAGACAGCATCTCGCAGACGCGTCCCCTGGCCCGTCCCGGTGGCGCCCCCTCGTGGAGCCGAAGTACCTCGGCCACCTGTCGTCCGACCGGCATCGTGGGGTCCAGGGCCGTCATCGGCTCCTGGAAGACCATCGCGAACTCCTCGCCGCGCAACCGCGAGTATTCGGCGTCCGGCATCCCGATCAGTTCCCGATCGTGCCAGCGGATCGATCCGGTGCACGACGCGGTGTCGGCGAGCAGCCCCATGATCGCCAGCGCGGTCACCGACTTGCCCGACCCCGACTCGCCGATCAGGCCGACTCGTTCCCCCGGCTCGATCGAGAAGCCCACCCGTTCGACGGCGGGCTGCCGGGATCGGCCGAATCGCACGGTCAGATCGTCCACCCGCAACAGGCTCATCGCTCCACCTCCCGCAGCGTCGGATCGAGCAGGTCGCGCAGGCCGTCACCCAGCAGGTTGAACCCGAGCACGGCGATCGCGATGAACAGCCCTGGCCAGATCGCGAGGTTGAGGTCGGAATACATGTAGGGCTGCGCCTCGAAGATCATGCGACCCCAACTCGGGGTGGTCGGCGGGGTGCCGAGCCCCAGATAGCTCAGCGAGGCCTCGGCGAGGATGGCCAGCCCGAAGCTCACCGAGGCCTGCACGACGACGACCGGGAGAATGTTGGGCAGCACGTGACGTACGGCGATGGTCGTCCGCCGAATGCCCGAGGCGCGTGCCGCCAGCACGTAGTCCTGGCTAAGGACTTGGAGCGTCGCCCCCCGCGCCACACGCGCGAACGCGGGGATCGACGAGATCCCGATGGCGGTCATCGCGGTGAGGGTCGAGCCCTGCCCGCGGGCCGCCGCGAGCAGGATCGCCAGCAGCAGCGCCGGGAACGCGTACAGGATGTCGCTGGCTCGCATGAGCACTCGTCCCAGCACGCCACGATCGATGGCCGCGACGACACCGAGCGGGACGCCCAGCAGCGCGCCGATCGTCACCGCCACGACCCCTACCAACAGGCAGCTGCGTGCCCCGATGAGGACGCGGCTGAAGATGTCCTGCCCGAAACCGTCGGTGCCCATCAGGTGGGCGGACCCCGGTGGCCAAAGACGGTCGGGGCTCACCTGGGTGGCGGGCCACGGCGTCCACACGACGGAGACGAGGGCGAGTGCCACCACGATGCCCACCATCGCGGCACCGGCCACCAGAGTCGGGTTACGCCTCATTCGTCGGCCTCCGATGCGGCGGTGGCGTCGCCGCGCAGCCGAGGATCGATGAACGTGTAGGCGAGGTCGACAAGCAGGTTGATCACCAGCACGAGGGCCACCAGCACCATGACGATCGACTGGACGACCGGCAGGTCACGGTTGGCCACCACCTGCAGCAGGTAGAGGCCCAACCCGGGCAACGCGAACACGCTCTCGACGACGATCGCCCCGACGAACAGGGTGGCCATCTGCAACCCCAGTACCGTGACGATCTGCAGGGACGCGTTCCGCAGGCCGTGGCGGAGCATCGCCGGCCAGCGCCGCCAGCCGATCGCACGGGCGGTGCGGAAGTACTCGGTCTGCAGCACCTCGATGAACGCCGAGCGCACGTACCGGACGAGCACGGCCCCTTGCACCAGCCCGAGCGTCAGACAGGGAAGGACAAGGTGTGCCAGCCATTGCCCTGGGGAGTCGGTCAACGGTACGTAGCCGTTGGCCGGTAGCCAGCGCAGCTTCACCCCGACGATCAGGCTGAGTGCGAGCCCGACGACGAACACGGGCACCGCCATGCCCAGCTGGCTCAGGCCGGAGGCCGCCAGCCCGTCCACGCGTTGGCGGCGCATGGCCGCGAACATGCCGACCGGAAGGGCGATCAGGAGGGCGAGAAACATGCCGAGGACGACGAGCCAGGTCGTGACGGCGAGCCGGGACCCGATCACACCGGCGACCGGATCGCCGCTCAACGCCGAGGTGCCGAAGTCCCCCGTCAGCAATCCTCCGAGCCAGTCGAGGTAACGCAGCCACACCGGACGGTCCAGGCCCAACCTCGTCCTCATCGCCTCGATGGACTCCGGGGTGGCGTTGGGCCCGAGGATCACGCCCGCGACGTCGCCCGGCAACAGGTTGAGCAGTCCGAAGACCACCGCCGAGGCACACAACAGGCTGACGGCGAACGAGAGGAGCCGACGTCCCAGGGCCGCGAGGCTCACTGCGGTGGTGCTACGGCCGCCGTCATGTCGAAGCTGAGGCTGGGCGCATTGGCCTGCACACCGGTCACGTCCGACTTCGTGACCACCAGGTTGGGCAGCAACCACAGGAAGTCGGCGGCGGCATCGTCCGACAGGATCTGTGCGGCCTGTTTCATCAGGGCGGTCTGTTCGGTCTGTGTGGACGCCTCGTCCGCCTCGACGAGAAGCTGCTGGAACTCGGCGTTGTCGTAGTGCCAGTAATAGGTGGGGTCTGCCCACAGCGAGATGTCGCGGCTCTCGACGTGGGCCACGATCGTCATGTCGTAGTTGCTCTGTTGCAGCACCTGGTCGATCCACGTCGCGGGGAACTCCAACTCGTCCACCTGCACCTGGATGCCCACCTCGGAGAGCTGACTGGCGATGTAGGTGGCCGCCGGCGTCGCGTACGGCAGGGTCGGGACGCGCAGCCGCAGCGTCAGGCTCCCCGATGCGATGCCGGCCTCGGCCAGCAGTTCGCGGGCCTTGTCGGGATCGTAGGGATACGCGCCCGACAGGTCCTCGTACCAGGGGTCGGTCGGCGCCACCATCGAACCGATCAGCGGCCCCTTGCCCGCCCACACCGCGTCCCGGAGGGCTTCGCGGTCGATCGCGTAGTTGATCGCCTGGCGCACCTTGAGATCCTGCAGCGCCGGCGTCTGGTGGTTGTAGCCGAGGACGATCTCACCCGTCGTGGTGCCCTCGAGCACGGTGAAGCGGCTGTCCTCGAACTGATCGAGCGCCTGCGGCGCAGCCACGTTGGACAGCACATCGAGGCTGCCCGAAAGCATGGCGGCGTTCAGCGCGTTGGCGTCCGTGTAGTACTTGAACGTCACCCCGGCGAGCCGGGTCTCGGTGCCCCAGTAGCTCTCGTTGCGCGTGAGGACGACCGAGTCACCCTTGACCCACTCGGAGAAGACGAAGGGGCCGGAGCCGACAGGCGTGGTGGCCAGGTCTGCCAGCGAGGTCGGCTCGTAGATGATGCCCGCCCTCTCGGCCATCGAGTACAGCCAGTTGTTCGACGGATGCTTCAGGACGAACTCGACGGTGGTGTCGTCCACCGCCCGCACCGAGTCGACGACCTCCATCTGCGTCTTCAGGACGGGCAGCACCGCGTCGTCGTCGATGATCCGCTCGACCGAGGTGACCACGGCCTCTGCGTTGACCGGTGCGCCTGTCGAGAACTTCGCCTGGGAACGCAGTGTGAACGTGTACGTGAGGCCGTCAGGCGACACGGCCCACTCGCTGGCCAGCAATGGCTGGAGTTGCCCGTCGCCGTCGATCTTGAGCAACGTCTCGTAGACGTTGTAGAGCAGGGCCTGTGAGATCGCGGCGGCGTCGGACGTCGAGGGATCCATGGAGTTCGGGGCGACGCTGGCGCCCACGACCAGCTGGCGGTCCGCGGTCTCGGTGGACGACTGCCCACACCCTGCGAGAACGATCACCAACACGGAGATGAGGGCCGAAGCAAGTGCCCTGGCTCGTGTGGACTTCATGGACGCTCCTGACTGACATGGTCGCACGATGGCGTTGAGTCTAGTCATACGGGTGCTACCACGGGCCTCGCGGTGGTTTCGCGTCCCCACTGCCACGGTGGACGAGGTCTCGGTTTGTCAGCCTCCGAGAAGCTGGCTATAGTTGATCGAGCGCCGCGGGGTGGAGCAGCTCGGTAGCTCGCTGGGCTCATAACCCAGAGGTCACAGGTTCAAATCCTGTCCCCGCTACGAAGTTCGACTCGTTCGGACAAATGGATTGAGGGTAATGCCCTAGGTCCGATGCGTGAGAAGCGCTGGGTGAAAGCCCAGCGCTTCTCTCATGCCCGGCCTTCCCGGACTACCTAGCGCTTGACGACCTGATCGCAGCCTGGAGCAACGGCTTTACCACCTGCGTCATGCT
Source organism: Brooklawnia cerclae (assembly GCF_011758645.1). Taxonomy (NCBI): domain Bacteria; kingdom Bacillati; phylum Actinomycetota; class Actinomycetes; order Propionibacteriales; family Propionibacteriaceae; genus Brooklawnia; species Brooklawnia cerclae. The sequence continues at coordinate 1,080,384 of NZ_JAAMOZ010000001.1, read as the reverse complement.
TCCGCTCGCCGGCGAGTATGCGACGCGCTTAGGACGCCACATTCTGCTTGTCTCGCCGACGACTCGCCATTCACCCGATAGTTATCGGGACGCGTTGCGAGTCCTGTTCGCATGAGGGCGAGCTGTAGTGGATTCTCTAGAGCGTCCAGCGTGGCGAGGGTCCCGTCCAGGTCCTCAAGATTGCGCCTGAGGATCCTGTCCGGCTCCTTCGCGTCGCTGTGAATCCGTCGTCCACCCTGATTTCTGCACATCGACACACCAAAACGCTGGTGGAAAGCGCTTGCTCTGGCGTGTCGATGTGCAGAAATCAGGGTGAAGCCGCAGCCTCGGGACCTTCGCCACTGAGGACGCGTGCCGGTCGTCCGGGCGGCGTCCCCTGGTCATGAGGGCGCCCGAGGATGCCGCCGAGGACAAGGCGACCCCCGGCACTCCACTGCCTTCTCTACTGGGGACGCCCGCCGTCCAGCCGGGCGGCCTCGCCGTCGATGAGGTGCTGGGCGCGCTCCAACGCCTGGGAACTGTAGGTTCCGGACGCCCGGGCGTCCAGCAGTGCCGTCTGCTCGGCATCGATGAGAAGCCTCTGCAACTCCCGGAACTGGCGCGCGGGGCTGTCGGGGTCGTGCTCGCCCACCATTTTCTCGATGGCCTGAGCGGCGACCAGGCGCCGCTTGCGCATCTGCTCGACGAGGGCCGGGTCGAAGGGCTGACCGTCCTCGCGCCGCAGCGCCGGGTTCTGCAGGAGCGCGTCCGAGGCGGTGTTGAGCTCGTCGGCGAGGCGGGCCAGCTCGCGACGCGCATGCTCCGCGTCCGTGCCCTGAATGCCGAGCTTCTTGATGAGTGCGGGAAGGGTTCCTCCCTGCACCACCAGGGTGACGATGGCCACGGTGAACGCGATGAGGACGAGCTCCGACCGATGCGGGATATCGCTGGGCAGCGACTGGGCCGCGGCAAGCGTGACGACCCCGCGCATCCCCGACCAGGCCAGCACCGCTCCCCCGCGCCAGTCCAGCCCCTCCTGGGCGAGGAACGTCGCGTCGGCGTGACGCCGCCTCAGGATGCGAGTGACTTTCTGCCGTCGCCCGTGCTCGAGTTCGTGGGTCGGAAGGGACGCGAGATCGTCCAGCCTGGCGTCGATGCGTTCCGCCCGGTCGCTCGCCCGTTGCTGTCCCCCGCGCAGGACGACGATCAATCCGGTGACGAAGGCGAACCGGATGAGGATCAGGACGAGCACCGCGAGCAGGCCGAGGAGGAAAACGCCCCACGGCCCCTCCCCCGACTCCTGCACGGCGGTGACGATGGCGGTGATCTCGAAACCCATCAGCAGGAAGACGCCGTTCTCCAGCAGCAACTGGATCGTGCGCCAGTTCGTACGCTCGGTGATGCGATCGTGGGCGCTGAAGCGTTTCGCACTCTGGTTACCCGTGATGATGCCCGCGGTGACGACGGCTATCACGCCGGACGCGTTCAGCTCCTCGGCCGGAATATAGGCGATGAACGGCACGACGAAGGAGATCGCCGTGGTCAGCACCGGTTGCTGGCGGATCTGCGAGCGCGCCCACACGGTGACGACGCCCGCGGCCGCGCCGACGGCCACGCCCACGAAGACGGCGAAGGCGAAGTCGCCGATAGCTCCCCAGAACGACACCGAGCCGGCGATCGCGGCGACGGCCGTGCGCAGCATCACGAGCGCGGTCGCGTCGTTGACCAACCCCTCGCCCTCGAGGATGGTGACGAGCCTTTGCGGCAGCCCGAGCCGCTTGCCGATGGACGTGGCGGCCACGGCGTCCGGCGGGCTGATCACCGCACCGAGGGCGATCGCGGCGGGCAGCCCCAGTTCAGGTAGCAGCCACCACAGCAGCAGCCCGGTGCCGAACGCCGACGCCACCACCAGAAGTACCGACAGCGCCCCGATCGTCCCGAGGTCGCGACGGAAGTCCATGGCAGGCACGTTGACCGCAGCCGCGTACAGGATGGGCGGGAGCACCGCCGACAGGATCCACTCGGGCTCGACGAGGAGCTCGGGGGTCCAGGGCAGCAGACTGCAGCCGATACCGACGACCACCAGGAGCACGGGGGCCGCGATGCCCAGCTTCGGGGCGAAGTAGGACACGACGACGATCAGCAGGACGCCGATCACCGCGAGCATCGCCAATTCCTCCATGACGGGCCTCGCTTTCGTCGGTGAACGCGAGCGGCTCCCGGCCGCTCCGCGCGTGAGGGGTCGCGTCCAGGGGCCTGGCTTGTGAGGGGCTTCGTCCCGGGGACGACGAGTGTCGATTGCGACAGTACCCGAGGGGGCAACGGCACGTGAGGGGTCTAGCGACGGTCAAGGCTCACAGGACGATCAGGCACACGATGCGATCGCCAGCGAGCCTCGCCGATGAGATACCTTCCGGCGTCTCCATATTCCATTCGCGGTTCCACTCTGGCCCGATCGACGAATTGATGCTGGCGGCAGTGAGGTTCCACACGAGAGTTCCGCTGTCGGTTTGCAGCCATCCAGACGCTCTTTCGGCGAAACAGTGCTCGAAGACGAATGCGGTCGACCCAAGTTGATCGGCGAGCACATCCCCGGTCACTGGGACGACTCCACTGATGAACTCCGCACCAGGTGAAAAGCAGTCGACCAGCGAGTACGACGTTGGCGAGTTACTGCCGGTGGCCGATGCCACGCAGTCACCGGGGCCGTAGTCGACGATCTGCCCCTCGGCGTTCGACACCGCAAATCCCTCAATCCTCGTGACATTCCCACTTCCGCAACCAATCGCTCCCGGCCCACAGAGCTGAGACGATGGTGAAACGGGCTGCGTGGATTCGAGTGGAGCGGTCGGTGGCTGAGGCTGAATGGACAACGCGGGTACCGTGTCGTCGGAGGAGGAGATCGGTTGCACAGTCGACAGCTCCTGGGCCTGCCGTGGCGTGGAATCACTGTTCCCGGGCGATGACTCATCCACTTCGTCGCTTACCGTGTGTTGCGGCTCGGCGGTAACTACGAGTTGCGGTGGTAGGTCTACCGAGGCGGCGCCCCACGCGATCGCGACCACAATGATCGCCAAACCCGCCAGTGCAGCGAGCCTGATGCGCCATTTTCGGCGACGCTCAGCGGCACGAACCTCCGCGAAAGGACTTTCGCTCACCCGTCGACCTCCGAATGTCGGCCGAGCAGTCCCACCACGGCTGCTCGCGCAGCATTGTTTCTCTTTCCTGCACCGACCACCGCGAACATGGTGATCCTCTCTGCGGCGGGGTAGCCGCGACGGTTCGCCCGTTTCGCGTCCGATGCCGAGAATGAGGGGTTTCGCCTTGCGCTCGGCAGGGTCGCGTCCAACAGCAGCGCCACGAACGTACCGGACCGGGAGCGATCACGCACTCTCCCTGGCGACCTGTAAGCGATAAGGGAAAGAACACTGCGTTAACTGCATGTGGCCAGCTGGCACCAGCCGCTCAGACGCCGCGCCCCCGCGCATGGGCACCAGCGCCTCGCACCCTAGGCTGATCCCCGATCGGAGCGATCAGCTCTCCGAGTGCCACCGCATCCCAGGAGCCGTCATGCCCGATGCCCACGACCAAAGGCCGCCCATCCGAACTCTGCGCACGATCCTGCTCGTCCTCGCCGTCGCCAACGTCCTCGGGTGCGCGGGCGGCGCGGGAGGAATTGCTATCGCGGGACCGTCCTTCTTCGGCACCGACCTGTTGGCGGGCACCCCGTTCGAAGGTCGCTACTGGCTGGCGGTGCTGCTACTGGGCGGCGTGGTCGGCGGCACGCAACTCGTGGCGGCGGTCGTGACGCTACTGAAGTCGGCCTGGTACCCCTTCTTCCACCTCGTCGCCGGAGTGACGATGGTGTGCTGGATCTACGGCGAGGTCACGGTCATCGGCGGCGGCGCCTGGCTCCAGCACATCTACTTCGTCCTCGGCCTGCTCCAGATCGGCCTGGTCACCCTGCTGCTGGGAGTGATACCCACCCGGGACGCGCCCCGCGGCGCCGACCCGACGCGGAGCTGACGCGGCACCGGGCCGAGGACGCCGACCCGGCCTCGCCGTCCACGACCGCCGCCCTGGCTCGCGGCTCACCGTCCGACCTGGGTTGTACGGTTCGGTCATAGGGCATTGCCGGACGACCATGACGCGCCGGCCGGGCACGGCGCCTCGCCCACGCCGGTGGGCGGAAGGACACCGATGACGACTGGGGAGATCGTCCTCACCGAGGAGTTCCGACGCGCGCTGGCGATCCTGGATGCCGGCGGCAATCTGTTCCTCACGGGCAAGGCGGGCACCGGCAAGTCGACGCTGATCCGCCACTACATGGCGAACACCTCCAGGCGCGTGGTGGTCGCCGCACCGACCGGCATCGCCGCGCTCAACGTCGACGGCTACACGATCCACCGGCTCTTCGGATTCGGTACGAGCACGGGCCTGGACGACGTCATCGGCGGCGACTATCGACCCACCCAGTTCACGAAGACTCTCGCCTCGCTCGACACCCTGATCGTCGACGAGGCTTCCATGGTGCGCGCGGACACGTTCGACATGCTCGTGGCGGCCCTCGAACGATTCGGCCCCAGGCCGGGCACCGCGTTCGGCGGGGTACAGGTCGTCCTCGTAGGTGACCTCTTCCAGCTGCCGCCGGTCGTGACCGACCCCGAGGCCGACTTCTTCACCACCCGCTACGCGACGCCGTACTTCTTCTCTGCCGACCGGTTCAGCCGGGACGATTTCCCCACCGTCGCGCTCACCACGGTGTTCCGGCAGCTGGGCGACCAGCGGATGACCTCGATCCTCAACGCGATCCGCGAGGGAGTGCTCGTCGAGCAGGCCCGGGACGAGCTCAACGCGCGCACCGACCCCGATTTCGTGCCTCCGGACGACGAGTTCTGGCTCACCCTGGCACCCACGAACCGGATCGTCGACGCGCGCAACCGCCAGCAACTCGCCCGCCTTCCCGGTGACGAGATCGAGCACCACGCGCGCCAGTCGGGCGATCTCGGTCTGTTCGACGCCCCTGTCGATCGGGTGCTGCGATTCAAGCCGGGTGCCCAGATCATGATGCTCACCAACGATCCCGGCGGTGCCTGGGCCAACGGGACGCTCGGCCGGATCGCCGAGGTCCGTGACGGGGACGACGGCCCGCAAGTCGTCGCAGAATTCATGGACGGGTCGACCGCGGAGTTCAGCGAACACACCTGGGAGGCGACAAGGCCGGTCGTGGACGGCGGCAGCCTTCGCCGGGAGGTGATCGGCTCGTTCACCCAGTTGCCGTTCAAGCTCGCCTGGGCGATCACCATCCACAAGAGCCAGGGTCAGACGCTCGACAGGCTCGTCGTCGACCTGACCGGAGGCGCCTTCGACTACGGACAGGTGTACGTCGCGCTGAGCCGGTGCACCTCGATGGACGGGCTCGTGCTGAAACGGCCCGTGCTCGCCAAGGACCTCAAGACCGACCGGCGCGTCGTGCGTTTCCTGCGCGAGTCGACCTCGGACGCGCAGCCGCTGCGGCACTGCGCCGTGGGCATCCTGACGGTCGGCGAGGAGGGACGGATGTCGCGTCCCCGGCCCGTCGAGATCGCCGTGGCATTCGACGACGGCTCCGCGATCAGCACACTGGTGAATCCCTGCCGCGACCTCGCAAATGCCAGGGACGACTACGGCATATCTGTCACCGACATCCTGCTGGCGCCGACGCTGGCACAGGCGTGGTCGGTGCTCGGCCCGGTGCTCGAAGGAGCCACGCCCGTGGGTGTGGGAACCGACGAGGCGCTGGGGCTGATCGACTTCGAGCTCAAGCGGCTGGGCGTCGTCCGCCCCCTGCCGCTGGGCATCGACCTGCCCACCGCGGCCCTGACGGCCGCCGAGCGTGGCGGGCTGCGAGCGGGACGAGCGCTGGAGCGCGCACGGGCGGCTCTGGCGATCCGCACCCGCACCGGCATCGAGGACGCGAGCGCCGGTCCCTTCGAGGCGTACGAATCCGAGCCGGACGACAACGACGCGTCCGGCATGGGATACCTGCTCACCCGCGACCCGGACGCCGCGCCGCCGGTGTCGTCCCGTGCCCCGACCCTGTCTGCGCTGCTGACCGTCAGCCGTGCGATCAGCGCCGTCCTGCTCGACGGACGCAGCGCGGCTGATGCCGGGTCGCTGCTGGGATCGGGCATCGACGACCTCGACCCCCTCGCACTGCGCGGCGTGGTCGGCGGTCGCCTGGCGTCGGCCGTCGAAGGGGCGATCGGGCTTCCTCCCGTGTTGGGGGCACGGATCGGGGAACTGGAGAAGCTGTTCGGGATCGCGCTGGTGGATGGCCGGGAGCACGGCTCCCGGCGTGCGCCGATCGACGACGTCCTGGTGCCGGGCGCACGCGTCTGCTTCACCGGCACCGTCCACGACCCGGACGGCCGCGCGATGAGCAAGGGCGAACTCGAACACCTGGTGACCGGGCTCGGGCTCCGCTGGGCCGCCAATGTCTCCCGGACACGGTGCGAGGCCCTCGTCGTCGCCGAGGTGGGAACGCAGTCCGGCAAGGCCCGCAAGGCCGGCGAATACGCCAAGCCGGTCTTCTCGGCCGACGACTTCTTCGGCTGGGTCGCGCGGTCGCGAGCGGAGAACCGATCGTCCGGCCACTGAGACAACAGGCCAACAAACGCCCCTGAGCCTGTCGAAGGGTAGGACAGCCTTCCCTGATGCCGCTATTATCTGCGCATGGATGCAGATATGCAGACACGAACGCTCACCGCCCCGGACGCCGTGCCCACAAAAGCCCCGGAAGCGAGCACCACACGGTTCGACGCAGCGCAGTTCGATCCCGCACGGTTCGACCTGCGCAGCGAGTATGTCGAACTGGCCGCCGAGGTGTTCTCCCTACTGTCCGACCCCACCCGAATCCGCATCATCCTCGCGCTCAGCTCCGGCGAGCTGTCGGTCGGTGAGCTGGCCGACCGCGTCGGCAAGGCACCGACGGCCGTGTCGCAGCACCTGGCCAAGCTGCGATGGGCCAAGGTCGTCCAGACCCGTCAGGAGGGGACGCGCGCCTACTACAGCCTGATTGACGAGCACGCCCAGCTACTGGTGAGCCAGGCGATCTTCCAGGCCGAGCATGTGATCGACTTCTGGCCGCGCCACCACCGCGGCACAGCCGGGACGAGCGATCGGACGCGCCGTGAGCAGCGCTGAGGCCGGGACGATCCCCGGCACGGAGCCCGGCCAGGGCACGCCGCCGACCCCGTCCCTGTGGGCGAGGATCGATCGCGGCGACCTGACCCGACTCGGTGCCGTGGCCGTGCTGGGCGTGCTCGCCGCGCTCTCGTCGGGGCTCGGCGCCTGGTGGTGGACGACGCCACTGCTCGCCGGGGCCGGGCTCGTGGTCGGCTGCTGGCCGATCGTCGTCGAGGCCTGGCAGGACGTGCGTGCTCGACGCATGAGCATGGAACTGTCGATGCTCATCGCCATCGCCGCCGCCGCGCTCATCGGCGAGTGGGTGACGGCCGTCACCATCACCGTGTTCGTCCTGGCGGCCGAGATCCTCGAGGACCTGTGCGTCGACCGGGGCCGTGACGCGCTGAGCGAACTGCTGGCCTTCCTACCCTCCAGCGTGCACGTGCGGCGCGGCAACGAGGTGTGCGACACCCCGTTGGACGAGGTCGTGGAGGGCGATGTCCTGTCCGTGCTCCCGGGTGAGAGGATCCCGGTCGACGGAACGGTGATCGACGGCGCCTCCAGCGTCGATCAGTCCCGCATCACCGGCGAGCCGCTTCCGGTGGACGTCTCGGACGGCAGCTCCGTGTTCGCGGGCTCGGTCAACCAGTTGGGCGCCATCGGTGTCGTGGCCGAGCGTGTCGGCGAGACGTCGTCCTACGGCCAGATCGTGGCCGCCGTCCGGGCCGCCCAGGGATCGCAGGCCCCGGTTCAGCGGCTGGCCGACCGGATCGCCGGGCTCCTGGTCTATGTGGCGCTCGCCGCCGCCGCCGTGACCTACCTGATCACCCGCGATCTCCGCGCGACCATCTCGGTGGTGATCGTGGCGGGCGCCTGTGGTGTGGCCGCAGGCACTCCCCTGGCCATCCTCGCCGCCATCGCGCGCACCGCGCGGGCGGGGGCGTTCGTCAAGGACGGCACGCATCTCGAGTTGCTCTCGGGCATCGACACCGTGGTCTTCGACAAGACCGGCACCCTGACCAGAGGCCAGCCGGTCGTCACCGGGGTCGTCCCGGCCGAGGGATTCGACGTCACCGAGGTGCTCCAGGCCGCCGCCGGTGCGGAGATGCTGTCCGAGCACCCCCTGGGCGCGGCGATCCTCGCCCATGCCCGGGACGAGGGACTCACCCCGCACACCCCGTCGGACTTCGGCTACCAGCCGGGCCGTGGCCTCACAGCAACGGTGGACGGCCGGTGTGTGCGAGTGGGCAACGCGGAACTCGTCCCCGAGGCCTCCGCGTGGACGCCACCCGCCGACGTCCAGGGCGTGACATCACCCGGCACGTCCCTGCCCGGAACCTGGGTGCACGTGGCCATAGGCGACGCGTACGCGGGCACCATCGTGCTGGCCGACGCCGTCCGGGAATCGGCGCGCCGGTGCATCGACGAACTGCGCGGCATGGGGCTGCGAACGGTGATGATGACCGGCGACGCAGAAGCCGCGGCCCGAGCGGTCGGCCGGACCCTCGGCATGGACGAGGTGCATGCCGAGTTGCTCCCCGCGGACAAGTCCCGGCTGATCGAGGCCCAGGTCGCCGCCGGGCGGCGTGTCGCCATGGTGGGCGACGGCGTCAACGACGCTCCCGCTCTCGCACTGGCCGGCGTCGGCATCGCCATGGGCAGCGGCACGCACATCGCACGCGAGAGCGCCGACATCGTCCTCATCAGCTCCGACCTCGACGACCTGACCTCGACGATCCGCACCTCACGCCGTGCCCGCCGGATCATCATGGCCAACGTCGCAGGCACGATAGCCGTCGACCTGCTCGGCATGGTCCTGGCGGGCTTCGGCGTTCTCGGGCCGTTGGCGGCGAGCATCGTCCACGTGGGGAGCGAGTCCGCGTTCATCCTCAACTCCGCGAGGCTGATTCCCGGACGCCGGGGACGCTAGGTGTACTTCCTCGGAACGTTGTGAATGGCTGAGTTGAGGGGGAGGCCTCCGGCAGGATGTGGGTTACCACACTCGCATCGCTGAAACCGGAGGCCTCCGTGACCCACGCTAACGCACCACTGACCCCTGCTGGCCGTGTCCGGCTTGCCCGCTGCATTGTGGAGGACGGGTGGAGCCTGCGCCGTGCGGCGGAGCGGTTCCAGGTCGCTCCAGTGACCGCGAAGCGGTGGGCTGACCGGTACCGGGCTGGGTTGCCGTTGACCGACCGTAGCTCGCGTCCTCACCACAGCCCAGCCCGCCTGCCGACACGGACGGAACGTCGGATCATCGGGTTACGGTTCACCCATCGGTGGGGTCCCCACCGCATCGGCTATCACCTGGGGATACCTCGTTCCACTGTCGGGCGGGTCCTGGCCCGTTACCAGATGCCGCTGTTAGCCCATCTGGATCAGGCCACGGGTCTGCCGGTGCGTCGACCCCAGCCACGCCGCTACGAGAAGAACACCCCCGGAGAGTTGGTCCACGTCGACATCAAGAAACTCGGCCGGCTCCCCGACGGCGGAGGCTGGCGGGTCCACGGACGCGATTCCGACCAGGCCAGGGCCGTGGCGGTATCCCGAGTACGCGCTGCTCGAACGAAAGCAACCCCCTCACGCGGCTACCGATACCTCCACCACGCTGTCGATGACCACTCTCGGATCGCGTACTCAGAAATCCTTGATGACGAGCGTAAAGAAACCGCTGCCGGGTTCTGGATCCGCGCGAACGCGTTCTTCACCAGCCTCGGAATCCGGGTGAGCGCAGTGATGACCGACAACGGTGCCTGCTACCGCTCTCACGCCTTCGCTGAAGCCCTCAGCCAAGACATCAAACACAAGCGAACCCGCCCATACCGGCCACAGACCAACGGCAAGGTCGAACGGTTCAACCGCACCCTGGCAGCCGAGTGGGCCTACGCCATGCCCTACACCAGCGAGACCGAACGCGAACAGGCCTACACCGACTGGCTCCACTACTACAATCACCACCGACCCCACACCGGGATCGGCGGCCAGACCCCCTCAACCCGCGTTCACAACCTCACAGGGAAGTACAGCTAGGGAAACGCTGATCAATGCGGGCAACGCTGGCTGAGCCTGTCGAAACCCGTCGCCGGATGACAGTTCCACGCCCCTTCGACAGGCTCAGGGATCGTTGATCAGCGTTTCCCTAGGCGCCCGGGCGTCCCGCCGGGCCGTGGGGCGCGTGGTACTCGGCGACGCCGCGCTTCCAGTAGCCCTTCACCACGGCGCGATCGAGGTCGACGCCTCGCTCGGCGAGGAGTTGCCGGGCCGGGGAGACGATCGCCTGCTCGGCGGCGACGAAGGCGAACCCCTCGCCGTCGCGACGCGGCACCTCGGCGAGCGCCGCCACAAGCGCTGTGACGTCGCCGGTGGGCCATCCGGGCTCGGGGTGTACCCACCTCACGGTCAGGTCCCCAGGACTCGACAGTTCCTGCTCGTCGGCGGCATCGTCCGACCAGACGATCGCGTCCACGGGGGTCCCCGAGGCGACCGCCGCCAGGTGGCGGCGGATGGCGGGCAGGGACGTCAGGTCCCCCGCCAGGAGCCACCAGTCGGGCGCACCCTCGACGAGGAGCGATCCGCGCGGCCCACCGACGAACACCTCGTCACCCACTCGCGCGGACGATGCCCAGCCGGACGCGACACCATCGGCATGCAGCGCGAAGTCGATGCTCAGGATGCCGTTCTCGGCGTCCCATACCGCCGGGGTGAACTCGCGACTGGCCAGCCCCGCAGGCATTCCCTCACCCTCGGCCGGTGGGAGAGGCTCACCCTTCGGCGGGAAGAAGATCCGGATGTGGTCGTCAGCACCCGGTGTCCGGAATCCTGCCAGTTCCTCACCGGCGAAGCGGATCCGTCGGTACGACGGGGTGAGGTCGGCCACATGGTGCACGGCCACGCGCCGGCGCTGGAGGGGCAGAGGACAACGGGTCAGGGCGAACGCGGCCATGGATGTGAGACCACCTATCTGAACTCGACACGACTCCTGTATGTTGCGCAGGCAAGCCTAACCTCACCAAAAACTCCGAGAGGTGACAGCTCGCCGTCACCCATGAGGGTGACCCGAGCGTCGGCGGTCACACGTGGCAACAGCAGATTGACACCTACTTAGGATAGCCTAAACTTAGTAATGGTTGAGTTGCCGGACCCGGTCACCGGGTCCAGGGCGGTTCACCGATGTCCTGTCGGTCGTGACACAACACCGATGTCGCCATATGAACTTGGGAGTTCCCTTGACCAAACTTGCACAACGCCGCCGATTCATCGCGCTCACCGCCGCCTCCACCGCGCTGGCACTGACTCTCGCAGGCTGTGCCTCCGGCGAGGATTCCACGACGGAGGCGAGCAGCGCGGCACCCACGTCCGTCGAGATCGAGGACAACCACGGCACGTACACGATCAGCGTGCCGCCGACGAGCGTGATCGCGACCGACAACCGCCTGTTCGAGACCCTGTCGGACTGGGGCATCACGCTCGCCGCCGCGCCGGTCACACTCATCCCGGCCGACAACCCCTACAAGACCGACTCCTCGATCGTGAACCTCGGCTCGCACACCGAGCCCGATCTGGAAGCCGTGGTGGCCGCAGAACCCGACCTGATCCTCAACGGCCAGCGCTTCAGCCAGTACTACGAGGACCTGACGACACTCGTCCCGGAAGCGACGATCATCGAACTCGATCCGCGCGACGGAGAGCCCTTCGACGAGGAACTCAAGCGGCAGGTCGAGGTGCTCGGTCAGATCTTCGGCCACGAGGAGGACGCGCAGCAGCTCATCGACGACTTCGACGCGTCGATCGCGCGTGTGCAGGCCGCCTACGACTCGTCCGACACCGTGATGGCGGTCATCACCTCCGGCGGAGAGATCAACTACGCGGCCCCCGACACCGGACGCACGCTCGGCCCGGTGTTCGAGATCCTCGGCCTGACCCCCGCACTGGAAGCCGAGGGCTCCAGCGACCACCAAGGCGACGACATCTCGGTGGAGGCCATCGCCGCATCGAACCCCGACTGGATCCTCGTGATGGACCGTGACGCCGCGGTGAGCGCCAACTCGGGCGAGTCGTACACCCCGGCGAACGAACTGATCGCGAACTCCGCCGCGCTGCAGAACGTCACCGCCGTCACGCAGGACCGCATCATCTACATGCCGCAGTACACCTACGTGAACGAAGGCATCCAGACGTACACGACCTTCTTCAACTCGCTGGCCGACGCCCTGGAAAGCAACTGACGGGCAGGCTCGGGACGCCCGGCCGCCCGGCAGTCATGTGACGCCGGGCGGCCGGCGACCTTTCGACAGGCTCAAGGGACCTTCCCTCCGACAAGCTCAAGGGACCTTCCCCTCGACGGGCTCAAGGGGCCTTCCCTCCTTTCGACAAGCTCAAGGAGCCTTCCCCTCGACGGGCTCACGGAAACCCCTTTCGACAAGCTCAAGGGGCCTTCGCAGACTTCGCTCCTTGAGCCTGTCGAAAGGAGCAGCCCCGATCCGCATCCGACCGACACGCAGACCACAGGCCACACATGACTGAACCGCTCATCAGCGCCGCCTCCGCTCCGGCGCAGCCACCGCCCTCGGCGGCGCCTCCCGTCCGGTCCGGAACCCCGAAGGGTCGCCTGCTCACCTGGCCACTGCTCATCGGCCTCGCTGTCACGGCCGGGCTGGTCGTGCTCTCCCTGTTCGTCGGCGTCTACGACGTCCTCGGCGCCGACGACGGGGCCGAGATGTTCGTGATCACCCGCATACCGCGCACGATCGCGCTCATCCTGGCCGGAGCAGCGATGTCGATGTCCGGACTGGTGATGCAGCAGCTCACGCAGAACCGCTTCGTCGAGCCGACGACGACCGGCACCACGGAGTGGGCCGGGCTCGGGCTGCTCATCGTCATGATCGTCGCCCCGGAGGCGCCGCTGCTGGTGAAGATGATCGGCGCGGTGATCACCGCCTTCCTCGGGACGATGACCTTCTTCGCCTTCCTGCGCCGGGTGACACTGCGGTCGTCGATCATCGTCCCGATCGTCGGCATGATGCTCGGCGCGGTGGTCGGCGCCGTCTCCACCTTCATCGCCTTGTCCACGAACATGTTGCAGAGCATGGGCGTGTGGTTCCTCGGCTCGTTCACCTCGGTGCTCCAAGGCCAGTACGAGCCCCTGTGGGCCGTCACAGTGGTCGTCGTGGCGGTGTTCATCGCCGCCGACCGCTTCACCGTGGCCGGGCTCGGCCAGGACATCGCCACCAACGTCGGCCTGAACTACAACCGCGTCGTGCTCCTCGGCACCGGCCTCATCGCCGCCGCGACCGGCATCGTCACCGTCGTCGTCGGCAACCTCCCGTTCCTCGGGCTCATCGTGCCCAACATCGTCTCCCTGTTCCGCGGAGACGACCTCCGCTCGAACCTGCCGTGGGTGTGCCTGCTGGGCATCAGCGTGGTCACCGTGTGCGACATCATCGGGCGCGTCATCGTCATGCCGTTCGAGGTGCCGGTGGCCCTCATCCTCGCGATGCTGGGTTCGGTCGTCTTCATCGGGCTCCTGTTGAGGCAGCGTCGCCGTGGCTGAGCAGACGCTGACACACGAGCAGGCTCCGGCACTCGAACAGACGCCGGCGCCCGGCCGGACTCCGCTCACGGGTGAGCGTCGCTCCGGCGCACTGCCCACCGCACGGGCGGGACGACGCTATCTCGTCGTCGTGGTGGCGCTCGCCGTCCTCACGGTGCTCATCACGCTGGGCAACCTCGCCTGGGACAACCCGATGCCGATCGGCAGCACGGGATTCTGGCGCATCGCCGAACTGCGAGCCACCAACCTCGTCATCATCACCGTCGTCGCGTTCTGCCAGGCGCTGGCGACCGTCAGCTTCCAGACCGTGACGAACAACCGCATCATCACGCCGTCGATCATGGGCTTCGAATCGCTCTACCGGGTCGTGCAGACCGGGGCCGTGTTCTTCTTCGGGGTCGCCGGGATCACGATCATCCAGGGTGTCTGGCAGTTCATCGGCCAGGTCGTGCTCATGGTGGCCTTCGCCGCGATGCTGTACGGCTGGTTGTTGTCGGGCAAGTACGGGAACCTCCAGATCATGCTGCTCATCGGCATCATCCTCGGTGGCGGTCTGGGCGCACTCTCGACGTTCATGCAGCGCCTCCTGACTCCGACGGAGTTCGACGTGCTCACCGCGCGACTCATCGGCAGCATCGCCAACGCGGACGCCAGTTACCTCGCGATCTCGATCCCGCTGGCCGCCGTGGCGGGCGGGGTGCTGTGGCTCCGGGCGAGGCAGCTCAACGTCCTCGCGCTGGGCCGCGAGACCGCGGTCAACCTCGGGGTGGACCACCGGCGGCAGACGATCGCCGTGCTCCTTCTCGTCTCGGTGCTGATGGCCGTGTCCACCTCACTGGTGGGCCCCATGACCTTCTACGGATTCCTCGTCGCGATGATCGCCTACCAGCTCGCCGACACCCACGATCACCGTTACGTCTTCCCCGTCGCCTGGCTGACGGGTTTCGTCGTCCTCGGCGGCGCCTACTTCGTGCTCAAGAACGTCTTCTACGCCCAGGGATCGGTCGGCGTCATCATCGAGATCGTCGGGGGGACCTTCTTCCTCGCCCACATCCTGAGAAAGGGACGACTGTGATCACCCTGAGTTCTGTCGCCAAGAGCTACAACGCCGAGATCGCCATCGGCCCGGTCGACCTCACGATTCCCGCCGGCGGTATCACGGCCCTCGTCGGCCCCAACGGCGCGGGCAAGTCGACCCTGCTCACCATGATTGGCCGGCTGCTGGGCATGGATTCCGGGTCGATCGAGATCGCCGGGTACGACGTCGCGTCCACGAACTCGAGAGACCTCGCGAGGATCGTGTCGATCCTGCGTCAGGAGAACCACTTCGTCACCCGGCTGACGATTCGTCAGCTCGTCGGCTTCGGACGCTTCCCGTATTCCGGGGGCCGGCTCACCGCAGCGGACGAACAGATCATCAGCCGATCGATCGATTTCCTCGGTCTCGGGGAGATCGAGGGCCGATACCTCGACGAGCTGTCCGGGGGCCAGAGGCAGCGCGCCTACGTCGCGATGGTGCTTGCCCAGGACACCGAGTACCTACTCCTGGACGAGCCCCTCAACAACCTCGACATGCAGCATTCCGTACAGATGATGCAGCACCTGCGCCGGGCCGCCGCGGAACTGGGACGAACCGTCGTCATCGTCCTGCACGACATCAACTTCGCGGGCCACTACGCCGATCGGATCTGCGCGGTCAAGGACGGCCGGGTCTGCCAGTTCGGCACCCCCGACGAGATCATGCGGGGCGAGGTGCTCTCGGCCATCTTCGACACCCCGGTCGAGGTCGTCGAGGGCCCGCGCGGCCGACTCGCCGTCTACTACTGAGGCCCGCGCACCCGTCTCGGCCGGTCAGGCAGCGACTAGGGAAACGCTGATCAACGACCCCTGAGCCTGTCGAAGGGTCGTTGACTGCCGTCCGGCAACGGGCTTCGACAGGCTCAGCCAGCGTTGCATTGATCAGCGGCGACTCGCACGGAACACCTTGCCGTGCCCTTGGTAGCATTCAGCGCATGCCCGAGCTCAGTTCACTGGTTGACTACGAGATCGAGGACAAGAGGCTCGACAACGGGCTACGTGTCCTGGTCAACCCCGACCCGCTGGCCCCGGGAATCGCCGTCAACCTGTGGTACCGCGTCGGCTCCGGGGACGAGCGGTTGGGCGCGACCGGGTTCGCGCACCTGTTCGAGCACCTGATGTTCGCGGGATCGGCCAATGTCGCCTCCGGCGAGCACCTGGAGGCGATCCAGGCGGTCGGCGGAAGCGCGAACGCCACCACCAGCTTCGACCGCACCAACTATTTCGAGACCGTCGGCCCGCACGCGCTGGAACTGGCCCTGTGGCTGGAGGCCGACCGCATGTCCACCCTCAACGTCGATCGGGCCAACCTCGACACGCAGCGCGAGGTCGTCAAGGAGGAGAAGCGGCAGCGCTACGACAACGTGCCCTACGGCGATCAGCTGCAGCTGTTGCTCGAACTGAACTTCCCGACCGCCCACCCTTACCGCCACGCCGCGATCGGATCGATGTCCGATCTGGACGCTGCCACGCTGGACGATGTGCAGGCCTTCTACCGCACGTGGTATCAACCGGGAGCCGCCGTCCTCACACTCGCCGGGCCGATCACCCCGGACCAGGGGCTGACCCTCGCCGACCGCTATTTCGGCCACCTGCCGAGCATCGACGTGCCGACGCCTGTGCGGCCTCGGCCCCTCGCGCCTCACCGGGGCGCGCCCGAACTGGTCGTCGTCCGCGACGTGCCCCGGCCGATGCTGCACGTGTGCTGGCGCACGCCGCAGCTGTCGCATCCCGACCGGGTACCGCTGGATCTCGCCGTCGCGCTGCTCGCCGAGGGCCAGTCGTCACGCCTCTACCGTGAACTGGTGCGTGACGAGGAGCTGGCCGAAGGCGTGGGCAGCTTCGACCTCGGGCTGGCCCGGGGCACATCCGTCGCCGTCGTCTCGGCCCGGGCACGCGAAGGCGTCGCGCTGGAGGCCATCGACGAGCGCATCCTCGCCGCGGTCGCCGATCTCGCCGAGGTGGGACCCACCGATGCCGAGCTCGCGCGGGCCAAGGCATCGTCCGAGCGCCAATGGCTCGAAGCCCTCGCACCGGTGGAGGACCGCGCCGACCAGCTCGGCTTCTACGCCACGCACTTCGACGACCCGGCGCGGATCAACCACGAGCTGGACGACATCGAGCGGGTCACCTCCGACGACATACGAGCGGTGGCGGCCCGATGGCTGCGACCGGAGTCCCGGGCGACGCTGCGCTACCTCGTGGGGAGCAACCGATGAACACGTCGCAGCCCCGCCCCGAGGTCCGACCGGCCCGGCAATGGCGTTTCCCCGAGCCCCGAGTCTCCGAACTCATCAACGGCATCAGCCTGTGGCTGTTCGACATGCCCAGCCAACACGTGATCAGCTCCCAGGTCGTACTCGATGCACCCGTCAGCCTCGAGCCGTCCGGTCACGAGGGCGTCGGGACGATCACCGTGAGTGCCAGCGACGAGGGCAGTCGCACACACCCCGGCGCCCTGCTCGCCGAGCTCCTCGAGGATCAGGGCGCGGTGTACGGCGGCATCGCCACCCAGTCGGGCACGATCTGCCAGTTGGATGTGCCCAGTCCCCGGCTGCTTCCCGCCCTCGATCTGCTGGCCGAGATGATCCGGGAGCCCGCCTTCGATCCAGGGGACGTCGAGCGCCTCGTGGCCCTGCGACTCGCTGAGATCGAGCAGTCGGTGGTGCGCAGCACGACCGCCGTCCAACTCGCCTTCCAGCAGACCGTCTTCGACCCGGCCAGCCGCTCGGGCCGCCCGACCAGTGGGAGACAGGCCGACGTCACGCGGATCACGGCGGACGACGCGCTCGCGTTCCACCGACTCTGGTGGCAGCCGACCGGCGCCACCATCATCCTGGCGGGGGCCCTGCCGCCCGGCATCGACGCACAGGTGGCTGCCCGCTTCGGTGACTGGCAGCCCAGCGGGACCGCCGTTCACCACGAGCCTGCCAGGCCCAACCCGGGCGCTCCCGCGATCCGGGTCGTCGACCGGCCCGGCGCGGTTCAGGCCGACATCCAGATCGGCGCCTTCGGTCCCGACCGGAACGACCCGAACTGGGCGGCCCTGGAGGTCGCCGCGTGCGCGATGGGCGGTTCTTTCGGCTCCCGGCTCAACCGGGTGCTGCGCGAGGAACTCGGCTACACCTACGGGGCCCACGCCGGCTTCCGCCCGCTGCGTTCGGGCGGAAGCTTCTCGATGCGGACGAGCAGCCGCACCGAGGTGGCCGCCGAGGCCGTCCGCGAGGCGCTTCGGCTCCTCGATCTCGAACGTGAGCCGTTCGTCCCGGACGAGATCGCCGACGCCCGCACCTATCTCCTGGGCATCGCTCCCCTGCAGTTCCAGACCGCCGACGCGATCGCGGCCCAGGCCGGGATCCTCGCCGCGGCCGGAATGTCACCGGACTGGGTGAACGCGCACCAGGAGCGTGTCTCGGGCATCACCGCAGAACAGGCCAACGCGTCGTTCATCGGGACCGTTCGTCCCGAGGCCCTCAGCGTGGTCGTGTGCGGGGACGCGGAACGGCTCGTCCCCGGGCTGGCGCAGGCCGGGCTGACCGCCGACGTGGTCGAACTCGACATCTGAGCGAACGGCCACGTCCGGGCGGATCGCCGGCGGCGGTCAGCCGAGCGCCGACTGGGCCTCCTCGACACGCTGCTTGGCGATCTCGATCTGGGCCTGGTACTCGGCCAGATCGCCTGCCTTCAGGGCCTCGTCGGCCGCGTCATAAGCCGCCACTGCCGCCTCCAGCGCGGCCTTCACCGCCTCTGACCCCGTCGTGGTGCCGGACGACGACCCCTCGTCCGATCCTCCGCTGGTCTGGTCGCTGCCCTCACCCGTGTCGACACCGGCATCACCCTGGAACACCGTGTCGAGGGCCTCCTGCAGCGTGTCGCCGATGCCGATGTGGTCACCGAACCGCACCACGATGAAGCGCAGCACCGGGTAGGACCCCGTCGCCTTGCCCTGCGTGTAGATCGGCTCGACGTATATCAGCCCACCGCCCAGCGGGAGCGTGAGCAGGTTGCCGTAGACCGGCTCGGCCGCACCCTGGCTGGTGAAGGGCAACAGTGCCTGCTGCACCTGTTCATCGGTCTGGATCGCATTGAACGTCTGGTTGGGCCCGGGCACCTGATGGGTGTCGGACAGCCTCAGCACCCGTATCTTGCCGTAGTCCGGGCTGGCCGCGTCGGCCACGACGGCCATGTACGCACCCAGGTTCTCGCGTCCTCTGGGGACGTAGACCGCGGTCTGGCTGAAGACCGGCGCGTCGTCCTCGGGCCACTTGATCGACAGGTAGTAGGGCGGTTCCTTGGTGTCGTCATAACGCGGATCGTCGGGCACGACCCACAGGTCGGACTGCTGGTACCACGCCATCGGATCGGTCATGTGGTAGCGACCCAGGATCTCGCGCTGCGCCTTGAACAGGTCCTGCGGGTAGCGCAGGTGCGCCTTGAGGTCGTCGCTGATCTCGTCGACCGAGTGCAACAGCCCCGGATAGACCTTGTCCCACGTCTGCAGCACGGGATCGCTGGTGTCCCAGGCGTAGAGCGTCACGGTCCCGTCGTACGCGTCGACGACCGCCTTGACCGAGTTGCGGATGTAGTTCACATCGCTGCTCTCGGAACCCACGGGCGTCCAGCTCGAGGTCGAGTCGCTCGTCGCACTCGACAGGTCGACCCGCTGCGAGTTCGGGTAGCTGTTGGAGGTGGTGTATCCGTCGATGATCCACACCACGCGCCCGTCCACGACCGCGGGGTAGGGATCCTGGTCGATGGTCAGCCAGGGCGCCACCTTGGCGACGCGCTCGGCCGGCGTCCGGTCGTACAGAATCTTGGACTCGGAGGTGACCCGCGAGCTCAGGAGCAGGTTGATGTCGCCGAATCGGGCCGCGAACAGCGCGCGGACCAGGTAGTTACCGACGGAGACACCGCCGGTGCCGCTGTAGGTGGTGTAGGTCTCGCCGCTGCCGGACTCGCCGCCGGGCGTGTCGAGCTCGATCGCCGAACCGCCCTCGGTCGTGCCCACGATCGAGTAGTCGGTGGTGTTCTCACCGAAGTAGACGCGTGGCTCCACCTGGTTGAGCTCCCCTTCCGGGGGAATGTCGCGCTCGATCCACTCGGGCTCACCGCTGGCCTGGCGGCGGTTGCCGTAGGCGCCGACCATCGCGTACCCGTGCGTGTACACCGTGTGCACGTTGTTCCAGGTCTGGTTCTCCTCCGGCAGGCCGGACGTGTTGATCTCGCGAACCGCGACGATCGCGTCGGTCTCCTGGCCGTCGATGGTGTAGCGATCGACGTCCAGCACATCCGGGAACGTGTAGTAACCACGCACCTGCTGCAACTGCTCGAAGGTCGGCGCGATCACCTGCGGGTCCATGAGCCGGATGCCGGGGAGCGCGGACGCGTCGGCGATCAGCTGCCCGGCGCTCACGGTGGTCGTGGCGGAGTAGTCGGTGACCTCCACGTCGGCGACGCCGTAGGCCTCCCGCGTCGCGCTTATCTGGTTCGCGATGTAGTTCCGCTCCCGATCCGGCTCGTTCGGCTTCACGTCGAACTGCCACACCAGCCCCGGGTAGGCGACCTGGACGACGAGGCTCGACGCGACGGCGAGCGCCACCGCGGAGGTCGGGAGCATCCACCGCCGCAGTTTCGCGTTGACGAAGAACACCACGGCGCATACGAGGCAGATGATCGCCATGATGAGCTTCGCGGTGATTCGCGCGTGGTCGTCGGTGTAGCCGATGCCGGTGAACAGGGTGTCGTTGTCCGTATAGGCGAACGCGTAACGGCCCAGCATCTGGTCGATGCCGATGAGGATCATGATGATGCCCAGCAGCACGGACATGTGTGCCTGCGCGCTCGCACCGAACGGGTTGCTCACCTTGATCTCGGGGGCCTGTCCCTCCACCGGCGAGCTGAGCCGCAGCGGGCTCGTCCGGGTGGCACCGGAGATGAAGTGGACGACCGCGGTCGCGACCAGGCTGATGATGAACGTCCACATCACCTGGCTGACCACGAAGCGCCACCACGGCAGATCGAAGACGTAGAAAGAGATGTCCCGGTTGAAATAGGGATCCGTGGTACCGAACGGCGTGGCGTTGAGCCAGGCCAGGAAGGTGTCGGTCACCGACACCGCTCCAGCGCCGGCCAGCAGGCCGAGCACGATCACCGGCACCGCGACGAACAGCTTCGTGCGTGCGTCCATCACTCGGCGGTAGCGGCTGAGCGTGCTGGATCGCCCGGCCTGCGCGGGAACGCCGTGGGGACGCATCCGCAGAGCCACCACCATGTTGACCAGCACCACGACCGCCATCAGCAGCCCGAAGACGCAGAACAGGCCCACGGTGCTGAACAGCCGGATCGTGAAGACCTGCTGGGCGTCCACCGACCGGTACCACAACAGGTCGGTCCAGACGCGCGAGAAGAGGACGAACCCGAGGATCAGGACCACCAGGATGCCCAGCGTCAGCGCGAGGGTGTTCCGCTTCCGCGGTGCAGTCGGGTCCTCTTCGACCAAGCTACTCATGATTACCCTTCGTTGTCGGGCCCCACAGGGTGAGGGCGAGCGCCTGCGTCAACGCGGGCACCATATCGGCGCCCACCAGCAGGTCTTCGGGATTGGACGCGAGCCTGGCCACGCAGTGGACGATCGGCTCGCCGAGAGAATCGCGCAAGGCCCCGGCCACCACGCGCAGGTCGCGGCGCTGCGGATGGTTGGCGACGAACTCGGCCGCCAGCCCGGGGTCGTCCGGCACACTGGGCTCGAGTTCGGCCGGAAGGAAGCTGCGTTCGGTCGCCAAGGCGCAACCGGCGACGGTGCCCGGCCACGCGAGCCGGGCGAGAGCTGTCATGAGATCGGCGCCCGACGGGTTGAAGTCGTCCTGCTCGATCGAGGACAGTGCGTCGGGTGCGGTGACCGTGAGCTGATCGGCGAGGCTGGGCTGGGCTTCGAGGAGTTCCGCGGTCGGGGCGAGGGCGAACAGCCTCGCGGGCTGGTCCCAGCCCGAACGCCCGACGAACCGTTCGATCTCCACGAGGGCCGCGAGCAGGGAATCGCTGCGGCTGGTCTGCTCGGTCAGCATCGCGGCACCAGCCCCGACGCGTCCGGATCCTTGAGCAGTTCGAGACTGTTGACCGCATCTTCCAACGTCGTCACCTTCACAAGTGTCATGGACGTCTTCACCCCTGCGACATCGGCGCAGTTGCTCTCCGGCACGAGCATGATCTGGGCGCCTGCCCGCTCGGCCCCCCGCACCTTCTGCCGCACGGCCCCGACGCTGCCCACCTCTCCGGTGGAGGAGATCAGGCCCGTTGCCGCGACGTTGCGCCCGTCGACGACCTGCCCGGGGGTGAGTTCGTCGTAGATGGCCAGTGCGAAGGCCAGGCCCCCCGAGGAGCCCGCCAACTCGTTGTCGATGCCGAACTCGACGTCGACGGAGTGCTGGTAGCTGTTCTCGGTGTCGATGCCGAGCTTGGCGATGCTGGGATCGTCCTGCGAGGCGACCGTCGTGATGGCCGCCTCCAACTCCTGCCCGTCACGAGTCAGCCCCAGGCGGACGACGGTGCCCGGCTCCACCCCGGCCAGCGCGTTCTGCACGTCGGTTCGCCGCTGTACGGGAGCCCCGTTGACCGTCGTGATGAGGTCGCCCGCCTCCACCTTCCCGTAGGCGGGCCCGGAGCTCGACACCTGCGTCACCACCGGCTGCCGGACGATGGGGATGCCCGCCTGTGCCAGGGCAGCGACGACCGCGTCGCGCTGCGAGGTCGCCATCTGTTCGGTCGCGGCCGCCTGCTCCTGGGCGCTCGGCGTCCCGACCGGGTAGACAACCTCGCGCGGAAGCACCTGTTCGTCGGGCAGGAGATAGGACAGAAATGCTTGCGGCAAGGTCATGCTGGCGTCGACCCGGGTGACCGCGACCGTCGTGAGCTGAACCTCGCCGGGAGTGTCGTAGGTGGGCGCACCGGAGATGGCGATCGTCGGCTGCCCGTCACGTTCGCCCAGCAGGTCGGTGGAACCGCCCGGCTTCCAGCTGACGAACGACACGGGCACCAGGGCGACGAGCGTCATGAGCACGACGAACAGGGCCGTGGACACGGTCGCCGTCCAGCCCTGCTTGGTCATACGGATACCCTATCGGGTCGGCCAACCGACGAGCCGGACGGTTGCGTCCTGGGGTTGAATGGATGCATGAACGACGACGAACATGAGGACCCGCTCGCCAAGTGGCTGGCCCAGTTCGGCTTCGAGACCGGCTCGGGCATGGACCTGGGTCGGCTTGTCTCCCAACTGCAGCAGGCCATGCAGTCGATGTCAGGACGCACCGGTGCGTCCGGAATCGATTGGAAGGGCGCCCGGTCGGCCGCGCGCCAGGTGGTGGCCGGGCTCGGCCCCGATCCGGCTCCGAACGAGCAGAATCAACGCAAGGTGGCCGAGGCCGATCGCCTCGCCGGGTTGTGGCTCGACCAGACGACCTCCTTCGACCAGGTCGAACGGCCGGCCGCGGCCTGGAGCCGTGCCGAATGGGTCGAGCGGACGATGGGATCCTGGCGCACCGTCGCCGAGCCCATCGTCACCCGCATCGCCGACGCGCTGGCGTCGTCCTTCGGTGCGCAGTTCGCGGCCGCCGAGGACGCGCCCGCGGAACTGGGGCAACTGGGCGCGATGCTCACGCCGATGCTGCGGGGCGCCGCGGGGTCGATGTACACCCTGCAGCTGTCGCAGGCCATCGGCCAGCTCGCCGGCGAGGTCGTCTCGGGCACCGAGCTCGGCCTGCAGGTGATGCCCGAGCCCCAGGTGGTGCTGCTGCCTGCCAACATCGCCGCGTTCGGCGAGGGCCTGGGCCTGCGGGACGAGGACGTGCTGCTCTACCTGACGGTCAGGGAGGCCGCCCGGCAGCGGCTCTTCGCGAACGTGGGGTGGCTGGCCCCGCAGCTGCTCGCCTTCCTCGAGCACTACGCGCGCGAGATCACGATCGACGTCGCGGCGATCACCGAGGCCGTCGAGGTCGACGATCCCTCGGCGCTGACCCCCGAGCGGCTCGCCGAGATCAGCGAGCAACTCCAGGGCAGGCTCTTCTCCCCCACCCAGACCCCCGAGCAGCGCAGCATTCTCGGGCGCCTGGAGACGCTGCTGGCGCTCGTGGAGGGATGGGTGGACGAGGTCACGGCCACCACCGTGACCAAGTGGATGCCGCAGGCCTCCGTCCAACTGGCTGAGGCGATCCGTCGCCGGCGGGCCACACGGGGGCCGAGGGAACGGCTCTTCTCGACCCTCGTCGGCCTCGACCTCAGCCCCCGCCGCGTGCGGGACGCCGCGAATCTGTGGGCCGCCATGACCGAGGCCAGGGGTGCGGCCGAGCGCGACGCCATGTGGGCCCACCCCGACCTCATGCCCACCGCGGAAGATCTGGACGATCCCCTACGGCTGCTCGACCCGGACACGCACGACCACGTCGCCGACGAGATGGACGTGGCGCTCGCTCAGCTGCTGGAGCAGGCTGAGCAGGAGCGCGGGGAGTCGTCCGACTGAGTCGCGAACGGACCCGTCAGTCGAAGTCGCCCTCCGGCTCGGCGCACCCGCGCCCGGAGGCCGCCGACCATCCCTCCAGATAGCCGCGCGCGCGTTCGGCCTGCGGGTAGTGCGCCAACAGTTCCTGGAACCTCGGCCCGTGATCGGGCACCAGCAGGTGGACGAGTTCGTGGGCCAGCACGTAGTCGAGCACCCAGTCGGGCATCTGCTGCAGGCGATGGCTGACGCGAATGGTCCCCGCGTCGGTGCTGCACGACGCCCAGCGCTGATTCATCGTCGTCACCCAGCGCACGGACGTCGGACGGAGCGCCTGGCCGACCGCCGGCTCCAGGTGACGCCGGGCGACGATCGCGGCGCGTGCCGCGAGTTCGTCGTCGCTGCCGGGCGCCCGGTGCCGGCGGCTCGCCAGCCGGGCGACCATCGTCGTGACCCATCGCTGCTCGTCGGCGCGGCTCATCCCGTCGGGCAGCAGGAGGACGGCCGTGTCTCCCTCCACCCGCGCCGAGACCGTCTTGCGGCGGCGGGCGCTGCGGCGCACCTCAACCCGTGAGACCCCCGGCGGCAGGGACGCCGGCAGCGTGAGCTCGCGGGTCGGCAGGTTCTCGGTCACCGGCCGCCGTCGCCGATGTGTCGCCATCGGGCCCCCCATTTCGTCGAAGCCCCAGCCTACGTGCGCCGGCTGCGGCGTGGACACCCCCGGGCCGCTCGCAGGTCGCCGGAGCCCCCGGCGACCGACGCTTCGGGCACCGTGCGGACGTCCCCGCGGGGCGGGTGCATCCTTGACGCCTTCCCCGGGCGGGCAGTACTTTTTTCGGGAGGCCCTCGGACGGCCGGTCGCACGCAGGGGAAGGCGCGCGAACTGAGCCCCGAGGGCCTCGCGTCGCGTCCGGCGGGACGCGGGAGGCGCCCGACCTGCGGCCAGGAACGTCCGGTTCACCCAATTTGAGGCACTCGGGCCTGGGACAAGCGCACACGCTGCGCATACAGATAGGGTTGTGCCCACAGTCGCCGAGCGCTCACAGCGATCACCGGCAGACTGCTTGGCCCCACGACAGAGGAGGAGACTGTGGCTGAGGAAACCTATGAAGGCGAGTTCTACTGCGTCAAGTGCAAGGAGAAGCGCTCCGCCAAGGGCAAGGTCGTCGTTAACGACAAGGGCACCAAGATGGCGAAGGCCAAGTGTCCCGTGTGCGGCACCAATCTGAACCGCATTCTTGGCAGGGCCTAGCGGACATCCTCGTGCGGGGGTGACGGGGAGCTGGCACCCCGGTCACCCCCGCTTGTGCGTCGTGGTGACGTCGCCAGTGGCCGGCCCACCGGCACGGATGATCCCCAACACCTGATCCCCATACCGTTCGGCCTTGTCGATTCCGATTCCCTGGATGCGCAGGAGCCCCGCACGGTCGCTCGGCCGCTGCTCGGCCAGCGCCCGCAGCGTCGCCTCGGTGAAGATGACGAACGCGGGCAGCGACTGCTCCCGCGCGCACCGCAGCCGCCAGGCCCGGAGTGCCTCGAACAACTCGACGTCGACGTCGCCCGGGCAGTCCGCGTGACGCCCGAGTTTGATCTCGGCGGCCTCGCTCAGTGAGCGCCCGCACACCCGGCACAGGGGCAACGTCCGTGGTCGGGCGCGTCGTCGCACCGGCATGGTCGTGGTGGACGATGTTCCGCCCGTCAGCCCACAGTCGCGCAGGAACCTGGACGGTTGACGCTGGCCGTGCCCCGAAGCCCCGCCGGGGGCCCACGACAGCCGCAGGTCTGTACGCGCGCGGGTGATCGCGACATGGAGCAGCCGCCGTTCCTCGGCGATCTGTGCCGGCGTCGTGGCCAGGACGAAGGGCAGCATCCCCTCGGTGAGGCCGATGACGGCCACGGCCTCCCACTCGAGTCCCTTGGCCGAGTGGATCGTCGACAGCGTCACCGCGTCCACCACGGACGAACGGTGATCGCGCGATCGGCCGCGTCCCTCGGCGTCCCGTAGGACGCAGGGAACACCGGCCTCGTCCAGCGCCTCCTGCACCATCTCGGCCTGCGCGTTGATACGGAACAGCACGGCCTGCTCGGCCCACGTGATTCCGGCCTCGTGCCTGAGGCGCAGCCATTCGGCGACCTCGGCGGCCTCGGAGGGCTCGTCGGCGCTCATGGCCACCTCGACCCGCGGGCCCGCAGGCCTCACGGCCCGCAGCCGCAGACCGCGCCCCATCGTCGCGTTCGCGGCCTCCAGCACCTCGGGGGTCGAGCGGTGATTCGTCTCGAGTCGCAGAGTGAGCGCACCCGGGTGCTCGCGCGCGAAACCCTCGAGATAGCGCGGTTGGGCACCCGCGAAGGTGTGGATCGCCTGGTTCGGGTCGCCCACCACGCAGACGTCCCTGCCCTCGCCCAGCCACAACTCGAGCAACGTGCGCTGGACGGGGCTGACGTCCTGGAACTCGTCCACCGTGAGATGCCGGTACTGTGCGCGGACCTGCTCGGCGACCTCCGGGTGCTCGTGGAGCAGGGCGATGGTGCACAGCAGGATGTCGTCGAAGTCGATCACCGCGCGGCGTTTCTTGACCTGCTCGTACCGCACCAGCACGTCCGAGACCTGATCGGGGTCGAGTGCGGCCACACTGCGTCCCGCCGCGCCCGCGAGTTCCGGGTAACGGTCGGCGGGAACGTTGGACACCTTGGCCCAGCTGATCTCGCCCGCCAGGTCGCGCAGCAGCCCGGTCTCCAGCTCGACGCCGAGGGGACGAGCGGCCTCAGCGACCAGGCCGAGGACGCTGGACGCCACAGGAGGCAGTTCGGTGCCGTTCACCCGGGGCCAGAAGTACGACAGCTGCCGCAGCGCCGCCGAATGGAAGGTGCGGGCCTGCACACCCGGCACGCCGAGAGAGTGCAGCCGTGATCGCAACTCCCCCGCAGCCTTCGTCGTGAAGGTGACCGCCAGGGCCCGGCGAGGATCGATCCGCCCCGTCAATGCCCCGTAGGCGATGCGATGGGTGATCGCGCGGGTCTTGCCCGTCCCGGCGCCGGCCAGCACGACGACGGGCGATCCGAAGGAGGTCGCCACAACTCGCTGCTGGGGGTCGAGACCGCCCAGCACCTCGTCCGCCCCCAACCGCCCCATGGATTCCACGGGCACTCACTCTAGGTCAGCGCTCCGACAGACCCGGGGCTCCCTGCTCCGGGGTTCGCGCGCCGGTGACCCCGCCGGGCGAACAGCCCGGCGATGCGGCGATGTCGCGCTGGAGAAATGTCACAAACGACTCCTAGGGTTGGTCCCGAACGGTGGGATCCTGAGGGGATCCGGCGATATCCGGCGAAACGAGGTGCGCGGCGTGACTCCAGCAGGAGCATTCGGGTCAGGCCCGCGTCTGCACCCGGTGACGACCTGGAGTCAGGCCTGCGACGTCGCTGCCACGATTCTCCACGACTCCCCCGGCGCGCCTCTGGAACTCGACCTCGTCGTCACGCCCGGGTCGGCACACCAGCGGGCGCTCTCGCAGACCCTCGCCGAGCGTGCGGACGGTCCCGGCATCAGCGCGGGCATCGAGTTCACCACGCCCGAGGGCCTGTGGCGTCGCGCTCAGGCAGACAGCGAGGACGACCCCTGGTCGCCCTCCGCGCTGCCGTTCGCGGTGCTGGCCGAACTGCAACGCGAGGAGCCCGAGTTCGGCGACGTACATCGTCACCTCGGCGCACCGGGCACCCGGCCCGGACGCGCCTGGGCGACCGCGAATCGTGTCGCCGGCCTGCTGCTCCGGTACGCGCGTGACGCCCCCGGCATGATCGACGCCTGGAGCCGGGGCTCCGACGTGGACGCCGCCGGCCGGGTGCTGGCCGACCGGGACGCCTGGCAGCCGCGCCTGTGGCGTGCCCTGCGGGACCGGCACGGGGACGACCCCGGTGCCCGGCGCTCCCGGCTGCTCGACGGCCTGCGAGCGGCACCCGCGCCCACGCTGCCCGCCCGGATCGTCGTCCTCGCGGTGGACGATCCCCCGCCCTCCCAGTCGGAGCTGTACGCCGCGCTCGCGGCCCACCACGACATCGACCTCATCCAGTTGGCGGGTTCCACGCCGGCCGACGGAGACGAGGGCTCACCTTTCGTCCGGCGATACGGGCGGCGCGCCCCGCTCGGGACGAGCCCCGATGTGAACCCCGACGGCACTCTGCTGCACGCGGTCCAGGACGATCTCCGGCGCAACCTGCCGCCGGCAGGAGCCAGGACGTGGGATCCGAGTCTGCAGGTGCACGCCTGCCACGGCCCCGACCGCCAGGTGGAGGTGCTGCGTGACGTGCTGTGCGGCCTTCTCACGGACGACCCCACGCTGCAGCCCCGCGACATCGTCGTGCTCAGCCCCGATCTCGAGTTGTACGCGCCGCTGATCGCCGCATCCTTCGGGCTCGCCGCCGACGGCGCCGACGACCTTCATCCCGGGCACCGCCTGCGCGCCGCCATCGCCGCCCCGTCAGTGGCCTCCGGCAATCCGGTCCTGGGCGTACTCGCGCAGCTGTTCGCTCTGCAGTCGGGACGCGCGACGGTGACCGACCTGGTCGACCTCTGTCAGTCCCCACCGGTCGCACACCGATTCGGCCTCGACCGTGACCAGCTCGACCGGCTGCGCGAACTCGTCGCCGATGCGGGAATCCGATGGGGAATGGACCGAGCCCAGCGCCGGCGCAACGGCGTCCCGTTCTCACAGTCGACCTGGCTCATGGGGGTGCAGCGACTGCTCCTCAGCCTGACCTTGACCGATCTTCCCCCTACGCGGCTCGACATGCTGACGCCTGTTGCCGGGGTCGATCCCTCGGACGCCGACGTCATCGGGGTGCTCGCCGAGATCGTGTCGCGGGTGCGCAAGACGACCGGAACGTTCGCCCAGCCCTGCTCCGCCGCATCGTGGGCGGCCAGGCTCCGCGAAGCGATCGAGTTGCTGGTCGACGTGCCCTTCGAGGACGGTTGGCAGATCACCCACGCACTGTCGGAGTTGGCGCGGCTCTCCCGGGACGGCGGCGACGAGGGCCCTGACCTCGACGCGGGCGACATCGCCGTCTGGCTGACCGACCGGACGACGGGCCATCGCAGGCGACCCAACTTCGGCACCGGATCGCTGCTGTTCGCGGGGCTCGGCGACCTCGCCGCCATCGAGGCGCGAGTGGTCTGCGTCCTGGGTCTGGACGACCGCGTGTTCCCCGGTGCCCCGGACCTCGACGGGGACGATCTGCTGGCCAGACCCGGCTCGGGGACCGAGTTGCACTGGACCCGGACGCGCCGCGAACGCAACCGCCAGCGTCTCCTCGACGCGCTGCTGTCGGCCCGCGAGACCTTCATCGTCGTCACCCAGGGCGCCGACGAGCGCACCGGTCAGGCCCGGCCCTGCCCGCTCAGTGTGTCGGGCATCCTCGACGCCGCCGCCGTCGAGGGGATGGCGGGCCGGTGGCGTCCCGAACAGGAACGGGACACCCTCGTAGCCTGGCATCCGCTCCAGCCCTACGACTGGGCGTCGTTCCGCTCCGTCGGCAGCGAGCCGCCCGCGAGCTTCGATCAGCAGGCATTGAGGGGCGCTCTGGCGCTCGCGCACCCGCCGACCACCCCCGCCGAGCCGATCCGGCTCCGCGCCCACGGCACGGCGCCCGAGCCGGAGCCCGTCGACCTCGACGACCTGATCGCCTTCTACCAGAACCCGGCACGTGAACTCCTCCGCAGGCGTGTGGGCGTCACGCTGGGCAACCGCGACCGTGTGCTCGACCCTGATCTGCCCATCGTCCCGGACAGTCTGCAGGAGTGGCAGGTCGGCACCGCGCTGCTCGACGCCATGGTCGAGGGGTACGACGCGCGGGACGCCGTCGACAGCGAGTGGCTCGCGGGCCGCGTCCTGCCGGGCAGGCTCGGTGAACGGGTGCTGAGCGACCAGTTCGAACAGGCAGAGGAGATCGCCCGGTGCATCCAGGCGGCCCGGTCGGGGCCGGCGGACGACCTCGACTGCACACTGGATCTCGGCGGCCGCGTCCTGACCGCCCGGGTGCGCGTGTACGGCAATCGGATCGTCCTCCACCGCAACGGCAGGCTCCGTGCCCCCGACGCGCTCGCGGCATGGATCCAGGTGCTGGCCCTGGCCGCGTCCGGCGCCCTGGGGCAGAGCTCCGCCGAGGCGATCGTCATCGGCCGCAGACGTGAGCGGCTGCGCCCACCCGACCGCGCCAGGGCACTCGGGCTCCTCGGCGAGATGCTCAGGCTGCGTGAATCAGGTCTCGTGCGGGTGCTTCCGCTTCCCCCGTCGACGGCGGCCACCCGGTGCGGCATGTACACCTGGCGGCGGGGCGAACCTGCCGATGCGGCACGCCAGGAATATGCCTCCGAGGCCGACAAGGACCCCAACTGGCGGTATTTCTTCCCGACCTTCGACGATCTGGTGGCCGAGCGCCCGCACGCGGACGATCCGCCGGGCGCCGACGGGGGCTCGCGCTTCGAGACGCTTGCAGCCTGGCTGTGGCGGCCGGTGGCCGACGCCGTCGAGCGGTGGCATCCGGGGCAGGAGGCGACGTGGTGACCGACGACGTGTTCCGCCTCACAGGCCCGCTGCCGCCCGAGCGCACCACCACGGTGCTGGAGGCCAGCGCCGGGACGGGCAAGACGTACTCGATCGCGGGGTTGGTCGCCCGCTTCGTCGCCGACGGCCATCGGCTCGACGACGTCCTGGCCGTCACCTTCAGCCGCCGCGCCACCGCCGAGCTACGGGACGCGATCCGCGGTCGGCTCGTCTCCTCCCGCGCCGCGGTGGCCGCCGTGCTCGCGGGAGGGCCGTGCCCCGGCGACGACGTCGACCGGCTGCTCGCCGACGGCGATCGCGCAACGCTCGCCCAGCGCCTCACGCGGCTGGACGATGCCGCGGCCGACGTGGACGCGGCCCCCATCCTCACCCTGCACACGTTCGCCGGACGCATGCTGACCGAACTCGGCCTGCTGGCGGACCACGACCCGGCGACCCGGCTGGGGAGCGACCTCGATGTGCTGGGCGGCGAGGTGGTGGCCGACGTGTACCTGTCCGACGAGCACGTCTGGGGCTCGCTGCCCTGGTCGTACGCACAGGTCCTCGGCAGGCAGGCGCTCGCACATCCCACCGAGGTGCTCCATCCCCCGGACGAGGAGTCGGCGGCCCGGGTGAGTTTCGCGTCGGCGGTCCGCGCCGAATACGACCGGCGGAAACGGCTGCGGCGCGTCCTCGACTACGACGACATGATCGGACGCCTGGCCAGCGCCCTCACCGACCCGGTCACCGGCCCGCCGGCCGCCGACCTTCTCGGACGACGCTTCCGCCTCGTTCTCGTCGACGAGTTCCAGGACACCGATCCCCAGCAGTGGGAGTTCCTCCGCGCCGCCTTCCACGGCCGCTCCACCATGGTGCTGATCGGCGATCCGAAGCAGGCGATCTACCGTTTCCGGGGCGGCGACATCGAGACGTACACGGCGGCGAAGTCGCAGGCGCAACATGCCCTGCGGATGGACACGAACTACCGCTCGGACTCCCCCGTCGTCAGGGGCATCGAGATGATCTTCGGACCGGTCGACCTGGGCACCGCCTCGACGCCGATCCCCCTTGCGCGGGTGGAGGCCGATCGCCCCGGGTCGCGGCTGTCACACGACGGTCATGAACTCGACACCGCGGTCGAGGTGCGGGCGCTGCGCTCGCGCGGATCGCTGAGGGTGGCCGATGCCCGAGAACTGGTCCGCCGCGACGTCGTCGGGCAGGTCGACCGGCTGCTGAACGGCGGGTACCGGCTGGTCGAGGGCGAGGGTTCGCGCCCGGTGCGCCCGAGCGACATCGCCGTCCTCGTCTCGACCAATGCCTTCGGGACGGCCGTCCACCGGGCGCTCCGCGCCGCCGGGCACTCCGCGGTGTTCACCGGCGAGGCCAGCGTGTTCGGCTCCCCGGCGGCCAGGGAGTGGCTGGTCGTCCTCGAAGCGCTCGAGGACCCTTCGCGATGGACGATCCGGCGGGCCGGCCTGACGCGTCTGCTGGGGTGGACCAGCGACGAGCTGGCCGACCCCGACGCCGGGCCGATCGTCGAACTGACATCGCTGGTCAACCGGTGTTCCCGGCTGTTGACCACGCATGGGATCGCAGCCGTCTTCGAGACCCTCGTCGCCGCACGCGACCTGTACGGCCGGCTCCTCGACGCGCCCGACGGCGAGGCGATGATCACCGACCTGCGGCACATCGCCGAACTCCTCAACGAGGCCCAGACCCGGCAGCGGCTCGACGCGACGGCGCTCACCGAGCACCTGCGCCGGGCGATGCAGCACGCGGGCGCCGATCAGGACGAACGGACACGGCGCCTGCCGACGGATCGTCCGGCCGTCCGGGTGATGACCGTCCACCAGGCCAAGGGGCTCCAGTTCCCGATCGTGCTCGTCCCCCAGGCCGCCGACTCGCGATCGGGAACCTCCGAGGACGACGTGCCCATGCTGGGCCACCTCGACGGTGTCCGCGTCCTGGACGTGGCCCCGCCCGCCTCGCGGGAGGAACGGGCCGAGCGGTACTGGGCCGAGGACCTCGCCGAGTCGTTGCGTTCCTTCTACGTGGCCTGCACCCGGGCCCAGTCCCTGCTCGTCTGCTGGTGGTCGCCGACGCAGTACAACACGCCTAGTTCGCCGCTCCACCGGCTCCTGTCGAACACGCAGCCGCACACACCACCCGAGCCCGGCTATCCGCTCTGCCCCGCCGACGACCTCCCGCTCAGGCCAGGGGTCGGGCTCACCGTGTTCGACCCACCCGATCCCCTGCCGCGGCGAAATACTCACGCGCCGGACGCCCCGAGCACCGGTGTGCTGGAGGCACGCACGTTCGTCGACCGCATTGACCGCGACTGGGTACGCACCTCGTACACCGGGCTGACCCGGGACATCCACGACGAGGCCATGCGTCCCGAGGCGCTCGACGACACCTCGGACATGGAACTCGAGGACGTGGCCGGGGTCGCCGTCCCGCCGCTCGCGGGAACGCCGGGGAACACCGGCACGTCGCCGGCGTCCCGCCTGGCCTCGTCGCCCGGAGGCACGCAGTTCGGCAGCCTCGTCCACCAGGTGCTGGAGCAGGTCGACCCGGCATCGTCGACCCTGGACGACGACCTTGCCGCCGCTGTGGCGGAGTTCGCCGACCAGTACCAGCTGGAAGGGCTCGACCGCCCCAGCCTGGTCGCGGGGCTGCGCGAGACCGTCGAGACCCCGCTGGGCGTGCTCACCGACGGCCGATCGCTTCGAGACCTCGGAGCGATCAATCGGCTGGCCGAACTCGACTTCGAACTGCCGCTCGGCGGGCAGGTGGGTCGCAGCCGGCTGGAGGATCTCGCAGGGTTGTTCGGACGATGGCTTCCTCCCGGCGACCCTCTGCGTTCCTACGGTGAGGCCCTGGGCACCTCCGCGGCCGCGACCACAGTGCTGGCAGGGTTCCTCACGGGCTCGATCGACGTCGCGTTGCGGGTTCCGCCCCCCGATGGGACGCGGGCGCAACGCTTCGTCATCCTCGACTACAAGACCAACCGGGTCCCGGCCCCACCCGATGAACCCCTCACCGCCGCCCACTACTCCCCCGCCACCATGACCGCCACCATGATCGCCGCCCACTACCCGCTCCAGGCGCTCCTGTACGGTGTCGCCCTCCATCGCTATCTCGCCTGGCGTCTTCCTGGGTATCGTCCGCAGACGCACCTCGGCGGGGTGGGTTACCTGTTCGTCCGCGGCATGGTGGGCCACGACACCCCGCTGATCGACGGCATGCCCGCCGGGGTGTTCACCTGGCTGCCACCGGCGGACATGATCGTGGAAGCCTCCCGGATTCTCGCAGGAGGTGAGCGACGTGGTTGATCCACGGGCCGTTCCCGTCTCGGCGACCGGTCTGCTCGCCGAGTTCGCCCGCGCCGGGGTGCTCGGGGCCTCGGCGGTGCACCTGGCGCAGACGCTCGGTCTGGCCTCCGGCGAGACCGACCAACGGGTTCTGCTGGCCGCCGCGCTGTGCCTGCGGCACCAGGACACCGGATCGGTGTGCCTGCCCCTCGACCAGGCCAGGGCCTCGGTCACCGTGCTCGAGACTCCCGACGATGATGGCCCTGGCGACGTCCCCGGCGCCACGGACACCTCAGGGCTTCCCTGGCCACCGATCGACGAATGGCTCGACGCGGTAGGCGGTTCGCGGCTCGTGCACACCGGCACGCAGGCCCCCGCCAACGAACGACCATTACGGCTCGTGGGGACGAACCTGTACCTGGAACGCAACTGGCGCACCGAGGAACAGGTGCGGATCGGCCTGCTCGAACGGCTGGCGCTGGTCCCGCCCCTGCTTCCTGCCGAGCTCGTGGACGCGGCGGTCGAGGCCGCCTTCCACCCCCTTGAGCGCGACGCCGGCTCGGTCGACGGCCCTGAGCGTTCGATCGAGCAGCGCCAAGCCGTCCGCACCGCTGCGACGACGTGGACGAGCGTCATCGCCGGGGGCCCGGGAACCGGGAAGACCACCACCGTGGCGCAGTTGCTGCGCGTCCTCGATTCCCTGGCGAGCGGGCCGACGACGGTCGCCCTGGCGGCGAACACGGGCAAGGCCGCCACCCGCATGCAGCAGTCGCTGGACAACTCGCTCACCGGCACCGGCAACCCCCACGAGCACTGGAGAAACCTCCGGGTGGACAGGGCCCGGACGCTGCACTCGCTCCTCGGAGCCGTACCCGGCAACGGTTTCCGGCGCAATGCCGGCAACCCGATGCCCTACGACGTGGTCATCGTGGACGAGATGTCGATGGTGTCGCTCGGGCTCATGGCAGCGCTGCTCGCAGCGCTCCCCGCCACCGCGCGTCTGGTCCTCGTGGGCGATCCCGACCAGCTGGCGTCGGTCGAGGCCGGTGCCGTGCTCGCCGACATCGTCGCCGCCGGTCTGCCCGCCGGCCCGGGCGAGGCGACGAGCGCCATCACCGTTCTGAGATACAACCACCGGTCGAGCGGAGCCATCCAGCGGCTCGCGACGGCGATCCGCGACGGCGATCCGGACGCGGCGCTGGCCCTGCTCGACGAGCAGCCCGACGGCCTGCGGTTCGTCGACCGCGACCCCGACCCGACGCTCCTGTCGGGGGGATCCGATCTCGGCGCCGAACTCGTGCGGCAGGCGGCGAGCATCCGAACCGCCGCCCTCGCCGGGGACGCCGCCACTGCTTTGTCGGTGCTGGACGACCACCGCCTGCTGTGTGCGCATCGGGCCGGGCGATACGGCGTGTCGCAATGGTCGCGCGCCGTGGCCCAAATTCTGCGACACGATGTGCCCGGCTACGGACGCGACGGCGAGTGGTACGCGGGCCGCCCGATCCTGGTCACCCGGAACGCTCCCGACGTCGGCATCGCCAACGGGGACACCGGGGTGGTCATGCTGGGTGGCGACCATGCCCAGGTCGCGCTGCCCGACGGGGATCGTCCGCGTCTACGCTCGCCCTGGCTCCTGGACTCGGTCGAGACCATGCATGCGCTCACCGTGCACAAGTCGCAGGGCAGCGAATACGGCACGGTGACGGTCGTCCTGCCGCCGCCGAGTTCACCGCTGCTGAGCCGTGAACTCCTGTACACGGCGGTGACACGGGCGCGGCATCGGGTGAGGATCCTGGGCACCCGCGAGTCGGTGGTGAAAGCCATCGGAACGCCGGCACACCGAGCCACCGGTCTGGGCGAGCGACTCGGATCCAGCTGAGCGCGGCCTCATTCGGGCAGCGGCAGGCTGCCCGCGCGCCAGGCGTCCAGCACTCGCCGAGCGACCGATCCGGGCCCGGGCAAGGAGAGTTCCCCGTTTCCGACGGCTGTCTCGACGTCCTGCCTGCTGTACCAACCTCCCCATTCCAGTTCCTCGCCGTCGACCGTTCCCGCCGACCGGCTGCGCGCGACGTAGGCCAGCATCAGCGAGCGCGGGAACGGCCAGGGCTGTGATCCGAGGAAATGCAGCGAGTCGATGACCAGCGAGGCCTCCTCCGCGAGTTCGCGGTGGACGGCGTTCTCGGCGCTCTCTCCTGCCTCGACGAAGCCCGCCAGGATCGAGGCACGCCCGGCCGCCCATGTGCCCTGATGCGCGAGGAAGACCCGGTCGTCCGGGTCGAGCACCGCCACGATGACTGCGGGGTCGGTGCGCGGGAAGTGTTCCCGTCCGCACAGCAGGCACACGGCGGCGAACCCGCCCTTGGTGCGCCGCAGACCACCACCGCAACGCGAGCAGTAGCGCGCCGACTCGATCCAGTTGAGCACGGCCAGCCCCGCACTCACGACCTGGTACTGCAGACCCGACAGGGCGGGGTCGCGGATCGTCACCCCGTCGTCCAGGGGCTCGGCCCGGCGGGCGAACCACGGCACTCCCTCGGCCACCCCGAGAAAGGCGGTCCGATCGTCCAGATCGCCGTCGACGGGCACGCCGAACTCCTCGTCGCGGAAGCGTGACTCCCGATCGATGAGCAGGAGGCGCGTCCTCGGATCGCGCCAGGCCCGGGCGATGTCGTCCGGATCACGCTGGTCGCCGGCGTGGTCGAGGATCGGTGTGCTGTCCCAGGGGCTGAGGTCGATGCTCCGGTCGCGCTCGGTGATCATGCGTTGAGGCTAGCGCGGCTGGGATCCGGGCGAGCCGGGCGAACATGGCGCGAGACCCGTCACCAGCCGGGTGATCCCGGCGGTGTCCAGCAGCCCCTCCGGCCGCTCCAGTTCGTCGGAGATCACATGGTAGAAGGCGGCATCCACCCTGGACTCGGGGATGCCCAGGCTCTGGGCCCACGCCACCCGGTAGAGCGACAACTGGAGCGGGTCGGGAGACGACGTGGAGGTCTTCCAGTCGACGACCAGGTAGTCGAAGTCGGCGTCACTCGAAGTGAACACGGCATCGATGCGGCCTCGGATCTGCTGGTGGCCGACGACGAGGATGAACGGCTCCTCCACCGCCACGGGGACGCGGTCGGCGAACCGGCCGCGCTGGAACGCGCCCATCAGCCGGGCGAGTTGCAGGTCGGTCGCAGGCTCGTCCGGATCCTCGGGAGCATCGAAGTCGTCGTCATCGGTCAGGGACAACGGTCTGTTGAACCGGAGTTCGAGCCAGTGATGGAACCGCGTCCCCACCCCGGCCCTCGTGCTCACGGGCCGCGGCATCGGACGCATGAGTTGCGAGGCGAACGCCGCCGGGTCGCGGTGCGCCACCATGAGCGCGGACGCGGAGACCGACCTCGGCAACTCGACCGGCACGGCGCGCGCCCGACGGCGTCGCTCCTCGGCGACGAGACCCTCGGCGAGCTCGTGCCAGGCGGTCTGCCGCAGCGCGACGTCCAGCGACCGGCCGGTGCCGGGCTCCGGGGCGATCACGCTGTGACGCACCAGATCGGCCGCCTCCTGTTGGGCACGCCGCCGCTCCTCGTCGAGAGGCACCGGCCAGGTCTGCTCGGACAGGGCCGGCGGCGCGGGGTTCTCCGGCGGCGGATCCGACCAGGCGACCACCCCGCCGGCGAGCCGTGCGAGCCGTTCGAGCACCTCGAAGTAGGGAGAAGCAGGACGCACCCGCACCTCACCCGGACGCCAGTGGTGCGCGCTCGCGACCACCAGGTTGCGGGCACGCGTCACCGCCACGTAGGCCAACCGGTCCTCGGACTGTCGTTGCGCCGCTCGCAACGCGTCCGGGTAGACCTTCAACCCCTGGGTGGACAGGTCGTCCAGTTGCGGCACCCACTGCCGATCCCCTCGCAACGACGCGGGCAGGACGGCCGAGTTGGTCGTCCACTTGTCGTTCACCGTGTCGTTGGGAAACACGCGACCGACCAGGCTCGGCACGAACACGACGTCCCATTCGAGCCCCTTGGCCCGGTGAACGGTCATGAGTTTGACCGAGTCCTCGCTGGTGGGCAGCGCCTGATCGAGCCCGACGCCGTGCTCCAATTCGGCATCCAGCCAGGCCAGGAGCCCTCCCAGACTCCCGTCGCCATCGACGTCCACATACTCGGCGACCGCGTCGACGAAGCGGACCAGTTGGGCTCGTCGGTCGGCGCGGAACAATTCGGCATCGGCCTGGAGCTCAAGGCCCACCCCCAGAGCATCGATGACCCGGTGGGTGAGTTCCAACACCGGCTCGTCGCGATGCGCGCGCAACCCGCGGAGTTCGGCGCTGAAAGCCGCGAGCCGCCGCCTTCCCTCGGACGACAACGGCGCCTCCCCGGGATCGTCGATCGCGTCCATGAGACAGCTCAGCTCGCTGGTGTCGACAGTGGCGACGGCTCGACGCAACACGTCGTCGAGGCCGTTCCCGGCCTCGTCGGGAGTCGCACGGCCGGCCAGTTCACGAGCCCTGGTCCCCAGCACCGCGAGGTCCTGTTCCCCGATGCGCCACCTGGGCCCGGACAGCAGGCGCACGACTTCCGGGTTGGCGGTCACGTCGTCGATCACCGTCAGCGTCGCCACCACGTCGGCCACCTCCGGCAACCGCAGGAGCCCGCCGAGGCCGACGATCTCCACCGGGACGTCCCGGTCCGACAGCGCCCCGAACAGCGGCCCGATGTCGGCGTTGCGCCGGACGAGCACCGCGATCTGCGACCATGAGGCCGCCCGACCGGAATCGTGGGCCGCCGCGACACGGTCGGACACCCAGTCGACCTCCTGCGGCCAGGTGTCGAAGCAGGCGACCTGCAACTCACCGCCCCGCTTGCCCGCGGGAGCGTGCAGCATCTGGTCCACCGGGCGTCCGTCGGCCCCCACCGCCCGGAGACGCTCGTCGGCCCGTAGCGGCGCCGACAGTTCGTTCGCCGCCACGAGGATCGCCGGCCGGCTGCGCCGGTTGACGGTGAGCGCGTAGGCGGTCGCCGGTGTCCCGTCCCCGCGCGGGAAATCGTGGGCGAACTGCAGGATGTTGCTGGGCGCGGCACCGCGCCAACCGTAGATGGCCTGGAACGGGTCGCCGACCGCCGTCACGGGGTGTCCCCGCCCCGATAGAGCGTCCCGGCCCGAGAAGAGCCCGTGCAGCAGCCGCGCCTGCGCGGACGACGTGTCCTGGTACTCGTCCAGCAGGACGACGGCGAACTGCCCTCGCAAGGCTCTGGCGACTCCGGGAACCCGGTCGACCAGCGTGCAGGCGTTGGCCATCTGATCGGCGAACTCGACGGCACCGAGACGGCGTTTCATCTCCTGGTAGTCGTCGACGAGCCCCGCGAGTTCGTCGCGCTCCCCCGCCGCTGCCACGGCGTCGCGCACCGCGGCGGTCGGCCTGCCGCGATACAACGGCACGTCGGCCAGATCCTTGACCAGGGCGTCATCGAACTCGCGCAACTCCTGGGTGGAGACCAGGTGTGACCGCAGCTGGCCGTCGAGTCGCAGCACTCGTTCGACCACGGTCGGGGGCAGCACACGCGACAGGTACCGGAACGGCCCTCTCGCCTCCGCGACCACCGACGCGGCCAACCGATACCTGGTGGCGTCGGTGATCATCACCTGGTCGGTCTCCACACCCATCCGCAGTCCGTGCTCGCCCAGCACGCGCCCGGCGAACGCGTCGTAGGTCATGACCACCTGCCGACCGGATTCGTCCGGGCCGTCCGACCCCAGGATTCCCGCCGACTCGAGCGCGTTCTCGACCCTGGCCGACAGCTCGGCGGCCGCCTTCCGGGTGAACGTCAGCCCCAGCACCTGGGCGGGCTGCACCTGACCGGTGCCGACCAGCCACACGACGCGGGCTGCCATGACCGTCGTCTTGCCCGTGCCCGCACCCGCGATGATCACCCCCGGCTCCAGCGGTGCCGTGATGGCCGCCAACTGCTCGTCGCTGAAGGGGATGTCGAGCAGATCAGCAAGCCGCCCGGGGCTGTCGATCGCGACTGGGTGCCCCATGGTCATGCCAGTGTCCCTTCGGGCTGTGCCGGGCAGCCGATCTGGAACGCGCAGAAGCGGCACCTCGACTGCAGACGTGCCGGGAAGCGCTCCGAACGGACGGTGGCCGCCGCCTCCGCGAGATGGTCGTGCACCCAGGTCGGGCCCGGGCCGGCTGCGTCCTCCAGCACCGGATGGTCGTCCAACGACGGCTGCAGCATCACTTTCGGATACCCACCCGCGTCCTCGATGCGCAGATAGACCAGTTCGGCATCGGCGAGCCCCCGTAGACCGCCGCTGAGTTCGTCGAACGCCCCCAGGCTGCCTGCCAGCTGGTAGACACCGAGCTGATCCATGCCCGCCACCTGGGCCCGGGTCGGGGCACTGCGGCCGGTCTTGAAGTCCACGATGCGAAGCCTGTCATCGGCGTCCACCTCCAGGCGATCGACGGTGCCGACGATCATCACGTCATGGCCACCGACGACCACGGGCACCTCGAACGGCACCTCGACGCCGAGAATCCGCCGGTGGTCGTTGGACGATGCCCAGGCCGCGAACCTCTCCAGCGCGGCCAGCGCCGCCGATCGCTCCGACGCGGACAGCCAGGCGGCGTCGAAGCTGATCTCCCCCCAGACGTCGTCGAGCCGCTCGATCAGGGTTCTCACATCGACGCCCGATGTCAGGGCGTACTGCGCGAGTGCGTGGACGACCGTGCCGAGCGTGGCCGACGAGCGCGGCGACTGATCGGCTCGTGCCCGGTGCTGCAGGAACCACATGCGCGGGCATGCCCGCAGTTGTTCCACCTCGCTGCCGGTCAGGCGTACGGGACGATCCCGCGGTGCGAGCGGAACTCGCCCCCGGGTGTAGTCGCGCAATCCCCACCAGTGGTCGGGATCGGCTCCCGGCGCCAGCGGACGCCCGGAGTCGTCGTTCTGCGACGTCAGCCATCCCAGCTCCCCGGCCGCGGCCTCGCGTACGTCGGACGAGGCCGACTGATCCGCGGCGACGCGGCGCAACTCCGCGATCAGGCCGTCGATCGTCGTCGGGCCCCCGACGGGACGGCCCTGCTCGACCGGCACCCCCAACTCGGTGAGGAACCGGGAGGGCCCGCCGCCCTCCCCGCTCACGCCGGTGACCGCCGTGGCGACGAGCCGCTCGCGCGCACGGCTCACGGCCAGCAGGAAGGCACGCCGCTCGTCGGCCAGCCGCTCGGCGTAGGTCGGCGGCGGCTGCGGCCCGTCGGCCGCCAGCTGCTCAGGCTGCAACAGACTCGCCGGCGCCCCCGCACGCGGCCATGCGCCCTCCTCCAGGCCCACGAGCACGACCAGCCGCCATTCCAGGCCCTTGGCCCGATGCACGGTCAGCAGGTCTACAGCCGAGGCCTGTCGCCCGGTCTCGCGGGCCGTGTCACCGGGGATCTGCTGCCCCTCGACCTCGGCGAGCAGAAGGCGCATCCCCTTGTCACCAACGAGTTCGGTGCTGCGTCCGGCGACGTCGAACAGCGCGAGCACCGCGTCCAGATCCCGGTGGGCGCGCTGGGCACCGTCTCCTCCGCCCAGAGCGGCGGCGCGCAGCCGGGCCGGCCACGGGGTTCCCGACCAGGCCCGCCACAGCAGCGTCGCGGAATCGGCGCCGCGCGTCAGGAGCCGGGAGAGGTCGGTCAGCAGCCCACGCAGGCGCACGAGGCCGGTCAACTCGACCGACAGATCCGCGTCCTCGTCGCTGACGAGCACCCCCGTCTGCAGTTCGGAGGCCATCAGCACGTCCGACGGCGCCGGGGCGAACCGGTCGTCCCGCTCGACCGCCCGCCGCCTCAGCTCGCGGCCCAGCCGCCGCAGCCCGAGAGCGTCCAGCCCACCGATCGGTGACCTCAGCAGCCGCGTCGCCCGCGCAGGCGAGATGGGCTCCCCCTGGGAGAGCCCGAGCGCCGTGGTGAGGACGCCGAGCAGGTGCCTCACCGCAACCTCCTCGCTCAGCGCGATCTCGTCCCCGGCGACCCGCACGGGAATGCCGTTCGCCGCCAGCCGCCGGGCGAGGCCGGAGACCGCTCCCCGCCCCGACCGGGTGATGACGGCCATCTGCGACCAGTCGATGCCCTCGGAGAGATTCGCCCGCCTCAACTCGGCCGCGACCCAGTCCGCCTGCTGACCGGCATCGGGCAGGACGACCGCCCGTACACCGGGGTTCTGCGCGTCGACCGACAGACCCGGAGCGCGTGCGGCCCCGCGGCTGGGGACGCGTGCGGACACGGACATGACCGCCGAGACGATTCCGGGGACGCTGCGCAGGTTGTCGTCGAGCCGCAGCACGAGGGCCTTGCGATCCGGTGCATCGAAGCGCTGCCCGAAGTCGGCCACCGCGCGCGGGTCGGCGCCACGGAAGCCGAAGACGCTCGTGTCGGGGTCGGCGAACCCGACCACGGTGCACCCGGCGTCGTGCGCGTCGGCGAGCAGGTTGATCATCCCCGGGTCGAGTTCGGCGAACTCGTCGCACAGGACGATCGGTGCCTCCTCGGCCAGCCGCGAGCGCACCGCGGCAACGGTGAGCAGCAAGCGGGTGCGGTGGACGAGTTCGGCGTAGTCGATGACGCCCTCGGCATCGAGCACGTCGAGATACTCGTCGAAGAACCGGGCGGCCCCCACCCACTCGGGACGCGTCGCGGCCGTGCCCGCGCGTCTCATCCCTAAGGGATCGAGACCCAGCTGCCGGGCCCGCGCGAGCATCTGGCGCACCTCCCTGGCGAAGGCCCTCGTCCCCAGTGCCGGGCGCACCTGGGACGGCCAGATCGTGGGATCCGCCCCGTCGAGCAGCTCGCGGACGCGGAACTCCTGCTCCGGAGCCGTCAACAGCCTCGCGGGCGCGGAGGGATCGCCGAACCGTCGCTGCAACCCCTGGCACCAGCCGTGCACGGTCGTCACCTGCAGACCACGCTGCGTCACCCCGACCGCCGCCACTATGCGCGCTCGCAGCTGCTGGGCCGCCGGTCGTGAACCGGTCAGCACCGCCATCCGCGAGAGCGGAACCCCGGCACGCACCCTGTCGAGCACCGTGGCCACCAGTGCCGTCGTCTTCCCCGTCCCGGGCCCGCCCACCGCCATGACGGCCGCCCCCTGATGCCCCGCGGCCTCGACGACAGCGTCCTGGATCGGCGTGAGTGGCCGTGGCTCGACCGGAAACTTCGCAGCGACAAGCCCGGTCATTGATGAAGTCGTGGCCTGTTCACTCGTCCCCAGCACCATCCGGCCCACCGCGCCACGTCCGCTCACGATCACAATGCAATCACGGACCACCGACAATTCCACTGGCCGCACTGACAATCGCCCCGTGGTTGTGGAAGAGTGGTAGTGCTGCCGCAAGGCCAGGACGCAGCAATACCCGAGCTGTTCCCGTTCTTGCTCCATCCCCCAGGGGCTGGGACGGCAGGGGGCCGCGCGGTGCGACCCCGGAAAGATGCAATAGGAGATCACATGGCGCAGGGAACCGTCAAATGGTTCAATGCCGAGAAGGGCTAC
Source organism: Brooklawnia cerclae (assembly GCF_011758645.1). Lineage (NCBI taxonomy): Bacteria > Bacillati > Actinomycetota > Actinomycetes > Propionibacteriales > Propionibacteriaceae > Brooklawnia > Brooklawnia cerclae. Next base: position 1,036,759 of record NZ_JAAMOZ010000001.1, on the reverse strand, counting down.
GGCTTCATCGCCGTTGAGGGATCGAATGACGACGTCTTCGTCCATTACACGGCCATCGAGGCCTCCGGCTTCCGTTCCCTCGAAGAGGGGCAGAAGGTGGAGTTCGACATCACCCAGGGCCCCAAGGGCAAGCAGGCGGATGCCGTTCGGGTGATCGGCTGATCACCTCTTCGTCGCTTCAACCTCGGGGCCGCACCGTCATGGTGCGGCCCCGTCCGCATATCCTGACCGTTTCGCGGGCCGCGGCCTTCGCAACCGTCGGGTACCTTTGAGCCCGTGGAGATCAGGATTGGCGTACAGAACATTGGACGCGAGCTCACCGTTGAAACCGACAAGAACGCCGCTCAGCTCGAGAAGGGGCTGCGCGAGGCGTTGGCGACCGAGGACGGCCTGTTCGTGGTCGAGGCCACCAAGGGCCGCAAACTGCTGATTCCGGCCGATCAGATCGGCTACGTCGATCTCGGTCAGGAGCTCACCCATCCCGTGGGCTTCGGCTTCGGCTCCGACGAGGCCTGAGGGCTCTTCCGGGTCAGGCCCGGCGTGCTCTCCGTGGCTCCCGCCGGCCTGCCCCAGAAGGATCCGCCGGGCCCTCAGGAACGCAGCCCCAGTTGGGCGAGTCTGGCCGATGTGGCGACCAGCACGTCGTCCAGGCATGCGATAGACCGTGCGAGGGGATCGTCGACCCCGCCGGACGGAGTCTGCCCCGCGGCCAGCGCACGTAGTCCCGTGTCTCGGACGAGCAGTCGCTGCCCCGCGGCCGCGGCCTCGCCCAGCACGCGCCGGGAGTAGTTCGACAATTCGTCCAGCCCGTGGATCATGCCGGTGACACCCTCCAGCACTCCGGCGCTGCCGTAGTCCATGGCCCGCCACGTGCCCGGAGTCAGCGCGAGGACCTCCCGCGCGGCCTCGTCCAGCCCGTCGGCCACACGCTGGACGATCTCGAGTTCCATGCCGGTCACGGCCACGAGCCGCACCATCGCCTCCCCGCGGACGCGGGGCTGGGTGAGCCGGATGAACTCGTCCACCGGGCTGATGACGGGCTGCATCGCCGCCAGCACGCCCGGCACGCCGCCGGGGATCGCCTCCGACAGGCGTGCGTACCGCGCCAGCTGATCGGCGGCGACCCGGCCCACGGGCAATCGCTCGGTCAGGTCCGTCTCGCCGGCGGAGCGGCGCATCAACTCCTCCGCCGAGCACAGGTTGACGTAGGCCAGCAGGGCAAGCAGCGAAGTCCCCGGATCTTGAGGCGGTTCGGTGGTCACATCTTCAGGCTAACCGGGCAAACCCAGCGCTGGCTCGCGGCGCCACCAGCGCCTTCGCCTGAAAGTGGTCGTCGGCGGCTAAACTGGCTGGTGGCGCGTCCGAGCGCCCCGCGCAACGTCTCGTGCATTGTGTGGCTCCCGTGCCGGGTCGAAGGCCTGGCCGACCAAACTGCCGCCCCCGGCGGGTGAAAGACAGCACATGACTCAAACCGACTTCCCGGCCGGTCACACCCAGACCGATGCCACCACGACCTTCGCCGACCTCGGGGTGGCCGAGCCCATCATCCGGGCGCTTGCCGACGAGGGCATCACCCATCCGTTCCCGATCCAGGAACTGGCCATCCCGATCGCGCTCACGGGCGCCGACCTGATCGGTCAGGCCCGCACCGGCACGGGCAAGACACTCGCCTTCGGCACCCCGCTGCTGCAGCGCCTCGTCCTTCCCTCCAGCGACGACTTCGACGAGTTCGACCACTACGGCAAGCCCCAGGCCCTCGTCCTGGCGCCCACCCGCGAGCTGGCACTCCAGGTGTCCACGGACCTCACCGTGGCCGCGCGGCATCTGGGCGCCCGCATCATCACGATCTACGGCGGCGTCGGGTACGACGAGCAGCTGGACGCGTTGCGTGAGGGCGTGGAGGTCGTCGTGGGCACGCCCGGTCGTCTGCTCGACCTGGCGCATCGCCATGCGCTCGATCTGTCGGCCGTGCGGGTGATGGTGCTGGACGAGGCCGACGAGATGCTCGACCTGGGCTTCCTCCCGGACGTCGAGCGGCTTTCGGGCATGACGCCCGGCGATCGGCAGACCCTGATGTTCAGCGCCACGATGCCCGCCCAGATCGTGGCCCTGGCCCGCTCCAGCCTGCGCCAGCCGGTTCATGTGCGCGCCGAGGGCCAGGACGCCCAGGCCACGGTCCCCGACACGACCCAGTACATCTACCAGGCTCACGAGCTGGACAAGCCCGAGATCATCGGCAAGCTCCTCCAGTCGCCGGCCACCGAGAAGGTCATGGTCTTCACCCGGACGAAGCGTTCGGCCCAACGTCTGGCCGACGAGCTCGTCGACCGGGGTTTCGCGGCCGGATCGATCCACGGGGACCTCAACCAGGCCCAGCGCGAGAAGACGCTGAAGCGATTCCGCCGGGGTGAGACGAAGGTGCTGGTGGCCACGGACGTGGCCGCACGTGGCATCGACGTCTCGGGGGTCAGCCACGTCGTGAACTACGAGGTTCCCGACGACCCGCAGCAGTACGTCCATCGCATCGGCCGCACCGGTCGCGCCGGGAACCTCGGCGTCGCGGTGACGCTCGTCGACTGGCAGGACATCACCCGCTGGAAGGTGATCAACAAGTCGCTCGGCCTCGAGTTCAACGAACCGGCCGAGACCTACTCCACCAGCCCGCATCTGCTGGCCGACCTGCAGATTCCCGAAGGGACGACCGGACGCTTGCCCGGGGCCGTCCCCCATCATGACGACAAGCACCACGGTGACCACAAGCATGATGCCCACAAGGGCAAGCATGGCGACAAGCACCACGGCGACGACAAGCACCACGGCGACAAGGAGCGCGGACCGCGCGACGACGGATCGGCCGACCGACCGCGACGCAAGCGCGTCCGCCGCCGCAACGGTGAGGTCGTCGAGCCCGCGGCCCACGAGACCGGCGGGCACCCCGTCGCCCAGCAGGGACCGGAGGCCTGACGCACGGGCCCCGGACGACGGTCACACGCGCCTGCGAGAATGCGTCCATGACTGATTTCAGCAACAAGCGCGTACTCGTGACCGGCGGCGGCGTCGGCATCGGTCTCGGGATCGTCCGTGCGTTCGCCGAGCGCGGGGCCAAGGTGGCCTTCACCTGGCTCACCCACGAGCCCGAGGCCTCCGTCATCGACGAGCTCCGAAGCCTCAGCGGCAGCGAGCCGCTGGCGCTTCAGCTCGACGCCACCGACGAGGCCCAGGTGAACGCCGTCGTCGCACAGGTGGCGAAGGAGTTCGGCGGGCTCGACATCCTGGTCAACAACGCCGGCGGGATGGTGCAGCGTGCTTCGCTCGCCGACCTCACGGCCGAGTTGTGGCACAAGGTGCAGGACGTCAACATGACGAGCACGTTCCTGGTCAGCAAGGCGGTGCTGCCGGTGATCGCCGACGGCGGCAGCATCGTCAACGTGGCGTCCCTGGCGGGCGAGAACGGTGGTGGGGCCGGGTCCGTCGCGTACGCGACCTCGAAGGCCGCGTCGATCGGCTTCACGAAGGCTCTGGCCAAGGATCTTGCTCCCCGGCAGATCCGGGTGAACGCGGTGGCGCCCGGCCTGATCCTCGACACCCCGTTCCACGAACTGTTCAACACCCCCGAGGGGCGCGCCGCGGCGATCGAGGGCATCGCCCTGAAGAAGCCCGGTCATCCGGCGGACGTCGCCGGGCCAGTGCTGTCGCTCTGCTCCGACGAATGGGGCTTCGTGACCGGCGCGACGATCGACATCAACGGCGGCCAGTACTTCAGCTGATCGCGGCTCCGCAGCCGATCTGCGTGCAACGACCCCCTGGGCATCCCCGCCCCAGGGGGTCGTCCCTGCTCGGGCTCGGCATGCCTCGCCCGAAGGTCAGTGAACCGCCATCAGCACATGAGTGCTCAATACACCATCTGCATGGCGGTGCGCACCTCGGTCAGAGTGGCGTCGGCCACTTCGTTGGCTCGTTCGATGCCTCTCATCAACACCTCACGCAGGTATCCCTGATCGCCGACGATCTGCGACCTTCGTTCCCTTATCGGGGCGAACTTCTCGTTGACAGCGGCGGTCACCAGTTTCTTGAGCCCGCCGCCCCCGCCGTCGCCGATCTCCTCGGCGATCGACTCCGGGGTGCGATCGAGGCACAGGGCCGCGAGATTGACCAGATTGCTCACCTCGGGCCGGCTCACCGGATCGTAGGTGATGTGACGATCCGAGTCGGTGACAGCCCTCTTGATCAGCTTGGCCGTCTCGTCGGCGGTCATGCCGATCTCGATCGTGTTGCCGCGGGACTTGCTCATCTTCGTCCCGTCGAGCCCGAGGATGAGCGCGCCGGACGACAGCAGGGCCTCGGGCTGCGGGAAGACGGGCTTGTCCGAGTCGGCACGCCCGTACCTCTCGTCGAACCGGCGTGCCACTGCCCGGGTCTGTTCCAGATGCGGCAGCTGGTCCTTGCCGACGGGCACGAGGTTGGCCTTGCAGAACAGGATGTCGGCGGCCTGGTGCACAGGGTAGGTGAGCATGAGTCCCGACATCGGACGATCGCCTGTCGCCTCGAGCTCGCTCTTCACGGTCGGGTTGCGCCGCAGTTCGGCGTCGGTGACCAGGGACAGGAACGGCAGGAGCAACTGGTTGAGCGCAGGCACCGCGCTGTGCGCGAAGATCACCGAACGCTGCGGGTCGATGCCGACGGCCAGATAGTTGGCGACCGCCGAGTACACACGCTCGCGGATGGCCCCGACGCCGTCACGGTCGGTGATCACCTGGTAGTCGGCGATCAGCACCCAGGAGTCGACTCCGAGATCCTGCAGCTTGACCCGGTTGGCCAGCGAGCCGAAGTAGTGGCCGATGTGCAGTTCGCCCGTGGGCCGGTCGCCCGTCAGCATGCGATAGCGCTCGGGATGGACGGCCAGATCTGCCTCGATCGCCACGCTGCGCCGCTCGCTCGCACGCAGCGACGCCTCCGATGTCGACTCGCTCAGCGCATCGCCCTGGTCGTCGTCGGCCACCTGGGCCTGTGTCATCGTCGCACTCCTCGTCCTCGGTCGGCCACACCGACCGGTCGTCGTCCCGCCGACTGCGCCGGCCAGCCCTGACAGCTTAGCGATTCCCGCTCACACGGGGGCGAGGCCTCCGTGTGAGCGGATCCGACGCAGGAGTTCGCGGTAGGCCGATTCCCTGGCCGTGGCCACGCCCAGCGGATGGTCGACCTTTCCCGAGCCGTGGTAGTCGCTTCCGCCGGTGCGCACCAGTCCCAGGCGAGCTCCGATGCGGTGGTAGAGGTCACGGGTCGACGCGTCGTGCAACGGGTAGTCCACCTCGATCCCGTCCAGGCCGTGCTCGGACGTCAACCCGGCGATCACGTCGCCCGTCAATGCCTCGGCCATCTCCCGGATTCCCGGGTGGGCCAGCACCGCCGCACCCCCTGCCTCATGAATGAGGTCGATGCCCCTGCCGAGATCCACCATGGAGCGGGGGACGTAGGCCGGGCCGGTGCGGTCGAGATACTTCGCGAACGCCTCGTCCCTGTTGGCCACATAGCCACGAGCGACCATCGCATCGGCGACATGGGGGCGGCCGACGGTGACGTTGGCCGATTTCCTCTGCGCCATGACCTCGGACAGGTCCAACGGCAGCCCGAGGGCCGCCAGCCTGGTCAGCATCGCCGGCAGCCTCTGCTCGCGCGATGCCCTGCCCCTCGCCAGCTCCTCGTTGAACGCCTCGTCATGCTGCCCGATGCCGTAACCGAGCAGGTGCACTTCCGCTCCTCGCAGCTGGGTGCTCACCTCCACCCCGGCCAGAACCTTGACACCCACGCGCCGGCCCGCCTCGGCCGCCTCGTCCAACCCGAGCAGGGTGTCGTGGTCGGTGAGCGCGATGACGTCCAGTCCGGCCGCCTGGGCCTTCAGGACGAGCCGCGTCGGGGTGTCGGTTCCGTCGGACACCGAGGAATGTGTGTGCAGGTCGATCCGCATGCCTCCATACTCCCGCACGTGCTCCCGGCGCGACAGGGACTCGGCGCCTGACGCGCCGTCCGGTCAGCGTCCCAGAAGTGCGCGCAGGCTGCCCGCCGCCACCGACACACGGGCCAGGTCCACCTGCCCGGCACTCGCCTCGTCCATGAGGGTCCGCTGGTCCCGCGCCCGCGGATGCGCCTCCCACCAGGTGTCCACGATCCGGTCGGCGTCCGCCCCGGGATCGTTGCACGCGGTGAGAGCAGCCGCGGTGACCGTCTCCTGTGCGTTGATGAGTTCGTCCCGGATGGCCGCGCGCGCCATGATCTCCCACCGGCCGTTCCTCGGCAGACCCTCGGCCGCCCGCAGGGTCTCGTCGATGCCGAGCCCGGCGCCGAGGCGGTAGTACACCTCGGCCGTGGTGGCCACGTCGCGCCCGCACCGGGAGGCGACGCGGACGATCGGCAGCGCCAGGTGCGCGTCCGGCCAGGCGGACAGGCGCCCCGCCAGCTCGGCGGGAACCCCCTCGGCGGCAAGCTCGGACGCGGCCGAGGCGTGCCGCTCCCCCATGAGCCGGGGCAGGTATTTCATCGCCTCGCGCACACCGGGCTTGAGTTCGCCCACGACCCGGTCGATGTCGAAGTCGGCGCCCTGCTCGTGCAGCAGCCAGCGCGTGCCCCGCTCGACGACGTCGCGGATCCGCACCCGCAGGGTGGTCTTCACGGCCGCGGGCAGGTCGGACTTCGCAGTGCGGGTCTCGAGCCAGCCGGCGTCCAGCAGGTTACGTGCCGCGAGCTGTGCCCGGACGACGTCGGCGGCCCCCGCCCCGGTCTCCGCCCCGAGCCTGTGCGCCGCGACGATGCCCTGCGAGTCGACGAACCGGTTGACGGCGACCGTCGTGATGATCTGACGCGCCAGAGGATGCGACGGCATGCGGTCGGCGAACCGCTCGCGCAGCGGCGACGGGAAGTACTTGACGAGACGATCGGCCAGGTACGGGTCGTCGGGCAGATCGGAGGCGAGCAGCTCATCGGCCAGGGCGATCTTCGCCGTCGCCAGCAGCGTGCAGAGTTCGGGAGCCACCAGCCCCCGGCCGGCAGCCGTGCGCTCGGAGATCTCGGCCGTGCTCGGCAGACCGTCCAGCGCGCGATGCACGTATCCGGCGACTTCGAGTGAAGCCATCAGGTCCTCGTGGTAGCCGATGCATTCCGGAGCGTCGTACAACGCGTCGGCCAGCGCCCGGTTCTGCCCGACGTTCTGGTCGAGGACGAGCCGGGTCACCTCGTCGGTCATCCGGCGCAGCAGGTCGTTGCGATCGTCCGGGGCCAGCCTGCCCCCGGCCACCTCGGCATCGAGGAGGATCTTGATGTTCACCTCGTAGTCCGAGGTGCTCACGCCCGCCGAGTTGTCGATGAAGTCGGTGTTGATGCGCCCGCCGGCCCGGGCGTACTCGACGCGGGCGGCCTGCGTCCACCCCAGGTTCCCGCCCTCGACGACCGCCTTGGCCCGCACCTGGTTCGCGTCCACCCGGACGGCGTCGTTGGCGCGATCACCGGCCGCCGAATGCGGTTGCGTGCCGGCCTTCACCCAGGTGCCGATGCCGCCGTTCCACATGAGGTCGACCGGGGCGCGCAGAATCGCCTGAATCACCTGGTTCGGCGTCAGTTCGGTGATCTCGGGCCCGAGGCCCAGTGCCTCGCGCACCTGCCCCGACATCGGGATCGACTTGACCCTGCGTCCGTACACCCCGCCACCGGCGCTGATCGCCTCGCGGCGATAGTCGTCCCAGCTCGACCGGTCGAGTTGGAACAGCCGTTCCCGTTCGGCATAGGACGTCTCGGGATCGGGATTCGGGTCGAGGAAGATGTGCCGATGGTCGAACGCTGCCACCAGGCGCGTGTGACGCGACAGCAGCATGCCGTTGCCGAAGACGTCGCCCGACATGTCGCCGATGCCCACGCAGGTGAACTCCTGCGTCTGGCAGTCGGTCCCCATCTCCGCGAAGTGCCTGATGGCCGACACCCACGCGCCACGCGCCGTGATGCCCATCACCTTGTGGTCGTAGCCCTCCGAGCCGCCGGACGCAAAGGCGTCGCCGAGCCAGAAGCCGCGTTCGTGGGAAATCCGGTTGGCCAGGTCGCTGAAGCTCGCGGTGCCCTTGTCCGCGGCCACCACCAGGTACGGATCGTCGCCATCGAGGGCCACCACGTTCGCCGGACGCACCGTCCGACCACCCCGCAGGTCGTCGGTCACGCTGAGCAGAGCCCGGATGAACGCGGCGTAGCCGGCCCGTCCCTCGGCCTCGCGCGCGGGGCCGTCGAGACCTGCCAGCCGGAGCGGATGGAATCCGCCCTTGGCTCCGACGGGCACGATGATCGCGTTCTTGACCATCTGCGCCTTGACCAGCCCCATCACCTCGGTGCGGTAGTCCTCGGCACGGTCCGACCACCGGATGCCGCAGCGCGCGACCCTGCCGTAACGCAGGTGGACGCCCTCCACCTGCGGCGAGCAGACGAATATCTCGTGCTCGGGCTGTGGCGTGGTCACGAAGTCGAGGGCTCCCGGGTCGAGCTTCAGGGCCAGTGCCCCGCGTCCGGGACGCGGTGTGCCGCTGGGCAGCGTGCTGTTGTCGAGGGCGTAGTAGTTCGTCCGGACGGTGGCCCCGATGACGCCGAGGAACTGCCGCAGGATCCTGTCCTCGTCGAGCGCGGTCACGTCGTCCAGAGCGGTGAGCACCTCGGCGCGCAGCCGCTCGACGGCATCCTGGCGGGCCTCGTCGCCGGGAGCGCGCGGGTCGAACCTGGCTTCGAACAGCGCGACCAGTCTGCGCGCGATCCGGCGCTGGCGATGCAGCGCCTGGGCGATGTAGGGCTGCGAGTAGGTGGTCCCGACCTGCCGCAGATAACGGGAGACAGCCCGGAGCACCGACACCTGCTGCCAGGTGAGCCCGGCATCGGTGATGAGGCGGTTGAGCCCGTCGGGCTCACTCAGGCCGACGAAGCTCGCCGCCAGGGCGGTGACGAACCGGGCCTTCTCCTCCTCCGGCCAGCCGTCCAGCCGCTCCGGGACGTCCGGCAGGTGCAGGCCGAAGTCGTAGACGTGGGCCGGGGTGCCCCTCAACTCGATGTCGAACGGACGCTCGTCGACGACGTCGACTCCCAGGCTCGACAGGTGGGGCAACACCTGCGACAGCACCATCTCGGAGCCCACCCGCAGGATCTTCAGGCGCACGTCGACACCGTTCTCGGGCGCCTCGGGGGTGTAGAGGGTCTGCGCCATGTCGTCCGGGCCGCCGACCCGGTCGAGGGCGAGAAGGTCGTCGATCGCCTCGGCCGGCGAGTACGCCTGCCTGTAGGCCTCCGACCACTCGACACCACGACGCGAACTGTCCAGGTGCTCGGCGAGGTCGATGAACCGCTCCTCCCAGTCGCGGGTCGCCTCCGCGATCGCCGGGCGCAACTCGTCGGGATCGAGGAGCGGCAGTTCGACCCCGGACGGCATCTTCAGGGTGACGTAGAGCCTTGCCAAGGTCGATTCCGACACCTGGACGCTCCACTGCGACGACTCCGCACCGGTGGCCTGGGTGAGCAGCCCGAGGATCCGCTGGCGCACCGCGGTGTTGTACCGCTCGCGTGGGAAGTAGATGAGCGCCGTCAGGAACCGGCCCCAGGCGGCACGCCGGAAGAAGCTCAGGACGCCCCGCTGGTTCTCCAACTCCGCCACCTCGGCGATGATCGGTGTCAGCTCGGCGACGTCGGCCTGGAGGAGTTCGGTGCGCGGATGGGCCTCGATGGCGGCGGCGACCGCTCGTCCGCCGTAGGAGTCGGGGTCGTATCCGATGGCGGACGCGATGCGGTCCGCCTTGTCACGCAGCACCGGGATGCGCCACACGGGCTCGGCGAGCGCCGCCTGGGTGAACAACCCCAGGATGCGGCGCTCGAACCGTCGTCCCTGGTCGTCGTGGAGCCACAGACCGAGATAGTCGGGATGGTTCGCCCGGCGCACGCGCGAGCGCTCGGAGTCCTTGGTGATCACCAGCAGGGTCCCGGGATCGACGGATGCGCCGAATGCCGCGGACGCCCGCTCGTCGTCGCGTAGCGTGCCCAGCCCGCCGGGCCGCGGACGGAACCGCTGACCGGCTTCGCCGCCCCTGTCGACCACGTCGAAGTCACGCAACCCCAGCAGGACGAACCGGTCGTCGCTGAGCCAACGCAGCATCTCGGCCACCCCGGCGGCCTCCGGGTGCCCGCTCCTCGCGGCCAGTTCGGCCCCTTCGAGGACCAGGCGGCGCATCTCGGGGAAGTCCGCGGTCACGGCGTCCAGATCGGCCAGGCTCGCCGCGACGGCCCGGGCCAACGCGGGCATTGCACGGTCGGCGGAAGCGCCCAGCGGCGGGTAGAGCTCCATCCAGATCCACGACTCGGCGATCACGCGGCCACCGGGGGCTCCCGGCTCGACGAGCGCACCCTGGGGATCGCGGACGACGTGGAGCTGCGGATGGACGAGTTCGCGCAACGCCCATCCCTGTTCCTCCACGGCCAGAGTGACCGTGTCGACGAGCCACGCCTTGTCGTCGGCGACCAGCGCGAGCACGGTGTGCCCGTCGGCGTCCCAGCCGTCGTGCTGCGGGTCGGGGGTGAACAGCTCGAAGGGCGAGGTGCCGGGTGGACGCATGCGTCCCAGCCCCACGTGCCGGAGCACACCCGCCGCGATCTGTGCGGCCGGACGCCTCAGCAGCGGCGAGGCGTCCGCGTGCCGGAAGTAGTTCCCGCAGAACTCACCGAGGCGCTGTGCCCCGGCCATGTCCGGCACCTGTTCAGCCAGTATCCCGGCGATCTCGCGATGCAACTGTTCGCGGGCATTCCGTGATGCACCGACGTCCTCACTCATACCCAACGCACCCCTGCATCCACACGTCACCGCACTTGTCGGACCGCGTCCCCGGGACCGGTCTCGTGCCGGAGACAGCCTAGTCGGCACTGCCACCGGCGTGCAGCACAATAGTGGTCATGCACATCAGCATTCGTCACTCCTATGCCGCCGATCCAGCAACCGTCCACGCCATGATGGCCGACGAGAAATGGCTGACCGCGGTAGCCAAAGAAACCGGTGCCACTACCTGGGAGGTCGCCGGAAGCGACCAGGTGAGCCACGTGCACGCCGAGGTTCCCGCCCCCGCCCGCGCCAAGCAGTTCACCGGACCGACCCTCAGCATCGATCTCGACATCACCTGGCAGCCCGTGCGCGCCGACGGGGGACGCGACGGCGAGGTGACCGTCAAGGTCGCAGGCCTGCCCGCGAAGCTGGCCGGCACGGCGAACACCCAGGCGGCGACGGTCGCCGGCCAGCCGGGCACCACTGTCGACTACGAGGCCGAGTTCTCGATCAACATCCCGCTGGTCGGCGGCAAGCTCGAGGAGGCCGCGGCCCCGTATGTGCAGCGGGTCATCGACCTGCAGCAGGACGTCGGCAACAAGTACCTCACCGGCGACCTGGTCTGATTTCCCATTCGTGCCGACGGGCTCCCCGCGAACCGGGGAGCCCGTCTGTTCCCGGAGCGAGAGATCGCTCACTTCATGTGCTTGCCGCCGTCGACGTTGAAGGTGGCGCCGTTGACGAAGCTCGCACCCTCCGACAGGAGGAAATCGACCACGTTAGCGATCTCGGTCGGCTGACCGACCCGGCCGAGCGGGATGTCGGCCGACATCGAGGCCTTCCGATCGTCGGTCAGCTTGCCACCCATGATCTCAGTGTCGATCGGGCCGGGACAGATCGCGTTGCAGGTGATCCCGTACTGACCGAGCTCGCGAGCGCCACCACGCGCCAGACCGATCACAGCGGCCTTCGCGGCCGCGTAGGCGATCTTGCTGAACGTCCCGCCCCCGTCGTAGGCGGTGATCGACGAGAAGTTGACCATCCGGCCGACGCCGGTGGTCCTCATGCGCTGCGCCCCGTACTTCATCATGAGCATCGTGCCCCGCGCGTTGACGGCCATCACCCGGTCGAACTCCTCCACGGTGAGCTCGAACAACGGGGTCGGGCATGCGATGCCGGCGACGTTGGCCAGGCCCGTGACCGGGGGCAATTCCGCATCGATGCGCTCCCACGCGGCCTTCACCGAGTCCTCGTCCGCGATGTCGCAGACGAAACCGGCCACGGCCAGGCCGGGGAACTCCGCGGCCAGCTCGACGCCGAAATCGGCGACCTGGGGGTTGATGTCGAGCGCGGCGATGCTGTAGCCGGACTGCGCCAGGCGGCGCGCCACCCGGCGCCCGATGCCCGCCGGATGCCCGCAGCCTGTGACGACGGCCGTACGAGCGGGTGGGAACGGGTTTCCGGTTTCGGACATGCGTTTCTCCTTTGAACTGTCCCGACCCGCGGCCTCGCGGGTCCGTATGGTTGAGGTGCTCGCTGACGGGTGGTCCGGTGCGTCCTCGCCCGGCCGACCCGACTGCCGAACCTCGGAAGAATCATATATCCTGAATGACGAAAGGCGGCGCGATGATGCGTCCCGCTGCCCGGCCCGACAACCGCCCGGAGGAAAAATGAAGATCGCATTCGGCTGTGACCCGAACGCCGCAGACCTGAAGAAGGCCCTCATCGAGAAGGCCGAATCGCTCGGTCACGAGACCGTCGACTACGGTTCGGACGATCCGATCTACGCCAACGTCGCCGCCGATGTGGCCCGCGACGTCGCCGCCGGCAAGGCCGACCGGGGCGTCGTGGTCTGCGGCACGGGAATCGGCGTCTCCATCGCCGCCAACAAGGTCAAGGGCGCCTACTGCGCCCTGCTGTCCGACGTCTACCAGGCTCAGCGCGCGACCCTGTCGAACAACGCCAACATGATCGCCATGGGCCAGCAGGTGATCGGTGTCGAGGTGGCCAAGGTGCTGCTCGAGGAGTACCTGAAGAACTCGTTCGACCCGAACTCGCGTAGCGGCGCCAAGGTCGCCCGGATCACCGAGATCGAGGCCGAGCAGCTGTGAGCGACCGCGTCGCCAACCTCGAGCTCATCGCGGCAAGGTGTCGGCGCAACGTGGTCCGCATGATCGAGACCGGCCACTCCGGCCACCTCGGCGGCGCCATGTCGGCGATCGACGTCCTGACGGCCCTCTATTTCGACATCATGCGCGTCGACCCGGCACGGCCCGACTGGCCCGAGCGTGACCGCTTCCTGCTGTCGGCCGGCCACAAGGCCATGGGCCAGTACGCCGTGCTGGCGGAGCGAGGATTCTTCGACACGTCCCTCCTCGACACCTACGGCGCCATGAGGACGGCTCTCGGCGGGCATCCCGACATGCACAAGCTGCCGGGCGTCGAGGCCAACACCGGGGCGCTCGGCCACGGCCTGTCGATCGCCACGGGCATGGCGCTGGGGCTGCGCAAGCAGGGCATCGCCGCGCGCGTCTTCGTGGTCACCGGCGACGGCGAGTTGCCCGAGGGCTCCAACTGGGAGGCTGCTGCCGCGGCCGCCCACCACGGAGCCGACAACCTCGTGGTCGTCGTCGACAACAACGACCTGCAGATCTCGGGCCGCGTGTCCGACGTGATGAGCATGGCGCCCATCGCGGGCAAGTTCGCGGCCTTCGGCTGGGCGACCCGTGAGATCGACGGCAACGACATGTCCCAGGTGCTGGAGGCACTCGACGCGACCCCGTTCGAATCCGGGAAGCCGAGCCTCATCGTCGCCCACACGGTCAAGGCCAAGGGCCTCGCCTTCGCCGAGGACCAGGCCGCCTACCACTACTGGAAGCCCAAGGACGACGAGTTGGCCCGCGCGGTCGCCGAGTTGGACGCGAGGATCGCACAGCTCGAGAACTCCGCGAAGCAGCTTGAGGGAGCGGTGAAGTGAGTGGTCTGACGGATCCCCGCAAGGAGTTCGGGCGGGCAGTGACGGCCCTGGCCGACGACAACGAACGCATCGTCGTGCTGTCGGCCGACTCGGGCAAGAGTTCCGGGTTCGGCGAGTTCGCCACGGCGCACCCCGACCGCTATTTCGAGTTCGGGATCATGGAGCAGGGCGTCACCGGCATCGCGTCCGGAATGGCGTCCACGGGACTCATCCCGGTGTTCGCGGCCATCGCGCCGTTCGTCACGAGCCGCAACTACGAGATGTTCCGCAACGATCTCGGCTACATGCGCCAGAACGCCAAGATCGTCGGGCGCAACGGCGGCTTCACGTACTCCGACCTCGGTGCCACGCACCACTCCCTCGAGGACTATGCGATCATCCGCATGATCCCCGGGGTCGTGGTCTTCGCGCCGAGCGACCCCGGCGAGTTGCGCAGTTGCGTGGCCGCGATGATCGAGCACGACGGGCCCACCTACACGCGCATCGGCGCCCAGCCCCTGCCCGACCTCTTCGATGAGGAGCCGGTGGTCATCGGCAAGGGACGCCACCTGCGCGAGGGCTCGGACGTGACGGTCATCACCACCGGTTACATCACCACGGAGACCGTCGCGGCCGTCGACCTCCTGACCGAGCGGGGCATCGGCGTCGATCTCATCGGCATGCCGACCCCCTCCCATCTGGACGCCGAGCTGATCTGCGCGTCCGCCGCCCGCACGGGAGCGGTGGTCACGGTGGAGGAGCACTACGTCACAGGTGGTCTCGGCGGAGCGGTCGCCGAACTGCTCGCCCAGGAGCAGCCGACCCGGATGCGTCTGGTCGGCGTCCCGCACGCCTACGCGCCCTCGGGGCCCTACGACGGCCTGCTGGAGTACGCGGGACTGGACGCCGCCGGCATCGTCCGGCAGGTGACCGAGTTCGTGTCGCGTTGAGGACGACGGCTTTCCGGTGCGGGTGGAGGCCTGCACCGGAAAGTCACGCGACGCCGACGGCGCTGGGGTCACGCCCGGTGACCGGCGGCGTCACCAAAGCATCGATCATGTATGATTTTTTACTGCCGAGCGGGGTGACCGGCGCGACGCCGGGTGGCCCCGCAGCAGTTCCGGTAACTCTCCCCTGACCTGAGGAGTCGACGATGACTCGGTTGTTCAATGACCCATCAAGCTTCGCTACGGAGGCCGTCGCGGGCATGGCCTCGGCCTACCCGCAATACCTCACCGCCGTCCATGGCGGTGCGGTGCGCGCCACAGCAAGCCCGCAGGGGCAGGTGGCGCTGGTGGTCGGAGGCGGCTCCGGGCACTACCCCGCGTTCGCGGGATGGGTCGGCCCGGGCATGGCCCATGGCGCGGTCTGCGGCAATGTCTTCGCCTCGCCGTCGGCCTCGCAGGCATACTCCGTGGTGAAGGCCGCGGACAACGGCGGCGGCGTCGTCCTGGCCTACGGCAACTACGCGGGTGACGTGCTCCACTTCGGCCAGGCCGCCGAACGGCTGCGTGCCGAAGGCATCGACGTGCGGACGATCGAGGTGTCCGACGATGTAGCCTCCGCCCCTGCCGACCAGCTCCGCAAGCGCCGCGGGGTCTGCGGCGACGTCGTGGTCTTCAAGATCGCGGGCGCGGCCGCGGAGGCGGGCAAGTCCATCGACGAGGTCGAGGCACTCGCATGGAAGGCCAACGACCGCACCCGGTCGCTCGGCGTCGCCTTCGACGGCTGCACGCTCCCCGGTGCCGGCGAGCCCCTGTTCCACGTGCCGGCCGGACAGATGTCGGTCGGGCTCGGCGTCCACGGGGAACCCGGCATCTACGAGGTGCCGATGGGATCGGCGGCCGGCGTGGCCGACCTGCTGGTGGACGGAGTCCTCGCGGAAGCACCTGCGATCGGCACCGACGGGTACACGGGACGCGCGATCGTCCTGCTCAACGGCCTGGGGACGATCAAGGTCGAGGAACTCTACGTCACCTGGAACCGTGTCGCCGAACGGCTCTCCCAGGTCGGTATCACCCCCGTCCTGCCCGAGGTGGGCGAACTGATGACGAGCCTCGACATGGCCGGTGTCTCCTTGACCCTCACCTTCCTGGACGACGAACTGGAAACGCTGTGGACCGCCCCGGTGGACACCATCGCCTTCCGCCGCGGCGCGGTGACCCATCGCGAGCATCGCGACGTGGCCTCGGCCGAGGAACCGCATGCCGAGCCCATCGTCCCGGGCAGCGAGGCCTCCCGGGCGCTGGCGGCCAAGGTGGTGACCGCACTGCAGCTGATGCAGCAGGTGACCGTCGACAAGGAGGAGGAACTCGGCCACCTGGACGCGATCGCCGGCGACGGTGACCACGGACAGGGCATGCGCTTCGGCGCCACGGGCGCCTTCTCGGCGGCGAAGGACGCCGCCCAGGCCGACGCCGGGGCCGGGACCACCCTGGTCAGGGCCGGAGCACAGTGGGCGGAGAGCGCCGGTGGCACGTCCGGAGCGCTCTGGGGCTCGATGCTCACCGCGATCGGCGGCGTGCTGGGCGATCAGGAGCCTGCCACGGCGACGACCGTCGCGGACGCCGTCGCGGCGGCGGTGTCCGCGGTCCAGCGGCTCGGTGGGGCGAAGCCCGGCGACAAGACGATCGTGGACTCCCTCGTTCCCTTCACGCAGACGCTGTCGTCCGCTGTGGAAGGCGGCACTCGGTTCGCGGATGCCTGGCGCCAGGCATCCGACGCGGCACAAGCGGCCGCCGACCAGACCGCCGATTTCGTCTCGAGACTCGGGCGCTCGCGAGTGCTCGGGAACAAATCTCTCGGCGTGCCCGACCCGGGCGCGGTTTCGTTCTCCCTGCTCATGAAGGCCCTCGGCGACGCGGGCACCTTCGATGCGCTCTGACCTCCCTGCCCATCGCGACCCATACCAGGACATGACCGTGAAGAACTCACTGAACCTCATCCTCGACGAGATCCCGATTCCGCGATTCGCCCGCGTCCACCAGGACCTGCCCGCGCCGACCCTGGACGATGTGCCGGGACGGATCACCGGGCAGCTGGCCGCCCCGGAGTACCACGGCCTGGTGGCCTCGGGTCAGCGGATCGGCATCACGGCGGGCTCCCGAGGCATCGCCAACATGCCGCTCATCGTGCGCACACTCGCGGACTGGGTGAAACAGCAGGGAGCCACCCCCGTGGTCATCCCCGCGATGGGCAGCCACGGTGGGGCCACCGCCGAAGGGCAGCGCGACATGCTCCTCGGTATGGGGTTCACCCCCGACGTCACGGGTTGCGAGATCGTCTCCAGCCTGGACGTGACCAAGCTGGGCGAGGTCGACGGCCTCGATGTGCTGTACTCCACCGACGCGCTCAACTGTGACGGCGTCATCCTGACGAACCGGGTGAAGGCGCACACCGACATCGTCGGCCCGATCGAGTCGGGGCTGATGAAGATGGCCACCATCGGCACCGGCAAACATCGGGGTGCACTCCAGGCGCACTCACGAGGGCTGGGACGCGCCGGGGAGTCCATCGAGAAGATCGCCCCGGTGATCTTCGAGAAGGGCAACATCATCTTCGGGGTGGCGGTGCTGGAGAACGCGCTCGACCAGACCCGCGACGTGGTGCTCGTCCCCACCGACCGGATCGTCGACGTCGAGCCGGATCTGCTGGCCGAGAGCCGTCAGCATCTGCCACGGCTGCTGATCCATGACATCGATGTGCTGGTGGTCGACTGGATGGGCAAGAACATCTCGGGTGACGGCATGGATCCCAATGTGTTGGGACGCTCGCTGATCGGGGTGAAGAACCCCGACATGCACGTGAACCAGATCGTGGTGCTCGACATGACGCCGGAGTCGCACGGCAACAGCACGGGCATCGGGCTGGCCGACATCACCACCAAACGCCTGTTCGACGACATCGACTGGGTGGCCATGTTCACCAATGGCGTGACCTCGAACGGCATAGCCGGCTCACGTGTGCCGCCGCACATGCCGAATCAGAAGATGGCGATCCAGTGCGCCGAGCGGCTCACTCTCAACCCCGATCCCCTGTCCCTCCGGATCGTACGGATCGTCAACACCCTCGACGTCCAGGAGATCCTGGTCTCCGAGCCCCTCTTGGACGAGGTCCGCGACAACCCCGCCCTCACGCAGGTGGACGAGCCCGCCGAGTTGGTCTTCGACGACAACGACGACCTCTTCCCTGCGGCAGCCCCGCACTAGGACTCATCTCGTTTCGACAGGCTCAACGAGCGTTCCTTGAGCTTGTCGAAAGGCCCTTGAGCCCGTCGAAAGGCCCTTGAGCCCGTCGAAAGGTCCTTTCCCCTCCCGACGAACTCAAGCTCTTCGACAAGCTCAGAAACGTCTTTCGACAGGCTCAGGGAAAAGGTCCTTGAGCCTGTCGAAAGGACGATCAACCCCGCTCAGTCCTGAAGAGCCAGCTTGGTGCGCAGCACCGACCTCAGGTACTCGCGGCTCTCGGCCAGGTTCCACAGCGAGTCGGACCCGTAGTGCTCCACCATGAAGGCGCCCTCGAAACCGAGTTCCAGGGCACGGGCGATGATGGGCCGATAGTTCACGTACCCGCCGCCCAGGGGAACCGGGTGCGTCGCGTAGGAGCCGGTGGCCGGATCGAAGTCACGCGTGTAGTTCTTGATGTGCCAGTAGTTCGTGTACGGCAGCATCCGCTCGAACGCCTCGGTGATCGGTTCCAACGGCCGGTGCAGGCGGACGAGGTTCCCGAAGTCGGGGTTCAGGCCGCAGGCGGGATGGTCGACGTCCTGGACGAACTGAAGGCAACCCTCGGAGCTGCCCAGGTACGTGTCCTCGTA
The DNA here is from genome assembly GCF_011758645.1 of Brooklawnia cerclae. Classification (NCBI taxonomy): domain Bacteria; kingdom Bacillati; phylum Actinomycetota; class Actinomycetes; order Propionibacteriales; family Propionibacteriaceae; genus Brooklawnia; species Brooklawnia cerclae. Next base: position 1,018,168 of record NZ_JAAMOZ010000001.1, on the reverse strand, counting down.
CATCTCGAGGGTGATCTCGATGCCCACGGATGCCGCGTGCTTCGCCAGTTCACGGACGCGCGCGACCGCGAGTTGGTAGATCTCGGGATCGGGCGAGTCCTTGTACCCGTCGGCCAGCCAGAACCAGATCGCGGCGTTCTGCGCCGGAGTGGTCGCCTGGAAGAACCCGAAGCTCACGTAGCGAGCCCCCAGCAGAACCGCAGCATCGATGACCCGATGGCCGTAGGCCAGGTAATCGGCGCCGCGGTCGGCGTCCACCAAGCTCTTGCGCGAGGTCGAGACTCCCGGGATGGTCAGGTTGTTGGCAGCCATCACCTGCTTGAACAGGTCGAGCCGCTCGGGCGACAGGTCGCCGACGCGGACCCACACGTCGAGCGGGTCCATCTCGGTGAAGCCCATCAGCGAGACCTCACGCATCTGCCGGTCCCACTCCTCGGGCGCCGCATCCTGGATCGGGCCCCCCTTGGAGTCCAGACCCCCGAACAAGAGCATCGGGCAGGCGATCGGCCAATTGTCAGCGGTGTACTTGGGCATGGTCTGTGTTCCTTTGTGCGTGTCGGATTCTGGTGGTGTCACTTGACGGCCGGCGCCTGGCCGAGTTCGTCCACCAGGCGTGCCAGGCGTCCGTAGGCAGTGTTGCGGTAGGCGACCAACTCGGTGGTGTCGCCCGCCGGGATCACGAAACCGCCACCCTTCTTCGTGCCGAGATGGCCACCCGCGACGAGTTCCTTGAGGCCCTCGGGGGTGGCGAAACGCTCACCGTAGTGGTCCTCGAAGGTGCGGAAGCAGTTCAGGTAGACGTCCAGACCTGCCATGTCGGCGATGGCGAACGGCCCGAAGAACGGCAGACGGAACCCGAAGGTCGTCCGCACGACGATGTCGAGGTCCTCGGCCGTGACGACCCCCTCGTCCACCATGTTGATGGCCTCCTTGAGCAGCGCGTACTGCAGGCGGTTGAGGCAGAAACCGGGCGAGTCCTTGACACGCGCGGTGAGCTTGCCGGTCTGGGCGACCAGCGCCTCGACATCGGGGACGATCGCCTCGTCTGTTCCCTCGTGGGCGATGATCTCGACGCCGGGGATGAACGGCGCGGGGTTAGAGAAGTGGACGCCGAGGAAGCGTCCCTTGTGCTCGAGGGCCTCGGCCAGCTGCCCGATCGGCAGGGTGGAGGTGTTGCTCGCGATCACGGCGTCGGGCCGGCAGGCCGCTTCGATCCGGCGATACACCTGCTCCTTGATCTCGGGCACCTCCGGAACGGCTTCCTGGATGTAATCGGCGTCGGCCACGGCCGCCTCGATGCTCTCGCCCGCGGAGAGGTTCTGCTCGACGAGGGCGGCCTCACCCGGACGGAACAGGCCTCGCTCCTCCCAGTCCTTGGCCTCCGCGACGAGGCGTGCCCGGTTCTTACGCGTCAGTTCCGCGTCCACGTCGGCCAGGACGACAGGGTGCCCGGCGATCGCGTACTCCTGCGCGATGCCACCCCCCATGTAGCCTGCCCCGACGACCGCGATCTTGTTGATCTGCATGCACTACTCCCTTTCAGGTGACACGTGCGTGTGTGGGCACGTGGCTTCGTTGCCAGCGGCCGGGAGGCCAACTCGGACGATGGGCTGACCTCCGGGAGCCTCGGGTTTTCACAAACCCTCCGGACACCACTATGATATAGGAAAGTTGGTTGGATGGCTCGGCCGACATCAAGGACGTCCGGGAGTCGCCGTCGCCGCGTGACAGCGCCCCGGAGAAGCCGCGATTGGACGCCAATCCGGTGACGACCGACGGGTTCTGACAAGCCCCGACGGTCGTCTTCCCGAAGCGCGAGCCTTCTTGACCGACTCACGTTTGGCCAACTATGCTATAGGAAGCTGGACGGCAAAGGTGCCCCACGGGCCGACGCCCTCCAGCCGAAAAAGGAGGCAGCGTTGCCAGCGATCAACAAGCGTACCGGTCAGGCGATCCCCCGGAACGAACCGAGGACATCCGCCGTGACGAACCGGCCCGCCGAGGCGCTGGACTTCAGCCATCCTCCGCGTCACGCATGCCGCGCGACGCATTCCACCCACGACTCGCCCGTATCAATATTGTTCGGCGGGTCGGTGGCGGTTCCGGAGCTGTCGCACCCGGCGCAGCTCCCCGGTCACAAAGGAGCGATCCGATGAGTACTGGGGTTGAACAACCCGTACTGGAGCCTCTGCGGTATCCCGAACAAGAGCCGAAGCTCTCTTCCAAGAAGTTCTTCGACCTGTTGAGCATTGTCGGCCCGGGTTTCATCCTGGCCTCGGTCACCATCGGCAACGGCGAGATCTTCTCCGCCACTCGCGGTGGCGCCATTTTTGGTTACACGATCCTGTGGACGTTCCTCTTCGGTGCGATCTTCAAGGCCACGGTGACCTACGCCGCCGGTCGCTACATGGTGATCACCGGTGAGCATCCGTTCCAGCGCATGGGGCACCTGCTCCCCGGCGTCGGCACGTCGGGCATCGGCCGCCACTGGCTGGCCGTGTTCTTCGGCATCCTCGCGGCCGTCTGCTTCCCGGCATGGTGCGTCGCCTACATCCTCGCCCTGTCGCAGTGGACCCCGTGGACCTTCACCGGTCAGAGCGGCAACTGGCTGTGGGCAGGCATCCTGTGGGGCCTCATCGCCTACGCGACGCTGTGGATCAAGAACTTCAGCGTCGTCGAGAACCTGCAGACCGTCATCGTCGGCATCATGGTGTTCTTCTCGCTCATCGCGGTGTTCGTCTCGACCCCGAACTGGGGCGGCGTCCTCGAGGGCCTCCTGCCGCAGCTGCCCAGCAGCTACCCGGACTGGGTGCAGGCCGACTTCCCGTCGGTCGCCGCACGCGCCATCCCGATGGAGATCATCTCGTACCTGGGCGCTCTCGGCGGCGGCCTCTACGACTACATCGGCTACGTCGGTACCTTCCGCGAGAAGACCTGGGGCATGCTCGGCCGCTCCGACAACGCGGAGATCAACGCGCAGCTTCAGGCGCTGGGCCCTGGCCAACTCATCCCGATCGCCCAGGACGACGAGAACCTCGATCGCGCTCGCCTCGGCGTCAAGGCCGTCAAGATCGACGCCGTCACCTCGTTCATCGCGGTCGGCATCTTCGCCATGACCTTCATGATCCTCGGCACCGTCATCCTCGGCACCGACGGGGTGCGTCAGGTGCCGAGCGACACGAACATCCTGGAGGAGCAGGCACGGTTCTTCACGAACATCCTCCCGGTGTTGAAGTACCTGTATCAGCTGGCCATCTGGTGCGCCTTCTGGGGTTCGATGCAGGCACTGCTGACGACGACCTATCCGTACACGTTCCGTGAGGCGTTCTCGCCGGCCTTCCCGGCCCTGAACAACCCGAAGAACTGGTTCAAGGTCAAGCTCGCCGTCGCCACCTACACCCTCGGCACTGCCATCATCCTCGCCGTCTCGGGTGTGAGCTACACGGTGGTGATCTCGTTCGCGGGCATCCTTGGCGGCGTGTTCGCCCTGGGCCTGTGGGCGTTCATCCTGCTCTACACAGAACACAAGGTGCTACCGGCGAATCTGCGTATGAAGCCACTCATGCAGGTGATCCTCGCGATCTCCGGCGTGGCCATGACCGTCATGGGCGTGATCGGCCTCATCCAGTTCTTCCAAGCGCTCTAACCACCACGTGGGGGCGGCCACCGAAAGGGGCCGCCCCCACGTCCCCCAGGCCATCGACGAGTCGATCCATCGAACAAAGGAGATCCATGAGCGAGAAACTGCGCGGCATCATCATCCCCGTCGCCACACCCTTCGATGCCGGCAGGGACGACGCCGTCGACGTCGCCGCACTGGAGCACAACTTCGGGCTGTGGGGGGAAACCGGCGTCGCCGGCTACATGGTGCTCGGCACGAACGGCGAGTTCAAGGCGCTCGACGACGACGAGTCCCGCACCGTGATCGGCACGGCCGCCGGGCTCAAGGGCGACAAGACCCTCATCGCCGGCGCGGGCCGTGAGTCCACGCGCACCACGATCGAGTTCATCAGATCGCTGGAACCCTGGATGGACCGGATCGACTACATCTCCGTCCTGACCCCCAACTACTTCGCCAAGCTGGCGAACGGGCCGGCACTCATCGACTACTACACCGCGGTCGCGGATGCCAGCCCGGTCCCGATCCTCCTGTACGTGGCCCCGGGCTACGCCAACGGGGTCGTCGTCCCGCCGAACGCGCTGACCGAGTTGGCCAACCACCCGAACATCGACGGCATCAAGGACACCTCGCCCGCCATGATGGCCGACTACATGCTCGCCGCCGGGGCTCGCGACGACTTCGAAGTGCTCGCCGGCTCGTTGAGCAACATCATGACCGCCCTCGCCTTCGGGGGCATCGGCGGCGTCGTCTCCGCGTCCGACTACCTGCCCGACGAGTGCGCCCGGCTCACCGACCTCTACTTCGGCGAGAGCCCCGAGGCCGCTCGCCGCTACTACCGCATCCTGGCCGCCGTGGCGAAGAGCGGCGGTGGCAAGCAGGGGGTCGCGAGTCTGAAGGCCGCCATGAACCTGCGCGGCTACCACGCCGGCGCCCCGCGCCGCCCGATCCGCCCCGTCACCCCCGAGCAGGAGGCCGAGATCCGCACCGCGCTGGAGTCCGGTCTCGAACGACTCCACAACTTCCAGGCCTGAGAAGGGATCATCACCGCGATGTATTACCTGTCCATCGACTTCGGCACCTCCACAGTCAAGATGGAGGTGCTGGACGACAACCTCACCGTGCTCGCCTCGCAGAAGCAGGAATACCCCTACATCCTGCTGCCGGGAGAGAAGGTCGAGATCGATCCGGACGTGCTCTTCGAAGCCACCGAGCAGGCCGCGCAGCGGCTGCCCGCCGATCTCCGCTCGCAGGTCGGCGCCCTGTGCTACGACACGTTCTCCCCCTCGCCGGTCTTCATCGCCGAGGACGGGACGCTGGCCTACCCGAACATCATCACGCACATGGACCGCCGCAGCCGCGCCATCACCGACTACATCGACGAGGTCGTCGGCAAGGAGCGGTACCTGTCCATCGCGGGCATCTACCCCTTCGCGGGCGGCGCCGGCATCATGACCATCCTGTGGATGCAGCAGAACGAGCCCGAGGTGCTGGAGAACACGTACCGCATCGGGCACCTGCCGACCTATGTGCACCACCGCCTCACCGGCGAATGGATGGTCGACCTCGTGAACGCGTCCATGCTGGGCCTGTACGAGACGACCTCCCAGGGCGGCTGGTCGGCGGAGTTGCTCGACGCCTTCGGGCTCAAGCACGAGTGGTTCGGCGACATCCGCAACCCCGGTGAGTTCCTGGGCACGCTGCTGCCCGAGGTGGCCGAGCGTTTCGGCATCCCGGCTGGGATCCCCGTCGCCGTCGGCACCAACGACATGGCCTCGGCCCAGATGGGCGCCCGCAACGACCGCGCCGGCCGCATTATGAACACCGCCGGCAGCAGCGACATGGTCAGCATCCTGATCGACAAGCCCGTCACCAACCCCGGCTACTACCTGCGCAACTCCGCCCTGCCGGGCGTCTGGCAGATCTACGCCACCACCGCGGGCGGTTTCGGCATCGACTGGTTCTACGAGCAGTTCTGCCGCGAGCTCGACCGCGCCACGTTCAACAACGAGTACCTGCCCAGCTGTGTCGAGCGGTTCGTCGCCGACGGCGAGGTCACCTTCGACCCCTACCTCACCGGCGACCGGCAGAGCCTGGAGAAGCGAACCGGTGCCTGGCACGGCCTCACCCTGGCGGCCACCCGGGACGAGATGCTCGCCGCCATGCTCAAGTCGATGAACCGGGTGCTGTACGACGTGGTCAAGCTCGCGTCTGACGTCGTCGATCTCGACAGCGTGATCAAGCTCACGGGTGGATTGTCGGGCCCCGCGTTCATCAAGTTGAAGGAACAGGAGTTCCCCGGCTTCACCTTCGAGGTGGTCGACAACTGCTCCGTGCTGGGCAACGTCGAACTCGTCCGCCATCACAACGGAAGGCTGGCTGCATGACGAACCGATGGGCTTTCTACCTCATGACGATCGCGTCATGCGGTGTGCTGTCCACGATCTTCTGGTCACGTGGGCAATACCCCTTCGCGGTGGGAGTGGCGGTGATCGCGGTCGCCTACCTCGTCCGGGGCTTCATCCTGCAGCGGCGGGACGCGACGGAACATCGCACCGAGCTCTACCAGGATCTGTCGCGTGAACAGACGACGTCGGAGAAGAAAGCCATCCTCGCCAATCTGCTCGACACGCGCAAGCACCTTCAGGGTGCACGCCTGCGAGAGACCCTCGGCGGCTTCGTCGTGATCATCGCCATCGTGTTCATCTATCCCACCAACGCACCGTTGTCGATGGCACTGGCCATCTTCCTCATTCCGCTGGGATACCTCATCGTCCGCCACACCCGCGCCATCACGACCATCGAGCGCGGGCTGGCCGAACGCAATCTCCTCCCCCGCAAGAACTCACCCAAAGGAGCCTGATAGACAATGCCGTACGACCCCCTCACGCCGCCGCTGAACCTCTACGTCCGTTCGCTCGGACTGCAGCCGGCACGTGGTGTCAGCGACCACCTGACGCGCGTCCTCGACAAGCGACTCGACCCGGTGGAACTCTCGATCATCGCCGAGCGTGCGACGTACATCGGCGTCACCGACGAGTTCGCCCGGATCTGCGACTACTTCAAGCCCGCTGACGGGCACACCCCCGCGGGTTTCCGCTTCGAGTACGACCTGGAGCCCGACGGCCTGCTCAACGTGAACCTCGTCCGAGACATCTCGTACGACTCCGACGGACGCAAGCGGCCCACCAACGTGATCTACTCCGCTGACAGCGCGAATCCGTACGAGGTCGAGCCCATCGCGCCGCTGCTCGGCAACCTCACCTGCAACCCGGGCATCATCTACGACCTGTTCATCAACAACGACAAGGCCAACGTCGGTCACAAGTTCTCGACCCGGGACGAGGTGATGGCCGAGCTCGGACGCATCCTGGGCCCCGGTGTCGACATCTCGGTCGAACTGAACAACCCCTTCGAGCCCGACTTCAACAAGATCCTCGAGGAGGCGGCGTTCTTCAAGGAGATGCTCTCGGAATGGCGGGTCGTCATCAAGGTGCCGCACACCGGCCCCGTGAACGCCGACAACGTCGGGCAGTTGCTGGAGGGCAACGGCCGGTTGGACACCCGCTACTGGGAGCCCGGCACCGCCGACGCCCTGCGCGGGCACAACCTCGCGCTCAAGCTGCACGAGGCCGGCTACCGCATCAACTACACGCTGATGTTCGAGCCCTACCAGACCCAGATGGCCTTGCAGGCCCGGCCGTACTTCATCAACTCGTTCATCCGCCATCGCCTGGTGCAGTCACGCAAGTTCGTCGAGTTGCTCGATCGCATCGATGCCGGTGATGCCGACGCCAAGGTGCAGTTGCGCGACTACATGCTCTCGACCGACTACCTCTCGGGTGCCGACGAGGGCTTCGACCCCGACCAGGCGGTCGAGAAGGCCCGCACCGTCGTCGAGTACCGGCACATCGAGGACGACGAGGGCAGCGACGGTCTGGACGGCGTCCGCCACAACCTGCGCGTGCTACGCAACGCCAACCTTCCTGACACGCGGCTCATCATCTGCTCGATGGAGGGTGACCAGAACTACCCCGACATCGACAGGCTGCTGGCCAGCGAGGAGTTCGAGGACATGGCGGATCGCGTCGTGGTGACCGCGGAGCCCAGCTACCTGGCACGGTTCACCTCGACGAACCAGGTCGTCAGTTACCAGCGCCGGTTCATGAAGGCCGCTCAGGGCGAGAAGTGACCTCCAGGGAGTGACCTGATCCCGGGGCGGGGTCGTCCGTCGGACCACCGATGACGGCCCCGCCCCGTGTTCTGCTCGCGGTACCGATCCCCCGCGGCGATCAGCCGATACCGTCCTCGCTGATCCGGGTGCCCTTCGGCAGGAGCGCAGCGACCTCGCTCGCCCCCGCAGGCGTGGCGACCAGGAAACCGTCTGGCTGCTCGTCCTGCCCGCCGACGGTCACCACCGCCACCTCCAGGCCCGCGGACTCCAAAGTCTGAGCCATCGCCTGGGCGGTCGGCTCGTCGTCCACCTGTATGCGCGTCGTCATGCCACAGCCCCTTCCGCGCCGATCACCTGCCACCGGCCCATGTCAGCCGGCCTCTTCCGTCCTACCCTGCCCGCTGTCGGCCCCCGGGGACGCATCACCCGCGCTCTGGCGGCGCTTTCGTGCCGCCTCCACCGAGGCGCGCAACGCCGCCATCAGGTCGACCACCTCGCCGCCCTGGTCCGCGGACGTCGGCGCCTCCTCCGGCAGCGGCACACCGGACAGGCGGGCCGCCACCAGCTGCTCCAGCGCGGCCCTGTAGCCGTCGGAGAAGTCGTCCGGACGCCAGGGCCCCGTCATCTGCTCGATGAACGACTCCGCCATACCGACCTCGGCACGGCTCGCGATAACCTCGGCGGACGGACGGGCGAAAGCGGGGTCGCGCACCTCGTCGGGCCACAGCATCGTGTCCATGACCAACAGGTCACCCCGGGGCCGGACCAGCGCCAACGACTCGCGTGAACGCAAGGCGACCTTCACCACTCCGGCTCGCCGGGTGGCTGCCAGTGCGTCGCGCAGGAGGACGTAGGGCTTGGCACCGACCCCCGTGGCCTCGACGAGGTAGGTCTTCTCGAAGTACACGGGGTCGATCTCCGACTCGTCGACGAACTGCACGATCTCGACCGTCTTGCCGCTTCGCAACGGCAGTTGCGTCATGTCCTGTCTCGTGAGCACCGCGACCCGCCCGTCGGGGGCCTCGAAGCCCCGTGCGATGCCCTCGAACGGAATCTCCTCACCGCACTTCTCGCAGACACGCCGATAGCGGATGCGGCCGCCGTCCTCGGCATGCACCTGGTGCAGGACGGGATCCTTCTCCTCGGTCGCACCGTAGAGCTTCACCGGAATGACGATGAGCCCGAAGCTGATGACCCCGTCCCAGATCGCCCTGGGCATGGCTAGTCCCGACCGAGTTCGACGATCGAGTGCCACAAGAGATCGTGGCCGGCCAGCAGGTCGGCCACCTCGGGGGTCTCCCATGCCGCGTCCAGTTCCAGCCCGGCCGCGGCAGCTGCCGCGCCCGCCACGGGAGCGTCACCGTCATCGGCGAACCACGCCTCGACCGAGGGCGCTCGCAGCTCGCGCAGCAGCCGCCCCCCGTTGGTCTGTTCGAAGCCGGCGTCCAGCAGCCCGTCGTCGACCTGTGCGGTGAGGACGAGCCGCTCCCCGTGCCGGGCCAGTGCATAGATGCTGGCAAGCAGCAATGCCGCGTACTCGGCTTCCTCGGTGTCGGACGCCTCCAGACCGAAGGTGCCGAGCAGTTCGGGGGTCACGGTGAAGACCGGCAGTGGGCCGGGCAGATCCAGCCCGGACGCGATCACACGCGCCTGCTCACGATCCACCGGCACGCACACCAGCAACCGCGCCATGACGGCCCTCCCTCCCGCCCGCAGGCGTCTGGATGATCACCCGTTCAATCGAGTTTTCCACAGATCGGCGTCCTGCGGGCCACACCCGCACGAGATGGGCCATGCTGTGACCCATGCCCACCATGATCCTGGAACCCCGTAGCGACGGCTGGCTCGACCTGCTGGACGAACCCGCTCACAGCCGTCCCCCGACGATCCCCGTGCCCGACGTGGCCACCCGCCTGGCCCGCCACATAGCGCTGGCGCTCCTGGAGGCCCTGGCCGGACGGCGGCCGTCGACGCAGTTCAGCGCCTGGCTGCCTCCCAAGTCCTGGCACACCCTGAACTCCTGGGTGCGTGACAACCGGGCCGATCCCGCGAGGCTGGCGAGCATCCGTCTTGTCCGCGACCCCAATGGGCACGTGGACGCCGTCATCCGCTACGAGACGTCCCGCCGCTCGCTGGTCGCGACGGCCGTGCTCACCGAAGGGACGAGCGGATGGTGCTGCGCCGGCCTCGCTGTGCTGTGGCCGGGAAGCCGAACGCGCTGAGCGCCGGCACCGAACCGTCAGGCGACGTTCGGGTTGCGTCCGTGGCACATCTTGAACTTCTTGCCCGACCCGCACGGGCACGGGGCGTTGCGTCCCACACCGGCATAGGGGTCGTCGTCCGCCACTGTGGCCTGCTTCTCCTCGTCCCCCTGCTCGTCGGGGGCGCTGTAGCTGAGCTTCCCGGCCGAGACCTGGTCACCGGCGCCCTTGATGCGGATGGACCCCACCGAGCCGGTGGCACTCCCCGTCTCCGCAGGGGCGTCGTCCTCCTCGGCGTCCGGCACCGCGACCGGTCGCCGCACCGGCTTGCGAGAAGCCCTCCTGGACGCCCGCGAACCACCAGCGGCACCAGCCGACGCCTGGTCGGCGGGCTCGCTCGTGGACGCGGAATCGTCCCCGTCGGCCGACGATGCCTCCCCCGCTTCGTCCACGCCACCTGAGGCAGCCGAGTCGCCCTCAGCGGGCGCGGAATCGGATGCCGGCACAACCTGGACGTCGATGTTGAACAGGTAGCCCACGACCTCCTCGGCGAAGCCGTCACGCATGGCGTCGAACATCTGCGCGCCCTCTCGCTGGTACTCGACCAGCGGATCGCGCTGGGCCATCGCCCGTAGCCCGATGCCCTCGCGCAGGTAGTCCATCTCGTAGAGGTGCTCACGCCACTTGCGATCGAGCACCGTGAGCCACACCTGCCGCTCGAGCTCCCGCATGTTCTGCTCGCCGAGCTTCTCCTCGCGCAGGTCGTAGGCAACCGCCGCGTCCTCGGAGAAGGCATCCGCCAGCGCCTGGGCGTCGTCGTTGTCGGCCCACTCGTCCGGATCGAGGGCGACCGGGTAGAGCTTCTTCATCTCGACCCACAGCCCGTCCAGGTCCCAGTCGTCCGGCAGCCCCTGCGTGTATTGCAGGACGCCCGCCCGCACGACGCGATCGACGGTCACGCGCAACAGGTCGTCCACCTCGGTGCCGTTCAGCACCTTCGTCCGATCGCCGTAGATGGCATGACGCTGACGGTTCATCACATCGTCGTACTTCAGGACGTTCTTGCGCATCTCGAAGTTCTGCGCCTCGACCTGCTTCTGGGCGCTCTCGATCGCCCGTGTGATGAGGCGGGCCTCGATCGGCTCGTCCTCGGGCAGGTTCATGGTGACCATCGCGCGCTCGACCACGTCGGCCTTGAACAGCCGCATCAGGTCGTCCTCCAGGGACAGGTAGAAGCGGCTCTCCCCGGGGTCGCCCTGGCGGCCGGAACGACCACGCAACTGGTTGTCGATGCGGCGGGACTCGTGACGCTCCGAACCGATCACATAGAGCCCGCCGGCCTCGACGACCTCATCGTGCTCGTCGGAGACCTGGGCCTCCAGTCCGGACATCGTCTCCGACCACTCCGCCTCGTACGCCTCGGGGTTGTCGACCGGATCGATCCCCTTCTCGCGCAGCACCTGATCGGCCAGGAACTCGGGGTTGCCGCCGAGCATGATGTCGGTGCCACGGCCGGCCATGTTGGTCGCCACGGTGACGGCGCCCTTGCGCCCGGCCATCGCCACGATCGCGGCCTCACGAGCATGCTGTTTCGCGTTCAGCACCTGGTGCGGGATGCCCGCCTGCTTCAGCCGCTTGCTCAGGATCTCGGACTTGTTGACCGAGGCGGTGCCGATCAGCACCGGCTGCCCGTTCTCATGGCGTTCGGCGACATCGGTGACGATGGCGTTGAACTTGGCGTCCTCGGTGCGATAGATGAGGTCGGCCTGATCGACGCGGATCATCGGCTTGTTGGTCGGGATCTCCAGGACGCCGAGGCCGTAGATCTTCTGGAACTCGCTCTCCTCGGTCTTCGCCGTGCCCGTCATGCCGGCCAGCTTGTCGTACATGCGGAAGTAGTTCTGCAGGGTGATCGTCGCGAGCGTCTGGTACTCGTCCTTGATCGAGACGCCTTCCTTGGCCTCCAGTGCCTGGTGCAGCCCCTCGTTGTACCGGCGCCCGATGAGCGTACGCCCGGTGTGCTCGTCGACGATCAGCACCTCGCCGGTCTCGACGACGTAGTCCTTGTCGCGATGGAACAGTTCCTTGGCGCGGATCGAGTTGTTCAGGTAGCCGATCAGAGGGGTGTTGGCCGACTCGTAGAGGTTGTCGATGCCGAGGATGTCCTCGGTGGCCTCGATGCCGTGTGCCAGCACCGACACGGTGCGCTTCTTCTCGTCCACCTCGTAGTCGAGATCGCGTTCCAGCCGCCCGGCGAGACGGGCGAACACGGGGTACCACTTCTTGTTCTCCGCAGCCGGCCCGGAGATGATCAACGGCGTACGGGCCTCGTCGACGAGGATCGAGTCGACCTCGTCGACGATCGCGAAGTGGTGACCGCGCTGGACGAGATCGTCGGGGCTCAGCGCCATGTTGTCGCGCAGGTAGTCGAAACCGAACTCGTTGTTCGTGCCGTAGGTGATGTCGGCGCCGTATGCCTTGCGCCGCGCCGCCGGAGTCATCTGAGCGAGGATGACGCCCACGTCGAGACCCAGGAAGTGGTGCACACGACCCATCTGCTCCGACTGGTACTGGGCCAGGTAGTCGTTCACCGTCACGATGTGAACGCCCTGTCCGTCCAGAGCATTGAGGTAGCTCGGCATGAGGGCGACGATCGTCTTGCCCTCGCCGGTCTTCATCTCGGCGATGTTTGCCTCGTGCAGGGCCGCGCCGCCCATCAGCTGCACGTCGAACGGACGTTTGCCGAGCACGCGACGGGACGCCTCGCGCACCGTGGCGAACGCCTCGGGCAACAGACTGTCGAGAGATTCCCCGTTGTCATGGCGCTGCTTGAAGTCGTCCGTCTGGGCGCGCAACTCCTCGTCGTCCATCTCGAGGTAGTCGTCCTCGATACTGGTGACCTGTTGGGCGATCTTCTCCAGCCGCTTGAGGGTGCGTCCCTCGCCAACGCTGAGCAGGCGGTCCATGAAACCCACGGGAAACGTCCTTTGCCTTGTGATCGCTGCCGGACGCACCGGATGCGCGCCTGTCCCGCGGCAGCACGAACCATCCTAGTTGCATAGTGGAAGCCGCCCGCCACCCGCCGGGAATGGGCACCGGCGAATGGCGGGCGATCAGCGATTCGGGATCGCGGCCTCAGATCGCCTGCTGCTGCGCGATCTCGGTGATGCTGAGGTGGATGACCCCGTAGTCGTAGGCACGCCGCCGGTAGACGACGCTGGGCTCCAGCGTCTCGGCGTCGACGTACAAGAAGAAGTCATGGCCGACGAGCTCCATCTCGTCGAGTGCCTGCGCGAGGGTCAGAGGGGACGTCGCGAAACGCTTCTCACGGACGACCAGGGGCCCGTCGCCGGTGACGTCGAGCCCGGCCACGCGGGTCGTGGGAACGACCTGCTCGTCGGAGGCCGTGCTCGGGATCGGGGCTAGCTCGAGCTCCGAGAGCTCCTTCGATCCGCGCAGTCCGCGGCGATGCTTGCGGCGATCGGCGGCGCGCCGGAGCTGGGCCTTCAGCTTGTCCTCCGCGCGGTCGAAGGCGACGAGCTTGTCAGAGGCGCTCGCGCAGGCTCGTACGACCGGCCCTTTCCCCCGCAACGTGATCTCGCAGCGGATGTCGTCGTCCGGACTGCCTTTCGAGTCGGCCTTCGTGAACTCCACCTCCGCCCGGATCACGCGATCCTTGAGTTTGGCTATCGTCGTGGTCAGACGATCCGTCACCTGCTCGCGGGCACCCTCACTGATCGTGAGGTGCCTTCCGGTGATGCTGACGTCCATGATCACTCCTTCCCAACGAGGTCAGGCGCGGGAGCGCTACGCCGCCCGTGACTGACACGGCGATAAACACAAAGCACGACCCCCAGCCAACGAACGCCCCACGATGGGGTGCGACGATCGCCGTGCCGAATGGTCGTGCCATAAAGCAACGTTACCCATCAACACCTGAGAAGTCGCCGAAACGCGAAGTCCGGTGCGTTCGCCCACGGACGACGGTCTCGCAGGCCACGGCGATCCCGGCGACCTCGTGCCCGGCGGCGCGCAGCGCGCGGACCGCTTCGGCGCACGTGGCGCCCGTGGTGACGATGTCGTCCACGAGGACGATCCGAGCCCGTGCCCGACCGGCCACGGCATCGGCGACCATCGTGTCCTGCTGGGCAGCCAGGCGTCCCGCCCGGTCACGATCAGCCTGATCGCCTGCCGCTCGCGACCGCCGGACGAACCGGCGCACCGGCACCCCCAGCCGTCGTCCGGCGGCCTGCGTCAGCGCCAGGCAGTGGTCGTAGCCGCGCTGCCGGACGGCCTGCGCGCCGGAGGGCACGGGCACCAGCACGATCCCGGGCGTCTCGCCCGGCGCGATCACGCGGACCCCGGCCGCGACCAGGCCCGACAGCGGCCATGCCAGCTGCCAGCACCCGCGTTCCTTGTGCGCCACGACCAGGTGCGACAGGGGCGGCTTGTACACGCCACCGGCGACGACGGGAGGCAACTGCGGCCACCGCGGCCGCTCCACGCGGTGCACCGCGGGCTCCAGTGCCGCTCGGCACGCGATGCACACACCGAGGCCGGCTCGGCCGCATCCCGGGCACGCCGCTCCGAGGAACAGGTGGGTCGCCGCCGAGACACACTCGGCCAGCATCCGTCCGCGTTCGTTCGTCGACATGCCCGGATTGTGGGTGCGGGGTCGCGTCCTGGCTCAGATTCCCGCGAGCTGTGGACAACGTGCCGGGGTCACTTCAGATTAATGCGGGCAACGCTGGCTGAGCCTGTCGAAGCCCGTTGCCAGACGACAGCTCCACGACCCTTCGACAGGCTCAGGGACCATTGATCAGCGTTTCGCTAAGGAACCGCTGACCAATGCGGGCAACGCTGGCTGAGCCTGTCGAAGCCCGTTACCAGACGACAGCTCCACGACCCTTCGACAGGCTCAGGGACCATTGATCAGCGTTTCTCCAGGGAACCGCTGATTAACGCGGGCAACGCTGGCTGAGCCTGTCGAAGCCCGTTACCAGACGACAGCTCCACGACCCTTCGACAGGCTCAGGGACCATTGATCAGCGTTTCTCCAGGGAACCGCTGACCAATGCGGGCAACGCTGGCTGAGCCTGTCGAAGCCCGTTACCAGACGACAGTTCCCTGACCCTTCGACAGGCTCAGGGACCATTGGTCAGCGTTTCTTTAGCGCAGTTGAGAGCGCGCGGATCTCCTTCCATGAGCCTCCGTTGCCACTCACACCCCTACGACGGGTAGGCGAGGTCGGTGACACCCTCGACGAAGACCGGCCAGCGGTACTGCGCCTCGTAGCGCAGACCTCGGTGGGCCGATGTGACGATGGCGACCGTGCTGGTGCTGGACGACACCAGCGCGGTGATGCCCACCGCGTCCACGTCGCTCATCGGGCCCTGGGACGTCACCGTCGAAGCGTCGATGTCGAGTGTGTACACGGTGAACTGGCCGTAGCGATCGCTCGTGCCCAGCACCATGAGCCGATCCGCGGTGGTGAACGCGACGTCACGGAACCGCGTCACCGGGCCGTCGCTGGTGTTGACCGGCAGCTCTCGCCAGCCGTCGAGCACCAGTTGGTCGGTGCCCCGTAGGTGCAGCATGCCGAGACGCTGCTCGGAACCGACCTGCGCGACGACCGCAACGTGTGTCTCGTCAGGCCCGATGCGAAACGCGACCACCTGGGCGCCCGCCAGTTCGCCGATCGGCAGCACACTGACGCTCCCGTCGGTGGATACACGCACGGCGACAGGGCCGTCTGCCGTGTTGTCCACCGCCCACAGCGCGGACTCCGTGTCGAACTGGGGTGAGACCAGACTCGTCCCGCTGTACACGAGGGTGGGTTCGGCGTCCTCCGATCCCGCGGTGTAGAGCCGCCGGCCGTCCTCGCTGGTGACCCCGAAGCGCTCATCGGTCCACGAGACGGCCACTCGTCCCGGACGATCCGACCAGGTACCGCCCAGCGGTCCGGCCACCGGCTCACGGGCGGGGAAAGCCTGATCGGCGGCGATCCGCACCACCACCCCGTCGCTGATCCCGTACAGGTCGCGGTCGGCGTCGTGGCGCTCCGGCGCGAACTGGGCGACCGCAGCCGTGCGCACGACCCCGTCGGCATCGGCACCCGGGATCGACATCGTCCGGCCGTTGACGTCGATCTCGATGCCCTGGATAGCTGTGAAATACCGCAGCGTGTGGAGCAGCTGAGCGGCGGCCTGAAGTCGCTGGTTCGCGCTCAGGGCCTCGGCCTCGGCGCTCAGGTTGACGTGCGCGATGCCGTCCTCGTCGACGGTCGTGCCGAGGCTGTGCACCTCGCTGGGCAGGACGTCGAGCACCGCCGGGCGCAACCAGCTGCCCGGATCGCGCAGCAGCGCTCTCACCAGCACGTCCGGGGAACTCGACGCGAGGTCCTCCTGGCGCAGGAACACACGCTGGGCGACGAGCCGCTCGCCCGCGGAATCCAGGTAGTAGACCGGCACCGAGCGGAAGGCGCGGCGGAAGCGCTGCACGGACATGAGGACGCCGTCGCCCGGGTTGCCGATGCGCCATTCGCCGTCGACCTGTGTCATCTCGAAGTCGTGCGACAGGCTCTCCTCGTCGGCCGCGGTGAACACACCGTCGGCGTCCAGCCGCCCGGCGAGCGGGGCGCGGAGAATGGCCACGTCGTCGTCGGTGACAGCAGTCGACTGGCCCGTGGTGTCGTAGATGGTGACGCCGGATTCCGGATCCCATGCCGCTGCGGCCTCTGCCGTGAGGTACTGGCGTGCCACGGCGTAGCCCTCACCCGGCGACTCGAGCGCGGAGAAGAAGCCGTCCAGGATCGCCTCGGGCGAGGCCCCGGAATCCGGCGGCTGGGCGGCGACGTCGATTCCGGGCGCCACACCGGCGGTGCGGGCGTCGCTGGCCCGTTGGACGGGCCCGCTCGTCGGGAAGGACGCGCAGCCCGCCAGCACCAGCACGACCCCGACCACACCCAGGTGCCTGGCGATTCGGCTCATCATGCGGTCCCCCCTGTCGTCTGCCGGGCCGGCCCACCGGGCGCGTCACGGGGCTCCAGGGGCAGCGGCGAATCCTCCAGGACGACGTCCTGGGTGCGTGGGAGCGTGAGCCGGAACTGGGCGCCCTCACCCGGACGCCCCCATGCCTCCAGCCAACCGCGGTGCAGCCTCGCGTCCTCGATCGAGATGGCCAGCCCGAGCCCGGTGCCCCCGCCGACCCGGTTGCGGCTCTCGTCCGCCCGCCAGAAGCGATGGAAGACCATCTGGCTCTGCGAGGGCTCGAACCCGACCCCGTGGTCGCGCACGGTGACCGCCACCGCGTCCTCGTCCCCCGCGACGTCGATGACGATCGGCCGCCCCTCCCCCAGCCCGATGGCGTTGCTGAGAAGGTTGCGGACGATGCGCTGGATGCGCCGGACGTCGCCCTCGACGGTCGTGGCGCCCATCTTGTGCAGTGTGATCCGGCTGCCCATCTGCTCCGCCACGGCCGACTCGGCGGCGACCTCCTGCTCCACGACGTCCCATACGTCGACCTCGTCGGCGCTCAGGACAGCTGCTCCCGCGTCGAACCGGGAGATCTCGAGCAGGTCGGTCAGCATGGACTCGAAACGATCCACCTGGTCGTGCAGCAGTTCGGTGGTGCGCTGGTGATCGGGGCTGAACCCGTCGCGCGACTCGTACAGCACCTCGGCGGCCATACGCATGGTCGTGAGCGGCGTCCGCAACTCATGGCTGACGTCGGAGACGAACTGCTGCTGCACCCGCGACAGATCCTCCAGCCGGCTGATCTGGCGCTGCAGTTCCCCCGCCATGTTGTTCATGGAGGTGGCCAGGCTCGCCAGTTCGTCGGTGCCCCGCACCTCGAGGCGCTGGTCGAGATCGCCGGCGGCGATGCGCCCGGCCACGTCGCGCGCCTGACGGATGGGGACGGTGACCTGATGCGAGACGAGATAGGCGATGACGGCCAGAGCCACGATGAGCAGAGCACCGGTCGAGTAGAGCGCTCCGCGCAGAGCCAGGATCGTCTGAATCTCCTGATCTGCGGGAAACAGGAAGTAGACGGGGAAGGTCTGCCCCGACGGCGCGATCAGACAGCCCCCGACGGCGACCCCGGCGGTGCTGCTGCCGTCGGCGTACTTGATGTCGGCCGGCGTCACGAACACGCTCTCGGGTTCGTCGGCGAGTTGCTCCCGAAGAGACTCGGGCACGCTGGCGGGCAACACGTCCCGCGACATGTAGACCGTGGCCGAGGCCTCGATGATCACCTTGAACTGGCCGGGTTCGGTGCCCACCTCGTCGGCCAGTTGCCCGAGGCGCTCGAGCAGCGACTCCGTTCGCAGGTCGGTGTCGTCCAACTGGTTCTGCATGCGCTGCAGCGCGGTCGTGGCCTCCGCGGAACTCGCCTGCATCTTCGCGTCCACGATGCCTCGGGACGCGTTCTGCAGAAGCATCCAGCCGCCGAGGACGAGCACCAGCACCGAAGCCCCCAGCGTCGTGACGATGACGCGAAGAGGCAGGGACGACCCCCACAGCCCGCGCGGGCCGGATGGCCGGTGGCTCCGGGGACGCTCGACGGCATGCGACATCAGGACACGCCAGCCGCCGTATCCCCGGCCCGGTACCCGACGCCGCGCACCGTGATCACTATCTCGGGCCGTTCCGGGTCCAGCTCGACCTTCGAGCGGAGCCTTTGCACATGCACATTGACCAGCCGGGTGTCGGCGGCGTGTCGATAGCCCCAGACCTCCTCGAGGAGGGTCTCGCGGCTCAGCACCTGGCGCGGGCGGCGTGCCAGGGCCACCAGCAGATCGAACTCGAGGGGGGTGAGGCTGATGACCGTCTCGCCACGGCGCACGGTGTGCGAGCGGGTCGAGATCACCAGATCGCCGATCCGCAGCTCGTCGCTGACACCCTCGGACGCGCGCGCCCGAAGCCTTGTCCGGATACGGGCGACCAACTCTTTCGCCTTGAAGGGCTTCGAAACGTAGTCGTCGGCCCCTTCCTCGAGACCACGGACGACATCGGTGGTGTCGGACCTCGCTGTCAGCATGATGATCGGCACACCGGACGTCTCACGGATCTGGCGGCACACCCGGATCCCGTCCATCCCCGGCAGCATCACGTCCAGCAGCACGAGTGCCGGCTGCACCTGCAGGAACGCTCCGTAGGCCTGATCACCCGTGGCACACCATTCGGTGTCGAATCCCTCTTGGCGCAGGACGATCTGCAACATCTCGGCCAATGCCGCGTCGTCGTCCACCACAAGAATGGTTTGCCGAGGGCCGACGCGCCCGTTCACCTCAGTCATGCACCCCTCGCCGGTTCAGACCTGCATTGTCCCCATGCTAACCATCGGCGGCGTGCATCGGCGCGTCCGGCGTCAGGCCAGTCGCTGGCCGTCAAGGCCGAACACGATGGAACCGGTGCCGGTCTCCCCACGGAGCACCGGCTGATTGGCCCCGGAGTCGAACTCGAGCGTGATGAGCCCACCACCGAGGCCCCCGGCCGCGTCCCCGGCCGCCTTCACCTGTTCCACCAACGAGCCCACCGCCGCCGGGTCGATGGTCGAGATCTCGATCGGAGTGCCGGCCTGCGTCCCACTCGCTTCGGAGGGAGTGCTCGCGTCCGCCGAACTGCTCTGTCCCGTACCGTCCTCGTCCGCGCAGGACGTCCCGACCCAACTGCTGAGGTACAGCGTCCAGGCGCAGGTGGTGCCATCGCTCAACGTCACGGACTCGTCGGCGACGTCGACCGGCATGCTTCCCTCGATGATCGAGAAGCGGTAGATGCTCGTGATGCCCAGCGACTTCACGAGCGCCAGCCTGGACTGCACACCGGCTGCCGTGTACGGGTCGCCGAACTGATCGACCGTGCTGCCGCCGACGGACACGAACCCGGGATTCTGCGCGTCACCGTCGCAGATGCCGGTCGCCAGTTGTTCCCCGTTGTGCATGACCGACCAGGTGAGTTCCACGGCCGCGCAGTCCGGCATGGCGTCGAGCGCCTGGGTGTAGAGGTCACCGATGGGGATGTCGTCGGTCACCGGAATCGTCGGGACCGGCTCGGCGAGCGCACCGTCCTGTTCACTGATCTGCCCCGCCGGCCACGACAACGTCACCACATGGCCGTCCTCGGTCGCGCCGTCGGCCAGCAGGCTGACCTCGATGCCCTGGTCGGGATCGACGTGCACCGACGAGATCTGGTCGTATCCACGGTCATGAGCGAGGTCCTCGAACGACGCCTGGATGCCGGCCGCGTCCGAGGGGAGCGCCGTGACGCCCTTGGTGGGATCGTCTTGCTCGGTGGTGCACGCGGACAACGCCACCAGCCCTGCCATAGCGATCATGGCGAGACGCTTCATCGGGAACCTGCCTTGCAGTTGGGACGATGCGGCACAGCCGCCCGGACCCCTGCCAGTGTACCGAGAACCCCTCCCGGGCTGGCGCGTCACGGCGACCCGGGGCGACCGGGTCAGTTCAGTTCGGGGTCGGTCGGCCAGGTGGACATCAGTGCGGCCTGCCCGCCCTGCCGACGCAGAACCCGGCGCCACAGTCCGGTCGGTTCGGCCGTGAAGATGTCCTCGTCGCGCGCCGATGCGCGGTACCACAGCCCACGCGACAGTTCGTCCTCCAGCTGCCCGGGGGCCCAACCGGAGTACCCGGCGAAGATGCGCAGGTTGCTGTAGCCACCCTCGGCCAGCTCGACGGGGGTATCGAGGTGCAGCAACCCGATGTCGCGGATCACCCGTCGCCACCCAGGTGGGTCCTCGCCCGCGTCCACCAGTTTGGCGACGCAGATGGCGCCGTTCGGCGAGACCGGCCCACCCGCGAACAGCACCTGCGGGGGTGCGACCAGATCGCGCCACTGGGGCAGCACCGAGTCGAGTTCGGTCGGCGAGAGCTTGTTGAGCGCGACACCGAGGGCACCGTCGCCGTCGCAGTCGAGGAGCAGGACGACGGATTGGTCGAAGAAGTCCTCCGAGCCGCCGGCAGAAGACACGAGCAGCTCGCCAGCCTTCGGGGGTCGCGAGCTCAACACATCGTCGATTCTGGCACCTGTGCCCCCGACTGTCGCGCAAACCCACGGACGCCGGACTGCCCGCATGATCGTCCCGAGGAGGCCGATGATGGGGTCTTCTGCGCTCGAAAAGCCGCGACGACAGCCTGGGGGTGGGGGTGAGATCCCGCTCGCCAGGTTCGACGACCGATACGATGACGCCGATCAGAACGCGTCGTCGATGGGTGTCTCGACGACGGCCTTGATGTTGACGAACTCGTGCAGTCCGAGGTCGATGAGCTCGTGCCCGTAACCGGAGGTCTTGACTCCCCCGAAGGGAATGTCGGCCTTGACGCCGGTGGGGTGGTTGACGAACACCATGCCCGTGTCGATCTGGGCCGCCACACGGCGCGCCCGCTCAGGATCTTCCGTGAACACCGACCCACCGAGCCCGAACGGGGAGTCGTTGGCGACTCGCACGGCCTCGTCCTCGTCGGCGACCCGGAACAGCTGAGTGACCGGACCGAACATCTCGGTGATGTAGCCCGGGTTGTCAGGAGTGATGCCGGTCAGGATCGTGGGCTGGTAGAAGGCACCCTGCGCAGGCACCGGATCCCCGAGCGTCTCCGCCTGCGCTCCGGCGGCGACGGCGTCGGAGACCTGCGTGGCGAGGAGATCGGCAGCATCCTGCGAGGATAGCGGGGCCAGAGTCGTCGCCGGGTCCATCGGGTCACCGGCCTTCAGCGCCGCCACACCGTCGCGGTACTTCTCCAGGAACCGGTCGTAGACCGCGTCGACGACGATGAGGCGCTTGGACGAGACGCACACCTGGCCAGCATTCCAGTGCCGCCCCACCACCGCCCATTGCGCTGCCTTGTCGACGTCCGCGTCGTCCAGCACGAGGAACACGTCCATGCCTCCGAGTTCGAGGGTGGACTTCTTCAGGTACTTCCCGGCCGTGGCGGCCACGGCGGCACCGGCTGCCTCGCTGCCGGTCAGCGCCACACCGCGTACACGCGGGTCCGACAGGATCAGCTCGCTGTGATTGTGCGAGGCGTAGAGGTTCGTGAAGACGCCCTCCGGCAGGCCTGCCTCACGGAACAGAGCCTCGAAGGCGGCAGCGGCCTGCGGGACGTTCGAGGCGTGCTTGAGGAGCAGAGTGTTGCCCGCGATCAGCTGCGGTGCGCCCACCCGCACGATCTGGTAGTAGGGGAAGTTCCATGGCTCGACCAGGTAGAGCACGCCGAGGGGCTCGTAGACGAGCTTGACGGCTCCTTCGTCGAATCCTTCGGCCGGGAGCGTGCGCGGGTTCAACTGCTCGGCGCCGTGCTCCACGTAGTAGTCGAGGATCTTGGCACTGAGCTCGACCTCGACTTCGGCCTCGGAGATGAGCTTGCCCATCTCCAGGGTCAGGATCTGGGCGTATTCGGCGTGACGCTCACGCAGGATCCGTGCGGTGTTGGCGAGTACCTGCATCCGCTCGGCGATAGGGGTGTTCTTCCACGACTGGAATGCCGTGTCGGCCGCCGCGATCGCCGCGGTGACCTCCTCGTCGGTCGCGGTCGGGAAGGTCTTCACGATCTCACCGGTGTAGGGGTTGGTGGTTGTGTACGGCATGATCTGATCTCTTCTTCCTCAGTTTTGTCTTCTTGCCGATTCCGAGGGTGTAGCGCGAGGAGGCGGCAGGGATATTCCCTCCGTGTCCCGTGACAGGGATGTGGCCCCCGCGCTTACGTCGCTGCCTTGATCCTCAGTAGCTGAGAGCCCGCAGATCGAGGGCATCCCAGACCTGGCCGAGTTCCCCGGCGCTCATGACCGCGTCCTTCTCGCCCGTCCACGGATCGTTGTAGTAGAAGCGCTCCGCGTCGAACCCCGTGACAACGATGGCGTGGACGGAGAACCCGTGCATGGCCACCCAACAGACCACCGGTTTGCCCTGCCTGAGTGACTCCCGCAGATCGTCCAGGGTCGCCCCCGTCAGGTCGGAGAAGCCGCCGGTTTCCTCGACCATCAGCTGCGCGAAAGCGGCGGGGTAGATGGTCCACCCGCTGTCGCTGTAGGGATCGCCCACATAGCCCTGATCCGGATCGTCGGCGCTGTAAGGCATCCGGTCGGCAACCTCGATCTTCGAGATCTCGGCACCCGCGTAGGTGACGAGCATCGCGACCGCGGTCGCCTCGCATCCGGTGGGTAGTTCGGGGTTCTGCGCGAAAGCAGGTACATCGAGGCGGACGACGTCGACCGGCATCGCCTGCGTCGGGGGCAACGTCTCCTCGGGAACGAGGGTCGCGGGCAGCCGGGAGTCATCGCCTCCAGCGGACGAGCAGGACACCCCGATCGGTATGTGACAGGACGACTTCATGCGCGACACGTCGACCACGGCGGCCGCGCCGCGCATGACCGCCACGAGCGAGAAGGCGATCAGCACCGCCACGGCGAACGCCGGAACCGACAGCCGACCAGGCCGCCTCCCGGCGATCGGCCGACCGCCCACGTGCCACGGTCTCCTGGTGCTCGCCATCGTCTTCTCATCACCCGACCTGGTCTCGGCGCCACAGGGTGCGCGCACCCTCGAACGTCGAAGATATGCGAGCCGACCAGTTCGAAACAGGCCCTCTCAGTACCCGTCCGACGCGCAACCTCACCGCACCGTCGCCAGTTCCCGCATGCCGCGGGAATCGCCGAGCAGTTCGAGGAACAGCACTGCGGGGATGTCGGTGTGCTCCTGCGCGGTGGTGATCGCGCTCACGGTCCAGTCGGGTGTCGTCGACCCCGGCAGTGCCATGCTCATCAGACTCGACGCCCCCGGTTTGGCCGCGACGTGCTTCGGCACGATCGCGATGCCCAGGCCACGACGCACGAGGTCGAGAAGCGTGTTCACATCGTTCACGCTGCAACGCACACGCCGGTTCACCCCGTGCGCCGCGAGTGCCTCGTCGTTGAGCGTCCGGACGCCCCACGAGGTGCCGAAGTCGACGAAGTCCTGGCCGTCCAGCGAACTCCAGCGCAGCGGCGTGCTCGCCGCGACGCGATGCTCCGGAGGAAGGAGCACCACCAGCGGCTCCTGCCCGATGACCGTCTGGCGCAAGGTTCCCAGGCGTTTGTTCGTCGCCACGAACGCGACGTCGATCTCCCCGGAGCGGGTCGCCTCGACCAGATCGTGCGACCCGGCCTGGACGAATTCCGTCTTCACACCCGCATACCGGCGATGGAAGCGCTCCAGCAGCGCCGCGACATCGACGAGGCCGAGGCACTGCTCGGCACCTACACGGAGCGATCCGGTCGCCGCGCGGCTGGCCCGCACGACGGCGTCCCTCGCGCGCGCCACCTCGTCGAGGATCGAGCGCGCGTGCGGAACCAGCGCGAGGCCGGCGGCTGTCGGTTCCACCCGCCGTGTGGTGCGCTCGAACAGTTGCGTCCCCAGTTCCTCCTCAAGGCTTCGGATCGCCGACGACAGCCCCGACTGGGATATCCCGGTCAGGTCCGCGGCGCGTGTGAAGTTGCGCTCTTCCGCGAGGGCGATCACGTACTCCATCTGCCGGATATCCACTGATCCGCCTCACTTCTCAATCTCATGACCGCAAGCTGTTGGACTTGTAGATTAGCGGTTCCTACCCTTGGCGTCATGACCATTCCCTCAGTGACCCTCAACTCTGGCTTCGACATCCCCCAGCTCGGTTTCGGCGTCTTCCGCGTGCCTTCGGCGCAGACCGAGAGAGTCGTGAGCGAAGCCCTGGAGGTCGGCTACCGACACATCGACACCGCCGCGATCTACGGGAACGAGGACGGCGTGGGCGCCGCGATCGAGAGCAGCGGCATCCCCCGCGACGAGCTGTTCGTGACGACCAAGCTCTGGAACGACCGGCAGTCGGGTGACCAGCCGCTCGACGCGATCCGTGAGAGCCTCGACAAACTCCGGCTGGACTACGTCGATCTCTACCTGACGCACTGGCCGACGCCGGCGAAGGACACCTATTCGCATGCCTGGTCGAAGCTCATCGAGATCCGGGACGCGGGACTGTCCCGCTCCATCGGCGTCTCGAACCATCTGCCGGAGCATCTCGACCGCATCGTCAAGGACACCGGTGTCGTCCCCGCCGTCGACCAGATCGAGTTGCACCCCGCCTACCAGCAGCGCGACGTGGTCGCGTGGGCACAGGCCAACGGCACCAGGATCGAGGCATGGGGCCCACTCGGTCAGGGCAAGTACCCGCTGTTCGAGAATCCGGCCGTCGCGGACGCGGCGGCCGCGCACGATGCGACGCCCGCGCAGGTGGTCATCCGCTGGCACCTGCAGAAGGGAGTCATCGTCTTCCCGAAGTCGACCCACAAGGCGCGCATGGCCGAGAACCTCGACGTGTTCGGCTTCGAACTCACCGCGGACGAGATCGCCGGTATCGACGCGCTCGACCCGGGCGACGGATCGGGACGCGTCGGCTCGCATCCGCTCGAATTCAACTGATGCCCGTGGTCGTCCCGCCCGGAGCCACACCGGGCGGGACGACCTGTGGCCCCTGGCTATTCCGCTTTGGTCGCGGCGTTCGTGCTGGACAGCTCGGCACTCAGCTGGTCCTGGGTGGCAGCCCAGGATGCGAGCACCTTGAGGGCATCGGCCGTCGGAGTGCCAGGTTCAGCGGTGTAGACGAGCAGGACGAGGCCCGGGTCGGACGGGAACTCCATCGCCTGAAAGCCCATGTCGAGATCGCCGACCACCGGGTGATGGATTTTCTTGGTACCGGTTCGGTGGAAACGGACGTTGTGTTTGGCCCAGCGCTGCCGGAAGTCCTCGCTGCGGGTCGACAACTCCCCGATCAGGTCGCTGAGTGACTTGTCGTAGGGGTTCTGGGCGGCTTCGGCGCGCAGGAACGCCGCGGTGTCATCGGCAGCTCGTTCCCAGTCACACCAGAACTGTTTCGCTGCGGGGTCGAGGAACATGAACCGCGCGCTGTTGGCGGGACGCTTCGGGTCGGTGAGCATCGGCGCGTGAAGGGCGAGGGCGAGTCGGTTCGCGGCGAGCATGTCGTGGCGTGCGTTGCGTACCCAGGCCGGGGCTTCGCTGATCGTGTCGAGCACCTGCCGGATCGAGGATCGCACACGTGGCTCGGCCGGCCTACGCCGAGGAATCGGGCCCGCGTTGGCACGCCGAGCGAGATCGAACAGGTGCTCGTGCTCGGCCTCGTCCAGGTGCAGGGCCCGGGCGATGTTCGCCAGCACACTCTCCGAAGCGCCGGCCAGATTCCCTCGTTCCAAGCGGATGTAGTAGTCGACGCTCACGCCGGCGAGCATGGCGACCTCCTCGCGACGCAATCCGGAGACCCGTCGCTTTCCGCCGTACGCGGGCAGACCGGCATCTTCGGGGCTGAGGCGTGCCCGGCGAGTGATCAGGAACTCGCGGACCTCGGCTTTCTCGTCCATGCCGTCAACGCTACGCACAGCATTCACCGACAAGGAGGCTCTGGTGTTACCTGTAGCCGACGACCCGTCTGTGGTGCCCCGGACGAGAGGCCGAGAGCGTCCGGCCCGCGTCCTCATGGAGGTTCTGCCAGTACCCGGAAGAACAAAGACTCCCGCACCGCCGTGGGCTGGCGTTTCCTTGGTAGTGGCCCGACAGGGGCTATCTATTGACTCTGACAGAAAGACGCGGCTGACTTTATGAAGGCGACGTTCATGTACGGTGCCGGCGACGTGCGCATCGAGACCGTTCCCGACCCGATCATCCAGGAACCGACGGACGCGATCGTGCGCACCGTGCGCGCGTGCATCTGCGGTTCCGATCTTCACCCCTACCACTCTCTGCCGGCCTCCGGCATCGGCACTCCGATGGGCCACGAGCTCATCGGAGTCGTCGAGGAGGTCGGTTCGCAGGTGACCGCCGTAGCGAAGGGCGACTTCGTGATCGCCCCGTTCGCGTTCAGCGACAACACCTGCGTGTTCTGTCGTGAGGGCCTCAACACCGCGTGCATCCACGGCGGGTGGTATGGCACCCCTGAGACCGGCGGTCTGCAGGCCGAACTGGCCCGCATCCCGCAGGCCAACGGTTCTCTCGTGCGAGTCGCCGGCGTCGACCCCGACACTGCCGACGAAAGCCTGCTGGCATCGCTGCTGACCCTCTCGGACGTGTATCTGACCGGATACCACGCCGCTCACATGGCACAGCTCAAGCCCGGGCAGACCGTGGCCGTGATCGGTGACGGTGCGGTCGGGCTCTCCGCCGTGTTGGCCGCGAAGCAACTCGGCGCGGAGCGGATCATCCTGATGGGCCGTCATCAGGATCGCACCAGCCTGGGCGTGCAGTTCGGCGCCACCGACGTGGTGGCCGAGCGAGGCGCCGAGGGAATACAGAGGGTTCTGGACCTCACCAACGGCGAGGGCGCTCACGCGGTGCTGGAGGCCGTCGGCCATCTGCCCGCCTACGAGCAGGCCTACGGCATCGTCCGACCCGGCGGCATCATCTCCCGGGTCGGAGTGCCCCAGTA
Source organism: Brooklawnia cerclae (assembly GCF_011758645.1). Taxonomy (NCBI): domain Bacteria; kingdom Bacillati; phylum Actinomycetota; class Actinomycetes; order Propionibacteriales; family Propionibacteriaceae; genus Brooklawnia; species Brooklawnia cerclae. Next base: position 990,713 of record NZ_JAAMOZ010000001.1, on the reverse strand, counting down.
CGAGGAAGCGCCCATCGGCTTTGGATCGCTGTTCGGCAAGAACGCTCGCCTGGCCGGTGGCCCCGCCCCGGTGCGCGCATATCTCGAACCCGCCATCGAGCAGGTCCTCGATGGCACGATCAACCCCGGCAAGGTGTTCGACCGCACCGTAACCCTCGACGAAGTGCCCGCCGGCTATGCCGCGATGAACACCCGCGAAGCACTCAAGGTCATGGTCAAACTCGCCTGATCGCGCGCGTCCTCCCGCTCGGCCGTCGGTGTTGTTGCCACACACCGGTGGCCGAGCCAAGCTTCCTCTTCCTCGTCGCAAATCTGCTCAGCACTCTTGCCCTCATCGTGCCCGCCGCCTTCACCGTGCGCCGAGCGGTGATCGTCCCCGCGAATGCCTCGACCGATATACCTGTGACTTCCTGAATCGCCTACCGCAACATAAGGAGAAAGCCTTGCTCACCGTCAATGCCTATGCCGCGCCGTCCGCCACCGATCCCCTCGTGCCCACCACCATCGAGCGCAGGGACGTCGGCCCCACCGATGTGCTGATCGCGATCCGCTACGCGGGCATCTGTCATTCCGACATCCACACCGTTCACGGCGACTGGGGGCCGATCACCTATCCGCAGGTGGTCGGGCACGAGATCGTCGGCGAGGTCGTCGAGATCGGCCCCGAGGTCACCCGGCACAAGGTGGGCGACAGGGTCGGAGTCGGCTGCATGGTCAACTCGTGCCGCGAGTGCGACAACTGCCGGGCAGGCATGGAACAGTACTGCCTCAAGGGCAACGTCGGCACCTACGCCTCCGTCGATCGTGATGGCACGATCACCCAGGGCGGTTACTCCACTCATGTGGTGGTCGATCAGGACTTCGTGCTGCGGGTGCCGGAGTCCATCCCGTACGAGAAGGCGGCACCACTGCTGTGTGCCGGAATCACGACCTATTCACCGCTGGCGCACTGGCATGCCGGGCCAGGCAAGCGTGTCGCTGTCGTGGGCCTGGGCGGGCTCGGCCACATGGCCGTGAAGATCGCCCACGCGATGGGCGCGGAGGTCACGGTGCTGTCGCGGTCGCTGCGGAAGAAGGACGACGGCCTCGCGCTCGGCGCCGATCAGTACTACGCGACCGGTGATCCGGGCACCTTCGAGCGACTCGCGAACCACTTCGATCTGATCGTCAATACTGTCAGTGCCCCGCTCGAACTGGACGCCTACCTGGGTCTGCTACGGCTGGACGGCACGATGGTCAACGTGGGCGCCCCCGCGGAGGCGCTGCCTCTGCACGTGTTCACCCTGTTCGGCAACCGCCGTTCCTTCGCAGGCTCTGGGATCGGGTCGATCGCCGAGACCCAGGAGATGCTGGACTTCTGCGCGGAACACGGCATCGCCCCGGAGACCGAGCTGATCGCGGCCTCCCAGATCAATGATGCCTATGCCCGCGTCCTGGCCTCGGACGTGCGCTACAGGTTCGTCATCGACATCGCCACTCTCACAGGGTCCGGCGAGGACGCGGCCTGATCCGCCCTGCCCCGAGGCAGGTAAGAACAGGCCCTCCCCGGCCAGTGCGCAGCGGCATAGCCTCGCACGAGGTGTTCGGCGGTCATATGCGCCGTCACCATGGAAAGGAGCAATCGATGAGGTACCGTCCGCTCGGCCGCACCGGCGTGCAGGTCAGCCCCCTCTGCTTGGGGACCATGATGTTCGGCCCGTGGGGCAACAACGACAAAGCCGATGCCATTCGCATCATCCACACCGCTCTGGACGCAGGCATCAATTTCGTCGACACCGCCGATGTGTACTCCGGCGGAGCATCGGAGGAGATCGTCGGCGAGGCCCTACGGGGCCGACGCGAGGACGTGTTCCTTGCGACGAAGTTCTTCATGCCGATGGACGACGACCCGAACCATCGTGGTGGATCACGCCGATGGATCGTCCAGGAGGTCGAGAATTCGCTGCGCCGGCTGGGCACCGACCACATCGACCTGTACCAGGTGCACCGGCCCACCCCCGACACGGATATCACCGAGACTCTCGGCGCGTTGTCGGATCTCGTGCATCAGGGCAAGGTGCGCTATGTCGGCTCCTCGTCGTTCTCCGGCTCGCAGATCGTGGAGGCCCAGTGGATCTCCCGTGAGCGAAACCTGGAGCGATTCGTGACCGAACAGCCGCCGTACTCGATCCTGGTGCGCGGAATCGAGGAGGACGTTCTGCCGACCGTGCAACGGTACGGCATGGGCACCCTCACCTATTCGCCGTTGGACGGTGGGTGGCTGTCGGGTCGCTGGCGCAAGAACGCCGCTTCCACCCCCACATCGGCCGCGCGGCCAGGAGCCCGATTCGACATGTCGACCGCGGCGAACCAGCGCAAGCTCGACCTCGTCGAGGAACTCGCCACCGTGGCCGAGCAGGCCGGTATCCCGCTGTTGCAGATGGCGATCGCGTTCGTCATCAACCATCCCGGTGTCACCGCCGCCATCGTCGGGCCCCGGACGATGCAGCACCTGGAGTCCTACCTGCCGGCCGCCGACATCACGCTGCCGGCCGACGTGCTGGACCGCATCGACGCCATCGTCGCCCCCGGCGTGACGGTCAACCCCGATGACAACAGCTACGGAGCCCACGAACTCCTTCCGGAAGCTCGCCGGCGCTGAACAACAGACGATGGGTATCCGCTTCCCCGGCACGGCCTGGGAGCGGATACCCATCGCCTCATTCTGGACGGGATTCTGCGCGGGACCCCGCTGAGGTCTCGGTGGCTATGTGGGTCACGACCGCGAGCGCACCGCGTCCAGGTCCACACGTACCCGCGCCGGTTCGTCGCCCAACGGCAGGTTCGCCGCGTCCCGGACCCCGTCAAGGCTTCCGACGGCATCCGCGCTGAGCGCGGTGAACAACGGTTCCAGATCGGTCTGGGCCGGGCCGCGTTCAGCGACCAGTTCGAACGTCTTCCGTGCCGCCGCCGCGCTGGTCACCGACGCCACGAGCACCTGTGCGATCTGGCTGCGTGCAACGACACCATCCGCCGGGCTCCCGGCATGTCGTGTGTCACCCTGCAGGAAGTGCAGATGCTCCTGATCGGCGTCGTTGCAGTCGAACCATCCCGGACGCACGATCGTGTAGTCGTGGCCACTGGCACGTACCAGCCGCTCCGAGCGCCGCTTCCAGTCGTGCAGGGCCCCCAGGCCCGTCACACCGATCGCCGTCATGAGCGCGATCCGCACCGGACGATCACCGATCGCCGCCAGGACGTTGCGCACACCGCCGTAATCGATCGCCTCCAGGCCGTCACTTCCATACGCCGCGCCGTGGGTGAACACCACGGCCTCGACGCCCGCGACCGCGGCAGTAAGCGTCTCGGGACGAGTCAGATCCCCCACCACAACTTCCGCGAAGGAACCGAACCCGCGGCCACGGCTCTGGTCGCGCGTGAGCGCGCGCACCGTATGACCTCGTCGCGAGGCTTCTGCCACGACATGACGTCCTATGCTGCCCGTCGCGCCGACACTGAGAATCTTCATGGCCTCAGCCAAGTCTCCCCGAGGCCTGTGAGGCAGTCCCTGTCATTACCCGGATCGGGAGCACTCCCTCACGCGGGCTGAGATAGTTGGCGGTCGTGCTGTCGGCGAGAGCGCCGTCCCAGTCGAAGATCAGTGCCTGCACACCTGCGCCAACACGAACACGGCCATTGCGGCGATCACGGCGCCGAAGGCGAGGAAGGCATCCTCGCGGATTCCGGCTGCAGCGAGCACGCGCCCGCCGATTGCAGCCCCGACAGCAATGCCGACATTGGATGTGGCGTTGATCCAGGCCCCGGCGAGTTCGGGCGAGGTAGCTCGAGTTCGGACGGCGGCCACCTGGTAGACCGACGACACGGGTCCCCACGCGCCGTTCCACACCGCGCCTGCCACGACGACCCCGGCGAGATGTGGGTAGCCGATCGCTGCCGCAAGGATGCCCACACCGACCATCCCGAGGATCAACAGTGCGCTGGTGCGGGGACTGCGGTCGAGCCACGGGCCGCCGAACCAGACGCCAAGAAGCCCGAACACACCGAAGACCAGCAGGATCGGCGCGACGGCAGCTTGCGTAGCTCCGGATCGGAGCAGCAACACGCTCACATAGGTGTAGAGCGTGAAGTGGCCGACGAACGCGAGCGCGTTGGACGTGACGACGAGGGCCATCCGACCCCGCTGCCCGGGGATCGCCGAGGCCGTGGTCGCCGGGGCGTCGACATCGGGCAGGACAACGGCGATCAGCGCCAGCACCAGGAGCATCAGTGCCGCCAGCAACCAGAATGCAACGTGCCATCCGACCGCGTTCCCGAGCGCCGTGGCGAGAGGAACACCCAGGACGAAGCCGACCGAGGCCCCGGATGAGACGAGCGCCAGCGCCCTGCCCGTCATGGCCGGCGGCACCAAGCGCACGGCGTACCCGATGACGACCGAGAAGAACAGCGCATGCGAGAGGCCTCCGATCGCGCGGCCCACCGCCAGCACGGCGAAGGTGGGCGCGGCCGCCGCGACGACATTGCTCAGCGTGTAGCAGCCCATCACCGCCAGCAGAAGCCGCTTGCGCCGGAACCGACGCGTCAGGACCGCCAGCGGGACCGCACCCAACGCCACCATCACCGCATAGAAGCTCACCAGCAGGCCTGTGGTGGACTCCGACACCTGGAGACTGTCGGCAATCGCGGGAAGCAGACCGACGGGCAGCATCTCTGTGGTCACCCCGGCGAAGACCGCAGCCGCCAACACCAAGATCCCGGGACGCGCCCGCGCCGACCCGACGCCAGACCTACCGCCCACCACAGCCTCAACCACGCTCAGCCCATCTCTCCAGTTTTTACTCGCGCTACGAGTATATTAAGCGAGTGGAATACTCGTGGGCAATGACGCATACGCCGAGCCCTCGCGCTGCCCGACAACGCTGGTCGACAGCCTCGGAGTTGCTGCGCCTCGTCCATGCCGAGCCCGGGATCACGCGCACCCAGGCGTCCGATCGGCTGCGACTCTCGAGTGGGGCATCAACCGAACTCATCGAGCGCCTACGAGACGCCCGTCTGCTCTCCGAAGAACGCGCCGAGGCCAGCGGCCGGGGTCGCCCCACCACCCTCCTCGCGGCAAACCCGCAAGGTCCGCTGGTGGTCGTCGTCGATCTGAACACCCCGCGATGGCGAGTCCTGATCGCCGACCTCACCGGCAACCAGAAGGTGGTCGGGGCGGGCGACTACGGCGATCGCGAACCCGCGGCGTTCCTGTCCGAGATCGCCGACATCGTGGCCACGACACAGGCAGGCGCTCCTCGGCGAGTGCGCGCTGTCGTCGCGGTGGTGGCCGGGCTAGTAAGCGGGACCGAATTGCTGCAGTTCACGATCCGTGGCTGGAACGACGTCGACCTCGGAATTCTCACCAGCCGTATACCGGACCCATCACACGTTCAGCTCATCGTGGGCAACGACGCCACCCTGAGTGGCCTGGCCGAGGCACGGACCGGCGCCGCCCGCTCAGCGCGGGTCGCGCTCCACATCCTGATCGCCGTCGGACTGGGCGGTACGATCCTGGTCGACGGACAGCCTGTCACCGGCGCCCACGGCGCGGCGGGCGAGTTCGGACACCTGCCTTTCGGCGACCCCACCGTCCCGTGCCCGTGTGGTGCCTACGGCTGCTGGGATCTCATGATCGACGGCCGCGCCCTGGCCCGGAACCGTGGCGACGAACCCCCGAGCGACCCCATCGCTTACGCTCAGCATCTGCTCGACGCCGTCCGATCCGGCACATCGACCAGCCCTCGCGACAAGCGCGCCGTCGACGCCGTCGCACGCGCACTTGGAGCCGGTATCGCCGGCCTGGTCAACATACACGACCCTGAGATCGTCACCATCGGCGGACTGGCAACCGGCATCCGCGCAGCGGCACCCGCCGCCTTCGACGACGCCTACGAACGGGGGTTGATGGCCTTCCACCGGCGGCTACCCCCGCCCATCCGCGACAGCGTGCACCAAGCCGACGGGCCCGTCCGCGGCGCCATCGCACTCGCCATCGACGAAATCACCACGCCGTCGGCACTCGCCGCGTGGGAGGCGTCCAACGCGGACTGAAAACCAGCGTCTCTGCCTCCCTGATGCATGGGTTGGAGGCAGCGTGAGCACGAGACTCTCACCAGTGGATGCCGAGCATGTCGGCGCTGCGTTGCCAGTGGTCGCGCACGGTTTCGGGGCTGTAGGCCTGGCGGTTCGTGCGCCCGATCCATCCCGGTGTTCCGTAATATTCGCCCGACCTCCATGCCTCTCCCGGTCTGCCGTCGACGAAGTACCGAAGTCTCGCGCCGCCCTTGCTCGGGGAGATGAGAAATCGTTTGAATACGCCGTGGTAAACGCGCTGAAAGTAGCTGTCAGCGTCCGAGGCGAAGTTCGTCGCGACGTTGCCGGGGTGGAACGCCACGGATGACACCCTTCACGGTCATGGCGGAATAGTCGACCTCGACGAGGAGGTCGTCGTCCATCAGGCCCATCATGCGGCGCTGGAGGGAGCCTGGCGAGAAGCGACCCCTGCGCGAGCTCCTCGACGACGCGCTGGGCTCCCCGCGCCGCATCGCAACGCCGTAGCGTGCGGAAGCCCAGCGCCCGGTGCACCGAGACGCTTATTACGAGTCGTACAGTAGCGTAATGGTGCTAGATTGACTTCGACGATGAACGGTCACTGAGTGCGGCGCCCGGCTCCGCCAGCGCCGCCGGGACGTGCAGGCACGCATCGAGCGCCTCGAGCACGGCCACCGCGCCACTGACCCGCAAGATCGCATTGTTCGAACAGGTGAGAGGGGCTTTCATGCTTCAGCAGACACGGCTCGGGGCAGGCGGTCCCGAAGTGGGAATCATCGGACTGGGCTGCATGGGGATGTCCGCGTTCTACACGGGCGCCGGGCAGGGCGAGGATGAGTCGATTCGCACCGTCCGCCGGGCCGTCGAGCTCGGGGCGACATTGATTGATACCGCCGAGCTCTACGGGCCGTACACGAACGAGGAGTTGGTCGGCCGGGCGCTACACGGCATCCGCGACCAGGCGGTGATCGCCACGAAATTCGGCACCATCTCGTACCTGGACGGCGACCGCCAGGGCAACGACGGGCGGCCGGAGAACGTGCGCCTCGCCGTCGAGGGGTCGCTGACGCGGCTGGGCACCGATCGCATCGACCTCTACTACCAGCACCGCCCCGACCCGTCCACGCCCATCGAGGACACCGTGGGCGCCCTGGCCGAGCTGATCCAGGAGGGGAAGATCCTCGCCTACGGACTCTCGGAGGCCGATGCGTCCACGATCCGCCGCGCTCACGCCGTGCATCCGGTCGCCGCGGTCGAGACCGAGTACTCGCTGTGGTCGCGGGACGTCGAGGACGAGGTGCTGCCCACGCTGCGCGAACTCGGCATTCCCCTGGTCCCGTACTCGCCGCTGGGGCGCGGGTTCCTCACCGGCCAGATCCACAGCAGCGACCAGTTCGATGCCGGCGACACCCGGCGCAACCATCCGCGTTTCGCCGACACCGCGCTTACGGCCAACCTGCGCATCGTGGAGCGCATCGAGGCGATCGCCACCGAACTCGACGCCACCCCAGCCCAGGTGGCCATCGCGTGGCTGCTGGCCAAGGGCGGCGACCGGCACGACATCGTCCCCATCCCCGGCACCCGGCGCGTCACCCGGTTGGAAGAGAATCTGGCCGCAGCGTCCGTCCGGCTCACCGGCGACCAGCTGCGCAGCCTCGACGCACTCCCGCGTCCCGTCGGAGACCGCTACTCGGACATGCGCCATCTCGTCACGCGGGCCGAACCCGTGCAGGACGCCAGGTGAACGAGGGACGCTGGAGTACAGCTGCGCGACCGGCCGCCAGGATCGGCATCACGATCCATCAGACCACCCTGCAGCACTAGGCAGAGCTCAGCGAGAGGCGGCCCCTGCGCGAAACCCTTGCCGAGGCCTGAGTCCCTGGGCCGTATCGCGGCGCCGTAACGGGCTGAGGTCCAGCGCCCGGTGTGCGGAGACACCTATTACGAGACCGTCAGTAGCGAAACAGTGGTAGTTTCGCCACTGACGGTCTCGTAATAGCGAAGGGATCTGCGATGGCCTCGACGGTGCATATTGACGACGCTCTGACGCCTCGGCCCGGTTCGGTCGTGCGCCGTGGCGCGATCCCGCATCGCGGCGGCTTCTGGATCATCGCGCTCGCCTTCCTCACGGAGATGGCGTTCTGCGCGGTGCCGACGCCGTTGTATGCGATCTATCAGAAGCGTGATGGTTTCCCGACGCTCGTCCTGACCGTGATCTTCGCGGCGTATGCGGTCGGCGTGATGCTGAGCCTGTATCTCGCCGGTCACCTGTCCGACTGGTTCGGCCGGCGTCGCGTCATCCTGGCCGCGCTGCTGTTGGACCTGATCTCGGCGGTCCTGTTCGTGGTCTGGAATGATGTCGCGGGGCTCATCGTCGACCGGCTCATCTGCGGTCTCAGCGTCGGCGTCTTCACCGCCACCGCGACCGCGCACCTGTCGGAGCTCGGCACCGCGGTAAGGCGCGCCCCTGTCGTCTCGAACATCGTCGCCATCTTCGCGAACCTCGGCGGCATCGCCCTCGGCGCGCTCTTCGGGGGCGTCATCGCCAGCTACACCGCGCGGCCGCTCGTCGTGCCGTACGTCGTGTTCGCGGTCCTGTTCGTCATCGAGGGCGTCCTCGTGTCGTTTGTCCCGGAGACCGTCGAGCGGTGCGAGCCCCGGCCGGCATACCGGCCGCAGCGGATCGCGGTGCCGACGGCGTCCCGCGGCGCCTATGTCGCGGCGGGCGCGGCGGCCTTCGGTGCCTCCGCGGTGTTCGGCACGTTCACCGGCCTCGCCCCGACCTTCCTGGTCGGCATCCTCGGCCAGCACTCACACCTGCTCGCGGGGCTCGCACCCTTCATCGCGTTCATGGCCGCAGCTGTGGCCCAGGTCTTCACCGCGCGAATCGCATTGCGCACCCAGATCCTCATTGCGATCATCGTCGCGATGCTCGGCTGCGCGGCGCTCGGCTGCGGTGCCGTCTTCGCCTCGCTCGGGCTGTTCCTCGTCGGCGGTGGGCTCGCCGGCGCCGGCGTCGGCATTCTCTACCGCAGCGCCCTCGGCGTCGTGGGCAGTCTCGCCGACCCGGCACGGCGCGGCGAGGCACTGGCCGGCGTCTTCCTGTTCGGCTACGCGGGCATGATGATCCCGCCGCTGCTGGCCGCGGGCGCCCTCATCGCCTGGCCCGAGGTACCCGTTCTCGTCAGCCTCACGATCCTGGTCGCTGCCCTCGTCGTGGTCTCCGGCTCGCGGATGCTCCGCCGCTGAACCGTTGCGCGGCGGACACGAACCCTGATATTACGAGTCATTCAGTAGCGAAACCGTGCTATTTTCGATGTGGACCGACTCGTGACGAGGAAAGGAGCCGCGATGGCATCGACGGTGAGCGTGGGCGACGGCTTGGAACTCAGCCGACTGGGGCTGGGGTGCATGGGGATGAGCGGCACCTACGGCGCTGCAGACTGGGATCGCTCGGTGGCGACCATCCACCGCGCGCTCGACCTCGGAGTGAGCCTCCTGGACACCGCCGCCGTCTACGGCCTGGGCCACAACGAGGTCCTGGTCGGCCGCGCCGTCCACGACCGGCGTGAGCAGGCGACGATCGCGACGAAGTTCGGCATCGACCGTAGCATGGGTCACTACCAGCAAGCGTTCCGCGGACAGGCCGGGTACGTGAAGGCGAGCTGCGATGCGTCGCTGGTACGCCTGGGCGTGGACGAGATCGACATCCTCTACTGCCACCGCCCGCCCGAGGACGCGTCCATTGAGGAGACCGTCGGCGCGATGTCCGAGCTCGTCGCGACCGGCAAAGTGCGGCACCTTGGCGTCTCGGAGTTCGACGCAGACCAGCTGCGCCGAGCCTGCGCCGTGCACCCGATCGCGGTGATGGAGAGCGAGTACTCGCTGTGGACCCGCGACCCCGAAGCGCTCGCCCCCGTCATGGCGGAGCTCGGCGTGGGCCTGGTCGCCTTCTCCCCCCTCGGCCGCGGCTTCCTGACCGGCACCGTCGACCGCTCCGCACTGTCGCCGAGCGACTTCCGCGCCCACAACACCCGCTTCGTCGGCGAGGCTGGCGACGCGAACGAAGCCATCGTCGCCGGCGTCCGGCGCTTCGCCGACGACCTCGGCCTGCGCCCGGCCGCCGTGGCGCTGGCCTGGGTCTACGCCCAGAGCGAGCGGCTCGGCATCCCGATCGTCACCATCCCCGGCACGACCCGCCCGGAGCGAGTGGACGAGAACCTAGCCGCCTCGGCCCTGACCCTTCCGGCTGAGGCGCTGGCCGCACTCGCGCCGCTCGGCGACCTCGTGCAGGGCGAGCGCTACGGGGTGCGATGAACGCCGGGACCCGCGCCGTGGGCCGACCCCGCGACGACACCCTCGACGCCGCGATCATGGCTGCCGCCCTCCACCTCGTCGACGAGCGCGGGTACACCGCGGTGACCCTCGACGCCATCGCCGAGCAAGCCTGCACCAGCAAGACCGCGATCTACCGGCGCTGGCCCAAGAAGGCCGCGATCATCATGGACGCCTTCCTCGCCGAGGCTGAACCGCTCATCCAGCCGGTCACCGGCCTGCCGTTCCGCGACACGATCATCGCCCAGATGACCGCCCTGACCGACTTCCTCCAGACCACCCCGGGCGGACGCACGCTCCGCGGACTGATCGCCGAAGCCCAGACCGATACCGCGCTCGCCGACGCCATCCGCGAGCGCTGGCTGGCCCCTCGGCGGGCCGTAGCCGCCGCGATGTACGCCGATGCCCACGAGGCCGGGGAACTCCGCGGCGACATCGACTCCGGCGCCCTGGTCGACGCGCTCTACGGCCCCCTCTACTTCCGACTACTGCTCGGCCACGCACCGATAGACCACGCCTTCATCGCCCAGACCGTCGACACCGTCCTCGGCGGAATGAAGGCGCACTGACGCCCCGGGCACGACAGCAGCAACTCTACAAATCGATCCTGTCGCCACCCGGATGTTCTTCCAGGCGAATCACCTAGCCAGAGCAGGGTTGAGGTCACCTCGTAGTAAATCCGCCCATCGACGAAGAACGAGCAACCATGCTCCCGACCCGCCCGACGCGCTGAGCCAGGCTTCGGAACGCCCCTCAGAGGTAGTCGCGGAGATGCAGGGCGCGCTCACGCGGTCGCTCAATGCCAACCATGCACACAACGAAGAAGGGGCGGTCCAGATGGACTGCCCCTCTTCCGTGACAACATCGTGGGCTTCGTGCCTGGGCCGCCTTTCGGCGGTCCCGGGTTCTACTAAGCCCTCTATGGTGGAGGTGGCGGGAATCGAACCCGCGTCCTGACGAGGCGGACCAGACATTCTCCGGGTGCAGCTGACAAATCGTTCTGCTCGGCCCCTGCGCTCACGTCAGCATGTCGCAGACAGGCCCAGCCCGGTTTAAGTCCCCATCAGCCCTCCGGACTGGAGCTGATGAGCAAGCCTCCTAAATTAGGCCAGTATCCGGACGGAAGGCTACATCCGGGCTGACCCTTCGTTCACTGCTCAGGCAGCGAGAGCGAAGTCAGTGCGCTTTGCGTTGGCACTTATTGGTTTCCAAGGGACATTAACGAGTTGACCTTGGATTCTCGACCCGCTTCTCCTGGAACTACCATCTCCAGTCGAAACCGATCACCCCCATGTTCAGTTGTCAGCGATACCTGAGTGCTGACCACTCCGTGCGGGCGCGAGACGCTGGTCCCGGCCGCTGTTCGTACAACGATACCCGCTCACCGGCCATTCCCGTACCCGGGATGCCGTCGTCCGCGCTCACCGCCCGTCGGTCGGGAGAGGCGACAGGTGCGTGAGCCGATTGACGGGATTGGCCCAGTCCTGGCCGGACGCCGCCTTCACGCCGCCGTAGATCGTGAACCCGAACCATGCCAGCCAGGCCAGCGGCACAAGCCCGCCGAAGTCGATGATCCCGGCTATGACGGCGACAGCGACGAAACTGATGCCAGCCACCAGTTGGAAGTTGAACGCCTTGGCCGCCTCGCGGCGCATGTAGGTGCCGGGCCGGGCGATCGAATAGGCGACGAGCGGCCCGAAGATACTGCTGATCAGGCCGGACAGGTGGGCGAGGGTGGCACCGGTCGTGCCCGGCGACGGCATCGCGGCCGGCAGAGGTGGCGCCTGACGGCCTCGGCTGTTGGCGTTGAACCGGTCGTTCATCACGGTGAGAGCGCTGGACGCCCTGGCAGGGATCCCCTCCACGGCCTGGGCGAGTTGGTCGCGCCGGGAAGCGTTCATGACCGAGGTGAATCGGCGCTCGAACTCCGCGGTGGTCAGACGGCCATCGCGGAAGGCGTCATGGAGGAAGCGCTCGGCGCGGTCGCGCTGGGGCTCGTCCACGGGCGCATCGGGGTTGGCGGTCGACGGCCGACTGGACGACGGGTCGCCGCTGTTGATCAAAGGCCATTGCGGAGTGGAAGTCATGTTCCCATGGTCACCGCACCGACGGTGGAAGACCATGGGCGAGAGCCCCCGAAAGCCCCCGGACGCGTCCCTGAGAACCCGGATCGGCTCCGGCGAACCGGCGCCGATCAGCGACGTCGGCGACGGTGCTCGGCGAGCTCTCGATCGGTGTCGCGTTGCGCGTCGCGAGCGGCGATGGACTGCCGCTTGTCCCAGTCGCGTTTGCCGGTCGCGACGGCCAGTTCGACTTTCGCATAGCCGTCGGAGAAGTAGATCGACAAGGGGATGAGGGTACGGCCCGAATCCTCCACCTGGCGTTCGAGCCGGGTGAGCTCCTTGCGGTGCAGCAGGAGCTTGCGGTTCCGTTTGGCCGCATGGTTGTGGAACGTCCCGAATGTGTATTCGGGGATGTTCACGTTGCGGAGCCATGCTTCGCCGTCGTCGATGGTCGCGAACGCGTCCAGCAGACTGACCCGCCCCGCCCGCAACGACTTGACCTCCGTGCCGGTGAGGACCAGCCCGGCCTCCACGCGATCGCCGATGGCATAGTCGTGCAGCGCTTTCTTGTTCTGCGCCACCACCGTGCGACCCTTTTCCCTGGGCATGGTTCCTCCCCTCATCCGTGTCGGACACCCCAGCCTAGTACAGGCCCCACGCGGAGGGCATCCGCAACGACCCTTCGACAGGCTCGGGGAACGACCTCCTAGAATCGCTTGGGTCCCATGGCGATACAAGACCCTTCGACAGGCTCAGGGAACGACCCGGTGGGCGACACCTCGACCTGTGCGGCTGCCTCATTCCACAACGACCCTTCGACAGGCTCAGGGAACGACCCTGTACAGGCCACACGCGGAGTGAGAGTGACACGATGTGAGTCGGGCTTCGGTTCCCGGCGCTCGTCCGGCTACTCTGCGTGAGTGAAACCGAGCAGTTCGGCGGCTCCCGCGATCGACGTACGACCGGCCGCATCAACATTCCGGCCAGAGATCCAGGGGTTGCGCGCCATCTGCATGCTCCAGGTCATGGGCTTCCACGCCTGGCAGGTCGGCTCCCCGATCGGCGTGGACGTGTTCTTGATGATCAGCGCGTACCTGCTTGCGGGCTCGTTCATCCGCCGCAGTGAGAGCGGGACGATGCCGAGCCTGCCCGACCAGTGGCTGCGCCTGTTCAAGCGCCTGCTGCCTCCGCTCGTACTCGCGATCTGGTTCGCCGTGACCCTCACCTACATGTTCCTCCCGCGCACGAGGCGCCCGGAGATCCTCGAGCAGGCGATCGCGTCCCTGTTCTACTTCCAGAACTGGCGACTCCTCGGCAACCAGACCGACTACTACGCCGCCGAGCATTCGCTGTCCAGCCCGCTCATGCACCTGTGGTCGATGTCGATGCAGGGGCAGGTCTTCCTCATCTGGCCGTTGCTGATGGCCGCGTGCGTGCTCATCGCGCGCCGTCTGGGCAAACGGATCCGTGTGATCGCGATGGCCGGTTTCGGCACACTCGCGGTCGCGAGCATGATCTGGCTGCTCGTGGCCCGGGCGACGGAGTACCAGGGTCTGTATTTCGACACCCGCTCACGCATCTGGGAATTCGCCCTGGGATCGATGGTGGCCGTCGTCGCTCCCCTGGTGCGCGTCCCCGATCGATGGAAGGCGGTCATCGGATGGGGAGGGCTGGGCACGATCGTCCTGTTCTCCCTGGTCTCCATCGGCACCTACCCCGGCCCGATGGCCACAATCCCGATGCTCGCCGCCGCCACCGTCCTCACCGTCGGCACCGCGGACGCCCCCGGCGGCCTCGCCCGATTCCTGTCGCTGAGGCCACTGGTGGCCCTGGGCGACATCTCCTACGCGCTGTACCTGGTGCACTGGCCTATCATCGCGGTGTACCTCGGCGCCCGCGAACAGGACCAGCTCTCGCCGGCCGAGGGTGTGGTGCTGATCATGGTCTCTATCGGCACCGCTACGCTGCTCACCAAGTGGGTCGACGCTCCCCTGCGCCGTCTTCCCTGGACGAACTCCTCGCTGTGGCACAAAGCGGCCGTCGTGGCGACCTCGCTGGCGGTCGGCGTCGCACCGATCGCGTTCCTCGAGCACCGGCAGGACGTCCGGGCGAGCGAGTCACCCGTCGGTGATCATCCGGGGGCCCGCGTCTTCTCCGCGGGTGAGTTGGACGACCCGGCTCGTCAGTTCGGGGTCGACACCGTGCCGATCCCCGAGGCCAGGGGCGAGAGCTGGGCCGGCCTGCCCGATGCCTGTGACGGTGCGTACGCAGCCATCGATCGACGCGAGAAAGCCACGTGCGCCCAACAGCTCCCGGACGACGGGGTCTACACCTCGACGGTCGTGGCCATCGGTGACTCCCACATGGAGCAATTGCTGCCGGCCATCACACCCGGCTATCTCGCCGACGGGGCCCGCGTCGTCACGCTTCTGCTCGGCGGCTGCCAGTTCCGTCCCCCCACCGACGACCAGGTCGAGACCTGCGTCGCCTGGAATCAGGACGTGCTGGCGACGGTGGCCGCCGAAGCCCCCGACACGGTCCTGTTCTACGCGACGGCCGCGTCCGCGGACACACCTGACGTCGCGGTCGCCGGCATCGAGGAGTACGTGCGCGTCCTGGCCGATGCGGGTGTCACGAGGCTCATCGGCGTACGCGACAACCCACGCTTCCCCTTCGACATGTACGAGTGCTCGCTCGGCGTGACCACCACCAACCCTGTGACCGGGTGCATGGTGTCGAGATCGATGATCTACTCCGAGACCATGCCGGACGCCGACCTGAGCGAGATCGAGGGCTACATGTCGCTCGACCTGTCCGACGTGATCTGCACCGGCAACGTGTGCCCGGGAGTCATCGGCGGCGTCAACGTCTATCTCGACGACAATCACCTGACCAGGGAGTTCTCCGAGTCGATGGCCGACATCACCAGGGAACGGCTCAGAAGCACCAGCATCTGACCCCTGGCCGTGTCACACCGGTCGCATCACAGGTAGGGAGCCGGGTCGGTCACGCTGCCGTTGATCCACACGTGGAAGTGCAGGTGGCAGCCGGTCGACAGACCGGTCGTCCCGACGTACCCGATGACCTGTCCGCGGCTGACGGACTGACCGACGCTGACGATGTAGTTCGTCATGTGGTTGTAGCCGGTGCTGACCTGCACGCCGCTGATCCAGCCGTTGTCGATGACCACCCGGTTGCCCCAGCCACCGCTGGAGGCCGCGGGGATCGCCTGGGTGACCACGCCGGACGCGGCCGCGTAGACGTTCGTCCCGCAGGAGGCGCCGATGTCGAGGCCGTCGTGCAGTTCGGAGTAGCCGTACACCGGGTTGTACCGGTAGCCGAAGGGCGAGGTGTAGGGGCCGTTGGCCGGCATATAGAGCGGGAAGCCCGATCCGGACGACGACCCGCCGCTACTGGACGAACCGCCGCTGTTCGACGAACCACTTCCCGACGACCCGGAGTTGCTCGACGAGCCACTGGAGCTGCTCTGCTGAGCAGCTGCGGCAGCCGCCACACGCTGCGCGTTGCGCGCGTTGATCTGGGCGGTGACGTCATCCATCTGGGCCTGCATGTCCGCATAGGCCGCCTGTCGCGCCGACAACGCGTCCGCGGCGGTTGCCTCGGCGGTCTCGTTCTGGGCGACCAGATCGGACACCGCGGCTGCGGCGTCATCCGCGGCCTGTTCCGCGGCCTGCGTCGCCGAGAGCTGGTCGGCCGCGGCCTCGCGAGCGACGCGTGCCTGGTCCTCGAGCTGGGCCAGGGACGCCTGCTCGTTCTGCAGCTGCAGCTGCAGTTCGGTGAGCCGGTTCAGTTCGGAGGCATTCGCCTGGTAGAGGGTGGACGCCCACTGGATGCGTGAGCTGACGTTGGTGGGGTCCTCGCTGTCGGTGAAGAGCATGCCGACCGCCATCATCGCGGTGTTCTGCTGGTGGCTGACGGCCAGATCGGACGCCGCCTTCTTCTGCTGCGCCGTCACCGCCGCCTGTCCTTCGGCGACGCGGGCCTTGGCATCGTCGAGCGCCTGGTTCGCAGAATCGAGTTCCTCGGCCTTCTTGGCGTCCTCGGCCTGGGCCGCGTCCCGGTCGCTCTGCGCCTTGGCCAGGACGGCCTGCGCGTCGGCGAGTGCCTGACGGGATGCCGACACCGCGTCGGTCGCCTGCGACAGCTGCGAGTAGCCCTCGTCGACCGACTGGCTGCTGGCGTCCAACTCGCTTTGCAGAGCCGCCTGCTGATCGTCCAGGTCGTCGGCATGGGCCGGGACCGCGATGCCCACGACCGCCCCGATGACGATGATGCCGGCGAGCGCCCGGCCGAGCCAGGGCGCACGCCGCTTAGCCGTGTACCTCGAGTGGCCGCCGGCGGCCCGGGAAAGTCCTCGAGTCACGTCTACACCCCCACATAGGTTCAGACGCGCAGATACCTGCGCGTGGTGATCAATGTGGGCACGATAGACAGCACAACCGCCACTATGGCAACCGCTCCGACGGCCAACCACGCGTTTGACCAGGTAATCCAGGGTAAAGCCTGGATTGAGACTTTAGCGTTGCGGTCGATCAGGAAGAAGTACGTGCCCAGGAGTGCGGCCCCGGACAACGCGGCACTGATGAGGCCCGCGAACAGCGATTCCAGCAGGAACGGCAACATGATGTAGACGTTGGACGCACCGACCAGACGCATGATGCCTATCTCGCGCCGGCGCGTGAACGCGGACATGCGGATGGTGTTCCCGATCTGCAGCATGGCGGCGACGAGCAGCAGCACGGACATACCCATCGTCCCCCACTGAAGGCCGTTGAGCACCGAGAAGATCGGGTCGAGCACCTCGTGGAGGTCGAGCACGTTCTGGACGCCGGGCAGGCTCTGTGCCTCGGCCACCACTCCCTGATAGTTCTCGGGATCCTTGAGTTTGACCCGGAACGAGTCCTGCATCTGGTCGACGGTCAGGGAGTCGAGGAGGGGCGAGTCGGCGTAGGTGCGCCGATAGTCGTCGTAGGCCTCCTGCTTGGACTCGTAGAAGACCTCCTGCACATCGACGTTCTGCTCGAGCCGGGTCTGGATGTTCTCGCGCTGTACGTCGGAGGTGCCCTCCCCCGGTTCGCAGGTGCCGCTCTGGCTCGTCCCGGCCGAATCCTCGGTGCACAGGAAGACCGAGATCTCGATCCTGTCGTACCACCGGCCCTTGACCCGATCGACCTCCTGGAAGGTCATGACCGACAGCCCGAAGAGGGTCAACGAGACGGTCATCGTCACGATGACGGCGATCGTCATCGAAGCGTTGCGCTTCAGCCCCGACCACGTCTCCCGAAAGGTGTGCCGCATTGGTCTTCGTTCTCCTGATCTGGTGTGGACGGACTAGGCGGTGCCGTAGACGCCGCGAACCTGGTCGCGTACGAGGTTGCCCTGGTCGAGTTCGATGACCCGCTTGCGCATCTGGTCGACGATCGTCTGGTCGTGGGTGGCCATGATGACCGTCGTGTCCCGCTTGTTGATGCGGTCGAGCAGCTTCATGATGCCGACGCTCGTCTGTGGGTCGAGGTTGCCGGTGGGCTCGTCGGCGATGAGGATCTTGGGACGGTTGGCGATAGCCCGCGCGATGGCGACACGCTGCTGCTCGCCGCCCGACAGCTCTTCGGGTTGACGATCCTCCTTGCCGGACAAGCCGACGAGGTCGATGATCTCCGGCACCGTGCGCTTGATCTCGGCGCTGGGCCGGCCGAGCACCTGCAGGCCGAAGGCGACGTTCTCGTGCACCGTCTTGCCGGGCAACAGGCGGAAGTCCTGGAACACCGTGCCGATCTGGCGCCGCAATGCGGGCACTTTCCATTGGTGGAGTCGTCCCAGTTCCTTGCCGAGGACGAAGATCCGCCCGGACGACGCGCGGTACTCGCGCAGGATCAGCCGCAAGAAGGTCGACTTGCCCGACCCCGACGTACCTACAAGGAAGACGAACTCTCCCTTGTCGACCTGGAGGTTGATGTGCCGGAGAGCGGGCTTCGACTGGCCCGGGTATATCTTCGACACGTCCTCGAATGTGATCACGTGACAGTCCTTTAGCCTTGCACCGTGTTGGGCGTCCTCACGTGCCACGGAGAACACGGACGCCACCGAGCGGCGATCGTCGCGATCACCGCGTGCACCCGAGCCCGCCGCGGAAGTGGGGAAGTTTCCTGAGAAAATCTCAGTCCGCGATGTTGAGTCTAAACGACGCACCTATGACGATCGAGTCCGCCACGCGGGGCCGACCCCGGCTGACCGCACCCGGCCATGCCTCACATACGGCTCGCGCCTACGCGTTCGCCTCGTCGCGGCGGCGCCAACGGATACCCGCGTCGATGAACGGGTCGATGTCGCCGTCGAACACAGCGTCGGTGTTACCGGTCTCGTAGTTGGTCCGGAGATCCTTGACCATCTGATAGGGATGCAGCACATAGCTGCGCATCTGTGAGCCCCAGGAGTTCCCGTCGGACTTCAACGCGTTCATCTCGGCCTCGCGATCCTTGCGGGCCTTCTCGAGCAGCCGCGCCTGCAGGACACGCAACGCCGCCGCCTTGTTCTGGATCTGGCTCTTCTCGTTCTGACAGCTCACCACCAGACCGGTCGGCAGGTGGGTGATGCGCACCGCGGAGTCGGTGGTGTTCACCGACTGGCCACCCGGGCCGGAGCTGCGGAACACGTCCACGCGGATGTCCTGCTCGGGGATGTCGATGTGGTCGGTCTCCTCCACGACGGGCAACACCTCGACGCCCGCGAAACTGGTCTGGCGTCGTCCCTGGTTGTCGAAGGGGCTGATACGGACGAGACGGTGCGTCCCCTGCTCAACGGACAGCGTGCCGTAGGCGTAGGGG
Source organism: Brooklawnia cerclae (assembly GCF_011758645.1). Lineage (NCBI taxonomy): Bacteria > Bacillati > Actinomycetota > Actinomycetes > Propionibacteriales > Propionibacteriaceae > Brooklawnia > Brooklawnia cerclae. Next base: position 971,383 of record NZ_JAAMOZ010000001.1, on the reverse strand, counting down.
ATCTTCACCGTGAAGGTGGCCGACTTGATGCCCGCCTCCTCGGCGTAGCTGACGTCGTACACCTCGATCGGGTAGCCATGACGCTCGGCCCAACGCTCATACATGCGCAGGAGCATGGACGCGAAGTCCGCCGCGTCCACTCCCCCGGCCTCCGACCGGATCGTCACCAGGGCGTCCCGCTCGTCGTACTCCCCCGACAGCAGGGTACGTACCTCGAGCGCCTCGATCTCGCCGCCCAGACCGGCGACCTCACGCTCGGCCTCGGCGAGGCTCGCCTGGTCACCCTCCTCGGTGGCGAGCTCCAGCAGCACCTGCACATCGTCCAACCGGCGACGCAGGCCCTCCACCCGCTCCACCTCGGCCTGGAGCCGCGAGAGCCGACTGGTGACGCGCTGAGCGTTCTCCTGGTCGTTCCACAGGTCGGGGGCCGCGGCCTCCTGCTCGAGCTCGGCGATCTGCGCTTTCTTGGTCTCCGGATCGACGACAACCTCGATGGACGTCAATGAGCGATCGAGTTCGCTGATGCGCTCGGGAAGGTCTGCAACTGCCACAGCGAACCATTCTACAGCGGGCACGGTACGGCCTGTGGGAAGCGGGATCACCACGGATGGCCTGGCGGCCGGACGTCGCCCGCAAGGCCGCCGTGCCAGAATGGACGTTCGGGGCGCGTTCGCGTCCGACAGGCGACGCCGCCGGCATGAGGGCGCACCGTGAGGGATCGATCCAGGAGGAACAGATCGTGGGCGCAATCAAGGAGAGGCTCAGGGCCGATCTCACGGCCGCCATGAAGGCGCGGGATGATTTCGCCAAGTCGACCCTCCGCATGGCCATCGGCGCGATCCAGTACGCGGAGGTCGCGGGCGAACAGGCCAAGGAACTCACGGACGCCGAGGAGATTGCGGTCCTGACCAAGGAGCAGCGCACGCGCATCGAGTCCGCCGAGACGTATGCCGCAGCCGGACGGCCGGAGCTCGCCGAGAAGGAATCCGGGGAAGCCACCCTGCTGGCGCGCTACCTGCCTCAGCCCCTGACCGACGACGAGTTGACGGCGATCGTGGACGAAGAGGTGGCCAAGGTCGAGGCCGAACTCGGATCGAAGCCGACGATGAAGCAGATGGGCGGCCTCGTGAAGGCTGTCAACGCGAGGGTGGCCGGACGCGCGGACGGCAAGACCGTCGCCACTCAGGTGAGGGCCCGGCTGGGCTGAGCGGCGCGATCGCGGTCGCTTCGGCGGTCTTCCACGGCATTCTCGGGGGGTGTTCAGGCCCTTTCGACAGGCTCAAGGGCCGTCTGCGGAAACGCCCAACTTGATCGGCGGGCTCGCACCCGGAACGTTGACTCAAGGGCCGTCTGCGGAAACGGCCCTTGAGCCTGTCGAAAGGGCCTGGACGACCACCAACCCCACCCCCTGAGCCTGTCAAAAGGCCTGGGCGACCACCAACCCGCCCCTTGAGCCTGTCGAAAGGGCCGACGACACGCCTCAGAGCTGTCCCCGCACCGGCAGGATCCCACGCTCACACAGCACATCCCGGGCGTGGGATGCCCCGCTGAACACGACCGCTTCGAGGCCTGCAGCCCGGGCCGCGTCCACGTTCGCCTTTCGGTCGTCGAAGAACATCATGCGGGCCGGTGGGACCCCCGTTGCGTCGCCCAGCGCCCGGAACGCGGCGGGATCAGGTTTACGCGCGCCGATGTCGCTGCTGATCACCCACGTGCCGATCCGCCGGTCGAGCCCGAATCGCTGTCTCACCAGCGCGGACCATTCGGTGACGTCGTTGCTCAGGCAGGCCGTCGGCACACCGGCACGAGCAAGGTCGCCCAGCAATGCCTCGATCCCGGGAACCATCGTGTGGCGAGCACAGTACGTCCGATCATCGGCACCGACCCCGCATGATGCCCAGAACTCCGCCGAAGTCAGCCGCCCCAGACTGGCCTGGTGATAGAGACGCCCGATGTCGGCATCATCCAGCGCGCAGCCTGACTCGCGGAGGAACGGGACGAGCAGGTCGGCGACATCGTCACCGGCCTCGTAGAGGACGCCCATGGCGTCGAACACGACCATGGTCATCCGATGCTGGACTCGGGCCATGAGCTATATACTCGACCCGTCACGGCGGTGGGGCTCGCCATAACCGCAGCGGAGACGCTGCCAACGGTCCCTGTGTTCGACCCGGTGAGGGTCGCGCCGTGACGTCTGCCCCACGGCTCGGCCGCTCATCCGGTGCTTGCTCACACGAGATGAAGGGACGCAGATCATGACTCGCAGCAACGTGGGGTTCTCGCAGGTTTCGGCACTGGAGATCCTCGACTCGCGCGGCAACCCGACCATCAAGGTCACGGTGACGACCCTTGACGATCACCAGTACAGCGCCGCGGTACCGTCCGGGGCCTCGACGGGCACCCGCGAGGCCGTCGAGCTACGGGACGGGGACACCGACCGGTACTCGGGCAAAGGTGTGCTGCACGCCGTCGCCAACGTGCAAGGCCCCCTGCGGGAGCTTCTGCTGTCGCGCTCGTGGGGCTCGCTCGCCGAGGCCGACCACGCGATGATCGAGCTGGACGGCACGCCGAACAAGGCGCGGCTCGGTGCGAACGCGATCCTCGGCGTCTCGATGGCAGTCGCCCGCGCGTTCGCCGCGGACACCCCGCTGTGGGAGTACCTGACCCCGGCCGGCGTCACGGCGAGGCTGCCCGTCCCCCACTTCAACGTGCTCAACGGCGGCGTCCACGCGGCCAACGACCTCGACTTCCAGGAGTTCATGATCGCTCCGCTCGGGGCACCGTCGTTTCCCGAGGCGCTGCGGGCCGGGGCGGCGGTGTACAGCTCGCTCCGAGGCATCCTGCGCGCACGGGGCGATTCGACCGGCCTGGGCGACGAGGGCGGGTTCGCGCCCGACATCACCCAGCCCGAGGATGTGCTGCGCCTGCTGGTCGAAGCGATCGAGGCCGCCGGCTACCCGGCCGGCATGGACGGCGTGGCGATCGCGCTCGACCCGGCGTCCAGCGAGTTCTACAGGGACGGTTTCTACCAGGTCGCGGGCGAGGCGCTGACATCGGACGACATGATCGCCCGCTATGAACAGATCGCGCGCGACTTCCCCGTCTGGTCTCTGGAGGACGGGCTCGCCGAGGACGACTGGGACGGGTGGGAGCGCCTCACCCGGCGGCTCGGCGGCACCGTACAGCTGGTGGGCGACGACATCTTCGTGACCAATCCGGCGATCATCCAGCAGGCGATCGACCGTGAGGTCGGCAACGCCGCACTGATCAAGCCCAACCAGATCGGGACGGTCACCGAGACCCTCGATGCGCAGGCCTTGTGCCGTTCAGCCGGGTACGACCAGATGGTGTCGCACCGTTCCGGCGAGACCCCTGACACGTTCATCGCGGATCTCGTCGTCGCAACCGGCGCCGGGGAGTTGAAAAGCGGTGCCCCGGCACGTGGCGAACGAGTGGCGAAGTACAACCGCCTGCTCGAGATCGCCGCGGCCGATCCGCGGCTGCCGTACGGTCTGGCCGGGCATCGCCGGTAACAGGAGGCCACGTGCTCACCAGACGAGGAGAAGTTCGATGAGGGATGCACACACGGTTCCCCAGCCGAGCCTGGACAGGATCACCCCACCGGGTGGGCACCCGTTCGTGGTCGGCGTGGTGCCCGACCAGGCGAGCCTGGTCGCGCTGACGGCCGCCCGTTGGGCCGCCGACCTGCCCGTGGGCAAGTTGTACT